>CAMATD010000034.1 GCA_945860785.1 Variovorax sp. YR752 | reverse complement strand
CGTGGCCTACCACCGGTTGATGAAGGCGCGCGAGGCGCAGGCCGCGCCGGCTGCCTTGGCGTCGCCGGCTTCATCGGGCGTCGTCGCCTGGGGCGGGGACGTGAACCTCGCCCGCCGCCAGCACTACCGGCTGCACGAGCTGGGCGGTGCGCACAAGATGCTCGGCGGGATCGGCGCGCTGCGCGAGGCCGACCTGCGCATCGTCAATCTCGAATGCGTGGTCGCCACCGTCGGCGAGCAGGGCGTCGAGAAGGACGAGACCGGCCCCTACTACTACCGCGCCCGGCCTGAAATGCTCAGCCGTGCTGACCGAGGCGGGCATCGACATGGTCGCCACGGCCAACAACCACAGCGGCGACTATGGGCCCGATGCGCTGATGGAGCAGCAGGGCCTGCTGAACGCCGCAGGCATCGCCCATGCGGGCTCGGGGCGAAACCTCGAGGCGGCGCTGCGGCCGGCCTTCCGGCAGGCGGGCAGCGTGCGCGTGGCGCTGTTCTCGCTCGATGCGACGCAACCCCGCTTCGCGGCGACCGCCACGCGCGCGGGCGCTGCCTGGCTTTCGCTCGACGACCCGGCGGCCTGGACTGCGATGCTCGCACCGCGCATTGCCGCCGCGTGCCAGGATACCGACGTGGTGCTGGTGGCCGTGCACTGGGGCGCCAACCTCGAAACCGAGCCCTCGCAGGCCGAGATCGCTGTCGGCCATGCCATCGTCGATGCTGGTGCTGACGCGATCCTCGGCACCTCGGCCCATGTGCTGCAGGGCATCGAGGTCTATCGCGGGCGGCCGATCCTGCATGACGCCGGCGACCTGCTGTTCGATTCCATACGCAACGACTTCGCGGATTCCGGCGTGTTCTCGCTGACGCTGGGCGCGCAGGGTGTCGAGGAGGTGGTGTTCACGCCGATCGGCGTCGGCTTCGGCTTCTCGAAACAGCTCGCGGGCGAGCGTGCAGAGGCCGTGAGCAAGCGATTCGCCGAACAGTGCCGCGCGCTCGGGACCGAGACGGTGCCGATCTCCGGGGGGCGCTGCGTGGTGCGGCTGTCGCCGCCCGAGCGGCCGGCTTCGGGCGGAGAACCGCGCACGGCCGTGGCACCACCGGTCTCGCGCCCGGCCGCCATCGTCGGGCCCGCGCTGGCGCCACGGCCCGAATGGCTGGTCGACGCGGTGCCCATCGATGCGCAGATGGCGCCGCTCGAGATCGGGCCCCTGCGCCTCCTGGGCCTGCGCTGCATACCCCGGCAGATCGTCAGACGCCGCATGCTGTGGGTCGAGTCCTTCTGGACCCTCGATGCGCCCGTCGCGGCGGACCTGCGCGTGCAGTTCCGCGCGATGCCGATGCGCAGCACCACGATGCCGCCCTGGGGCGAGGCCATGGACCACGACCCTTGCGACTGGATGTGGCCGACCAGCCGGTGGGAGCCCGGGCGCATCTACCGCGATCGGTATGGCCTGCGCCCACCGCGCCCCAGCTTGATGGAGAGCGATGCGCTGCAGATCGAGGTGCGGGTGCGCGGCAATGCGGCCGATCTGCCGCCCGCCCGCCGCCCGCCGGCTGCCGCCCGCCCGCCGGCTGCCGGCTGCCGGCTGCCGGTGTGGTGCGGCCTGCGCGTGCCAAGCCTCCCGACGCCGTTGCCGGACCGGCCGGCGCCCGTGCTCGCCGCCCTGCGGTCTGGTGCACGCCCCGGTGCGGGCCCGACGCCGGCGCCGCTCTGGACGGCCGAGCAATTGCAGCGCGTGACCGGCGGCCGCTGGCTGGTCGCGCCGCCGCCGGGCTGGTTCGTGAACTCGGTGGTGCGCGGGCCGCGCCACATGTCGCTGTTGCCGGGGCCTTCGCTCTTCATCGCTGCCGACTACCGCACGCTGGCCGTGCACGAGAGCTACAGCAGGCCGCGTTCGGACAACCCGGACCGTCATGAGGACGTGCCCGTCCTGCAGCACGCGCTCGCCGGCGCCATCGTCGCGCACCCCGTGGACGGGCTCGATCCGGCCTTTCCGCTGTTGCAGGCGGACGACCCGATCGCCGCCATGCTGGCGCTCGGCAGCGCCGCGCGCGCACGCTACAAGGGCCTGGTGGTCGGCGTGACCGGCACGGTCGGCAAGTCGTCCACCATCGCCATGCTGCGCGACCTGCTGCCCGAGGCTGCGCGCGTGCACACCACCATCGACAACTACAACTCGCGTGTCGGCGTGCCGGCCACGCTCGCCAACCTCGCGGCCGACGCGGATGTGTGCATTCTCGAAATGGCGCAGAGCGGGCTCTGGATGGACCGCGGGCCGATCTCGCTGGTGGCGCGGCCGCACGTGGCCATCATCACCGAGGTCGGGCTGTCGCAGACCCGCCAGGCCTCGACGCTGGCGCAGACGGCGGAGTTCAAGTCGCGCATCTTCCTGGGCTTGGAGCCCGGCGGCGTCGCCATCGTGCCCGACCACATTCCGTGTCTGCCGCAGGTGGTGCAGGCCGCTGCGCGCACGGCGGGCGCGATCTGGGTGGTAGGCCCGGGGCCTGACGCCAACGTCCGTGTGCTCGACACCCGGCCCGAGCGCGGCGGCTGCCGCGTGCGCATCGCGGTGAAGGGCCGCACGGTGGAGTGCCTGTTCCCGATTGCGAGCGAGGGCCTGGTGCGCAATGCGACCCTTGCGTTCGCGGCGCTGCTGGCGATGGGCTTCGATGTCGAGGCGGCCTGCGAGCGGATGCCGAAGGTGCGCCTGCCCGCGTCGGTGATGCAGGTGCGGCCGCTGCACACCCGCAGCGGCGCGCAGGTCATGCTGATCGACGACAGCTGGAATGCGGAAATCATCTCGATGCGCAACGCCATGGAGTTCGTGCGCACCTACTAGCGCCCGGACAACGGACCGGTCACCCGCAAGATCGGCGTGCTCGGGCGCATCGTCAACCTCGACAGGGAGGCGGAAGCCATGCATCGCAGCCTTGCCGCACCGCTGCTGGCCTCGGGCATCCAGCACCTCGTGACGCACGGCGAGGAAATGCGCTGGCTGCGCGAGGAGGTGCCGGCCGAACTGCTCGGCCCGCACTTCGAGGATGCCGAGCAGCTCACGGGCTACCTCGGCGATTTCCTGCGCGACGGCGACCTGGTGCTGGTGAAGGGCGACCGCGACAGGTCCGACTTCGGCGACATTCCCGAGCTGCTGCAAAAGCTATGACAACCTTCCTTCAACGACGCGCCCGCCTTGCGCTGATGCTGCTCGCGTTGACACAGGCGGCCTGCGCGCAGCGCGCCGGCCCGGAACTGCGCGCGCCTTCGGTCGCCGCCGACGACGCGGTGCTGCACTGGAACCAGCCCGCCGTGCGCGCGAACTGCCCGGACCGTCCCGGCTACCTGTGGGTGCAGCCCGTCGAGGGGCCCGCCTGCATCCGCTATTTCGCGAGCGACGACATCGACGGCGTGCGCATGGCCATCGTGCAGTTTTCCGGCGACCGCGACAGCGTGATGGACCAGGCGCCCACGCGCATTCCCGAGAACACCGAGCCCCTGCGCACGCTGGACGCACAGCGCAACCGCGATCGTGCGGGCGTGCCCTGGATTTTTGTTGCACGGCCCGGCACCTACGGTTCGTCGGGCAACCATCGCCAGCGGCGCCAGCCGGTGGAGTTTCATGCGCTCGACGCGGCGCTCGATGCGCTCATGCAGCGCCATCGGCTGCAGCGCATCGTGATCCTGGGCCACAGCGGCGGCGCCACCGCGGGTGCCGCGCTGCTCACCATGGGGCGCACCCGCGTGGCCTGCGCGGTGCTGACCTCCGGCGCCTACGGCCTGCTGGAGCGCGCGCGCCTCCTGGGCCGCTCGCGCGATGGTCGGACCGACACCACGGGCAGTGCGCAGTTCTACGATCCGCTCTATCACGTGAGCGGCATCGCGCGCGACCCGGCGCGGCGCATCGTGCTGATCGGCAACCGCGACGACAGGAACACGCCCTTTGCGCTGCAGGAGCGTTTTGCCGATGCCGTGGCCAAGGCGGGCCATCGCATCGAGGTGAAGACGCATGCGGCCGAGCCGCCCGAGTACCACGACCTCACGGACCGCATCGGCCTGCGCACCGCCTCGGTGTGCGCGCGCGAGGCGATGTTCCAGTGAACAGGGCAGAAACCGCATGAGCATCAGCAGCATCACCTCGCGTGAATACGGTCGCATGCCCGATGGCCGGGCCGTGACCGAATACACCCTCGACAACGGCCGGGGCCTCTGCCTCAGCGCCATCAATCACGGCGGCATCGTCACCGCGCTGCGCGTGCCCGACCGGCACGGGCACAGTGCGAATGTGGTGCTGGGCCTGCCGACGCTTGCCGACTATCTGAAGCCGCATCCGCACTTCGACACCATCGTCGGACGCTATGCGAACCGGATCGCTGCGGGGCGCTTCACGCTCGATGGCGTCGCGCACCAGTTGGGCCGGAACGACGGCGCGAACTCGCTGCATGGCGGGCCGAAGGGTTTCGGCACGCGCTTCTGGCAGATCGAGCCGGTGTCTTTGGAGGATGCGAGGGGCGACATCGCCATCGAGCTTCGCTACACAAGCATCGACGGCGAAGAGGGCTACCCTGGTGAAGCGCAGCTGACCGTGCGCTACACGCTCTCTGCGGAGACCCATACATGGCGCATCGACTACCGCGCCGTGACCGACAAGCCGACGGTGCTCAACCTGAGCCATCACGATTACTTCAACCTCGCGGGCAGCGGCTCGGTGATGGAGCATCGGCTGGCGATTCCGGCCAGCCGCTTCTGCCCCGTGGATGCGCAACTGATTCCGCTGGGTGTGAGCGAGGTGGCAGCAACGCCTTTCGATTTCCGCACGTCGACCCGCATCGGAGAACGCATCCGGGAAGGCCATGAGCAGCTGCTGCGCGCGCACGGCTACGACCACAACTGGGTGCTCGACCGCAGCAGCAATGGCGGCGTCGATGGCCGGGCGCTGGCGGCGCGCCTCGAACACGATGGCTCGGGCCGCATGATGGAAGTGCACACGACCGAGCCCGGTGTCCAGTTCTACTCGGGCAACTTTCTCGACGGCAGCCTCATGGGCACCGAAGGCGCGAGCCTGCGGCAGGGCGACGGGCTGGGCCTCGAAACGCAGCACTACCCGGATTCGCCGAACCAGCCAGGCTTTCCGTCCACCGTGCTGCGGCCGGGCGAGGTATTTCGCAGCACGACGGAACACCGCTTCGGCACCTGCTGAGCGAGGTCGGCGCCGACCGTCAGTTCAGCTTCATCACAGCCGCCGAGCGTGCCTTCGGTACCAGCGGCATTTCGAGCGTCGTTCGGGACAGATCGAGCGTGATCGTCTGGCTGGCGTTCGATGGTGCCTTGTAGTCGTCGATCCTGATCGAGATCTTGCTGCCCGGCAGCACCGTGAAGTCGCGCGGCATCATCTCCAGCGAGATCGGGTAGTCGGTGCCCATGGCAATAGGCTCCTCTTTCTCCAGCCCCTTGTAGAAGCGGGGGTTGGCCCAACCCCAGGTCACCTTCTTGCCATCCACGAACAGGTAGGCCTTGAGGTTGGCCACCTGGGAGGAGAACTTCGTCGTCATTGCAAGCTTGAGCGTTCCCGCAAAGCGCGTTGCGTTGACAAACGCCTGGGTCTCGAAGGTGCCGCTGTTGCCCCTGGCCTTGAAGACGACCGGCGTGCCAGGCGTGCCTTCCGCGGAGTTGGGTGTGAGCAGCAGGCCGCCGGAAGGGCCGTTGCCTCGCAGGAGGTAGTAGGAGACCGTATTCGTCGTCGGCCAGGCGTCTTCCTTCACCATCAGTTCGCCGGTCGGTATGCAGTCCCTGGGGCTGTGCCCGGAATGGCAATGGCCGATCAGCGTGTTGCTCGGGTCGCTTTTGTCGGGGGCGGTCATGTCTCCGGCGATTTGATTTCCCGACGGTGTTTCCCGAACGTAGGTGGGCTGAGCTTCAACCCCGTTGTTCACGCCGTACAGGTAGCGTGTGTACCAGAGCAGAATTTGCTTCTGCCATTCCTTCTGCCAGGCCGGGTCGTCGTGATCGCGGCTGTGAAACCACAGTTGCACGGGCTTCTTCAGCCGGTAGAGCGTGTCGTAGAGCTGTACGCCGTTCTTCGTCTTCACGTTGTTGTCGCTCTGGCCGTGCGCGATCAGCGTTGCGGCCTTGATCCTGTCGGCCAGCGCGAGCGTGTTGCGCTCTTTCCAGAAGTCGTTGTAGGCCAGGGTCAGGTCGTCGGCATCGGCGGCCAATTTCAGGCGGTGGGACTCGCACTGGGTCGTTCTGGCGCTCGGTGTCAGCGTGGTCACGTAGGATGCCAGCGCGGTCGAAGCCTCTTCATTCGGAACCACGCCGTTGTAGCGCGCGAAATAGTCATAGGCACTGCTGATGCCTTCGACCGGAACGATGGCCTCGAGTCCGGTGACGCCGGTGGCGGCCGCCATGGTCGCCAGCGTGCCGCCGTAGGAAACGCCCTCCATCGCGACGTGGCCGGTGGACCAGGTGGCAAGCACTGCCGCGCCCTTGTCGTCGACGGCCTGCACCTTGCCGTCGTTGGACAGCCAACGCACGATGGTGGCGGTGGCCTCCCGCTCGGCGCTGTCCATGATCGATGCGCAGCCCTCGGACTGGTTGGTGCCCAGCGAATCCGCATAGACCACGGTGAAGCCCGTGCGGATGTATTGGTCCTCGCCCAGGAACGGCGCGCGCGAATTCGTTTCGTAGTCCGGGAAGGCGGGGTTCCCGTAGTAGGGCGCCGGGCGGACGATGACGGGCGTCTTCAATCCTTCGGCGACCTCCGCCGGCTGCACGATGCGCAGGGCCATGCGGTCGGGCTTGCCGTCGCCATCGGTGTCCAGCGTCGTCTGCACCATGACCGTGAACTTCAGGGGCGCACGGTTCGACAGCCAGGGCAGGATCATGCCGTTGTCGACCACGGGCCCGTCGTGGCCCGGATACAGGGTTTCGAGCTTTGGATAGGGCGTGCCGGGGGGAGAGTCTGTGAATTGCGGCCCCGTGTCGGGAAGCGGCACAGGTGGCGCGATGGGCGCGGGGGCCGGCTGCTCCGTGACGGTCTGCGGCGGTGCGGCCATTGCGGCGGCCAGCGCCGAAAGGTCGAGTTGGGAAGCGTCGCCGCCACCACCTCCGCAGCCGCTCAACAACGCGGCCCCGATGCTGAGTATTCCGCCATAGCAGGCGCAACTTCAGCTACCTGCTCTCCACCTACAAGGGCCTGCCCAATGTGCTGATCGTGATGGCGGTGCTGATCGTGGTGTACGACTTCGTCACCAACCGCACGACCATCGGCCGGCGCATCTATGCGCTGGGCGGCAACGAGAAGGCGGCGCGGCTGTCGGGCGTGAAGACGCAGCGGCTCGCGTTTCTCACCTTCGTCAACATGGGTGCACTGGCGGCGCTTGCCGGGCTTGTGTTTGCCGCGCGGCTCAACACCGCCACGCCCAAGGCGGGGCTCGGCTTCGAGCTGGACGTGATCGCGGCCTGCTTCATCGGCGGCGCTTCGGCCTCGGGCGGCGTGGGCCGCGTGATGGGCGCTGTCATCGGCGCCTTCATCATGGGCGTGATGAACAACGGCATGTCGATCCTGGGCATCGGCATCGACTATCAGCAGGTCATCAAGGGCCTGGTGCTGCTGGCGGCGGTGTTCATCGACGTCTACAACAAGAACAAGTAGGCGCATGACCGAGCGCAGCGTCACGCCCGTGCTCGAACTGCGGGGCATCCACAAGCAGTTCGGCGGCATTCCGGTGCTGAGCGATGTGCAGCTGAAGCTGTACCCGGGCGAGATCCACGCACTGATGGGGCAGAACGGTGCGGGCAAGTCGACGCTGATCAAGGTGTTGACGGGGATGCTGGCGTCGAGCGGCGGCGAGATGTTTCTCGATGGCCAAGCCATCCGGCCCGGGTCGCCGCTGGAAGCGCAGAAGCTGGGCATCAGCACGGTCTACCAGGAGGTGAACCTGTGCCCGAACCTGTCGGTGGCAGAGAACGTGTTCGCCGGCCCGCTATCCGCGCTGCGGTGCGACGCAGGGCTTTCGGATCGACTGGGCTGCGGTGAATCGCAGAGCGGCCGAATTGCTGGCGCGCATCGGGCTCGACATCGACGTGACGCGGCTCCTGTCGAGCGATTCGGTCGCGGTGCAGCAGATGGTGGCGATTGCGCGCGCGCTCGGCGTGTCGTCGAAGGTGCTGATCCTCGACGAGCCGACATCGAGCCTCGATGACGACGAAGTCGAGAAGCTGTTCGAGGTGCTGCGGCGCCTGCGCAGCCAGGGCCTCGCGATCGTCTTCGTGACGCACTTTCTCAATCAGATGTACGCGGTGTCGGACCGCATCACGGTGCTGCGCAACGGCAACTGGGTGGGCAAATGGCGTGCCGCGGACCTCGGGCCGCAGGCTCTGATCGCGGCGATGCTGGGGCGCGAATTGGCCGCGCAATCGGCACGGCCGGCCACTTTGCCCGCTTTCGATGAAGCCGCGCCGGCCTTGCTGCAGGCCGAGGGCCTGGGGCAGGCGGGGCAGCTGCAGGCGACGGACTTGCGCGTGCGTGCCGGCGAGATCGTCGGCATCGCGGGCCTACTCGGTGCCGGCCGCACCGAACTCGCACGCCTGCTGTTCGGGCTGGAAGCACCCGACTGCGGCGTGCTCAGGAGCGATGGCCGATCCGTGCGTTTCTCGAATCCCGCCGACGCAATCCGCGAAGGCTTGGCGCTGTGTCCCGAAGAACGCAAGACCGATGGCATCGTGGCCGAGTTGTCGGTGCGCGAGAACATCGCGCTCGCGTTGCAGGCCCGCCTGGGCACGCGGCGCTTTCTGTCGCGCGCCGAGCAGACAGCGCTCGCCGAGCGTTTTGTCTCCTCGCTCGGCATCAAGACCGCGAGCGTGGAAACGCCTATCGGACTGCTCTCGGGCGGCAACCAGCAGAAGGCCATGATCGCGCGCTGGCTTGCGACCGAGCCGCGCCTGCTGATCCTCGACGAGCCCACGCGCGGCATCGACGTGGCGGCCAAGCAGGAGATCATGGAAGAGATCCTGCGGCTCGCACGCGCGGGCATGGCGGTGATCTTCATCTCGTCCGAAATGAGCGAGGTGGTGCGCGTGGCGCATCGCATCGTGGTGCTGCGAGACCGGCGCAAGGTGGGCGAGCTGCCGGGTGGTTCGACCGAGGACGAGGTCTGCGAAATGATTGCGGCCGCATGACGCACCCCTTGTCTTTGCATTTCTCCCTGCCCTCCCGGGGGAGGGCAGGGGTGGGGGCACGCGGCCGTCGATCAGGCGCTGCCGCATTGCAAGCGCCGCAAGCCCCCATCCCAACCTTCCCCCGGAAGGGGAAGGAGCAAGACAAAGAATTGCGATCGGGCAATTGATATGACCAACTCCAATAACAACGACCCCCTGGCGACTGCAATGCGCCACCGGCTCGCCTGGCCCATCGTCACGCTGCTGCTGCTCGCGATCAACACCGCATTCAACGCCAGCTTCCTGCATCTCGAATGGCGCGACGGCCATCTTTACGGCAGCCTGATCGACATCCTGAACCGCGCGGCGCCGCTGGTGCTGGTCTCGCTGGGCATGACGCTCGTGATTGCCACGCGCGGCATCGACATCTCGGTCGGTGCGGTGGTGGCCATTGCAGCAGCCATTGCGGCGTGGATGATCGGCGGCTCGGTGGCCAACGACGTGAGTCGCTTCCCGATGTCGCTCGCCATCCTCGCCGCGATCGGCGTCGCGCTGCTGTGCGGCCTCTGGAACGGGCTCCTGGTTGCCAAGGTCGGCATGCAGCCGATCATCGCCACGCTGATTCTCATGGTGGCGGGCCGCGGCATCGCGCAGCTGATCGCGGACGGGCAGATCATCACGATCTACTACAAGCCCTTCTTCTTCCTCGGCAGCGGCTACCTGCTGGGGCTGCCGTTCTCGCTGTTCATCGTGGCGGCGGTGTTCGTGTTGCTCTATCTCGCGATCACGCGCACCGCGCTCGGCCTGTTCATCCAGGCGGTGGGGATCAACCTGACGGCGGCGCGTGTCGCAGGCATTCAGGCACGGCGGCTCATCGTCGGCGCCTATGCGTTCTGCGGAGCTTGCGCAGGCGTGGCGGGTTTGTTGATCAGCTCGAACGTCAAGAGCGCGGACGGCAACAACGCAGGGCAACTGCTGGAACTCGATGCGATCCTGGCGGTGACGCTGGGCGGCACGGCGCTCACCGGCGGGCGCTTCAGCCTCATGGGCAGCGTGATCGGCGCGCTGATCATCCAGACGCTGACCTATGCGATCTATTCGCTGGGCGTGCCGCCGGAGATCAACCTCGTGGTGAAGGCGGTGGTGGTGTTCGTGGTGATGCTGTTGCAGGCGCCGGAGTTCAGGGCGGAGATCCGGTCGCTGGTGCAGCGGCCGGCGCATGTGGGAGCAGGGTCATGAGCGCGGTGATCGACGCTGCACCCTCACCCCAATCCTCTCCCGCGAACGGGAGAGGGGGCAAGAGAGGGCTCAATCCGAAGTACCTGCCGCTGGCAGCGACCATCTCGCTGTTCATGCTGATGGCGACGCTGGGCTCGGTGTTCTACGACGGGTTCTTCTCGGCGCAGGTGTTTCTCAACCTGCTGATCGACAACGCCTTTCTGATCGTCGTCGCCGTCGGCATGACCTTCGTGATTCTCTCGGGTGGCATCGATCTGTCGGTCGGCTCGGTGATCGCGCTCACGACCATGGTGTCGGCCTCGCTGGTCGAGAAGCATGGGTGGAGCCCCGCCGTGGTGATTCCGCTCGTGCTGGTCATGGGCACGGCTTTCGGCGCGTTCATGGGGTTGCTCATCGAGCGCTTCAGGCTGCAGCCGTTCATCGTCACGCTGGCGGGCATGTTTCTCGCGCGCGGGCTCTGCTACCTGATCAGCATCGATTCGATCAGCATCACCAACGAGTTCTATTCGGAGGTCTCGCAGATCCGCATTCCGATCTGGGGCGATGCCTCGCTCTCGATCAGTGCGGTGATTGCCATCGTGGTGCTGCTGGCCGCGGTGTTCATCGCGCACTGCACGCCCTTCGGCCGCGCGGTGTACGCCATCGGCGGCAGCGAGCATTCGGCCATGCTGATGGGCCTGCCGGTGCGCCGCACGCTCGTCGGTGTCTACACGCTCTCGGGTTTCTGCTCGGCGCTCGCGGGTGTGATCTTCACGTTCTACATGCTCTCGGGCTACGGCCTGCATGCGCTGGGGCTGGAGCTCGATGCAATCGCAGCGGTCGTGATTGGCGGCACGCTGCTCACCGGCGGCGTGGGCTATGTGGCGGGCACGCTGTTCGGCGTGCTGATGCTCGGGATCATCCAGACGCTGATCTCCTTCGACGGCACGCTGAGCTCGTGGTGGACGCGCATCGTCGTCGGTGCGCTGCTCTTCGTGTTCTGCCTGCTGCAACGCTTTTTTACCTCGCGCGCACCCCGGCGCTGACTTTCTCTTTTCTCTCAGGACACTTTCGCATGCCGGACATCCCTCCGAAGAAACTGCGCTCGACCGAATGGTTCGGCTCGGCCGACAAGAACGGTTTCATGTACCGCAGCTGGATGAAGAACCAGGGCATTCCGGATCACGAATTCGATGGCCGGCCGATCATCGGCATCTGCAACACCTGGTCGGAGCTCACGCCCTGCAACGCGCATTTCCGCAAGATTGCCGAGCACGTGAAGCGCGGCATTTCTGAGGCGGGTGGGTTTCCGGTCGAGTTTCCGGTGTTCTCGAATGGCGAGTCGAATCTGCGGCCCACCGCGATGCTCACGCGCAATCTGGCGAGCATGGATGTGGAGGAGGCGATCCGCGGCAATCCGGTCGACGCGGTGGTGCTGCTCACGGGCGGCGACAAGACCACGCCGGCGCTGCTGATGGGCGCCGCGAGCTGCGACATCCCGGCCATCGTGGTCACGGGCGGGCCGATGCTCAACGGCAAGCTCGAAGGCAAGAACATCGGCTCGGGCACGGCCGTGTGGCAGCTGCACGAGTCGTTGAAGGCGGGCGAGATCAACCTGCATCAGTTCCTTTCAGCCGAAGGCGGCATGTCGCGCTCGGCGGGAACCTGCAACACGATGGGCACGGCCTCGACCATGGCCTGCATGGCCGAGGCGCTCGGTACCTCGCTGCCGCACAACGCGGCGATCCCGGCGGTCGATGCGCGGCGCTATGTGCTCGCGCAAATGTCGGGCATGCGCGCGGTCGAGATGGCGAAAGAGGGGCTCACGCTGTCGAAGATCCTCACGCGCGAGGCTTTCGAGCATGCGATCCGCGTCAATGCGGCCATCGGCGGATCGACCAACGCGGTGATCCACCTGAAGGCGATCGCGGGGCGCATCGGCGTCGACCTCGAGGACTGGACGCGCATCGGCAGCCACACGCCCACCATCGTCGACCTGCAGCCTGCGGGCCGCTTCCTGATGGAGGAGTTCTATTACGCGGGCGGCCTGCCCGCCGTGCTGCGCCGCCTCGGCGAGAACGGCCTGCTGCCGCACCCCGGCGCGCTCACCGTCAACGGCCAGTCGATCTGGGACAACGTGCGCGAGGCGCCCAGCCTCAACGACGAGGTGATCCGCCCGCTCGGCAACCCGCTGATCGCCGACGGCGGCATCCGCATCCTGCGCGGCAATCTCTCGCCGCGCGGCGCGGTGCTCAAGCCCTCGGCGGCTTCGCCTGAGCTGCTCAAGCACCGCGGCCGCGCCGTGGTGTTCGAGAACCTGGAGCATTACAAGGAACGCATCGTCGACGAGTCGCTCGACATCGATGCAAGCTCGGTGATGGTGCTGAAGAATTGCGGCCCCAAGGGCTACCCCGGCATGGCCGAGGTCGGCAACATGGGGCTGCCGCCGAAGTTGTTGCGCCAAGGCGTGAAGGACATGGTGCGCATCTCGGATGCACGCATGAGCGGCACCGCCTACGGCACGGTGGTGCTGCACGTCGCGCCCGAGGCTGCGGACGGCGGGCCTTTGGCCGCGGTGCGCGATGGCGACTGGATCGAGCTCGATTGCGATGCGGGGCGCTTGCACCTCGACATCAGCGACGAAGAACTTGCATCACGCCTGGCCTTGTTGACAAGCACCGACGCGCAGTCGATGAGCAGGCGCGGCGGTGGCTACCAGAAGCTCTACGTCAACCATGTGCTGCAGGCCGACGAAGGCTGCGACTTCGATTTCCTGGTGGGCTGCAGAGGCTCCGCCGTTCCCCGTCACTCCCACTGATTCACCATGACCCCCAGATACCGCGGCATCTTCCCGGTGGTGCCGACCACCTTCACCGAACAGGGCGCGCTCGACCTCGAGAGCCAGAAGCGCTGTGTCGATTTCATGATCGACGCGGGCTCGGACGGCCTGTGCATCCTTGCCAACTTCTCGGAGCAGTTCGTGCTGTCGGACGACGAACGCGAAGTGCTCACGCGCACGATGCTCGAGCATGTGAAAGGCCGCGTGCCGGTGATCGTGACCACCACGCACTTCAGTACCAAGGTCTGCGCCGAGCGCAGCCGCCGCGCGCAGGACATGGGCGCGGCGATGCTGATGGTGATGCCGCCGTACCACGGCGCGACCTTCCGCGTGCCTGAGCCGCAGATCTTCGACTTCTACGCAAAGCTCTCGGACGCGATCGGCATTCCGATCATGATCCAGGACGCACCCGCCAGCGGTACGGTGCTGTCGGCACCGTTCCTCGCGCGCATGGCCAAGGAGATCGAGCATGTGGCGTACTTCAAGATCGAAACCGCCGGCGCGGCCGCGAAGCTGCGCGAACTGATCCGCCTGGGCGGCGATGCGATCGAAGGCCCGTGGGATGGCGAGGAAGCCATCACGCTGATGCCCGACCTCGATGCCGGCGCAACCGGTTCGATGACTGGTGGCGGCTATCCCGACGGCATCCGCCCCATCATCGAGGCGCATCGTACGGGCGACCGCGACAAGGCCTTCGCGCTCTATCAACGGTGGCTGCCGCTGATCAACTACGAAAACCGGCAGGCCGGTCTGCTGGCGTGCAAGGCTCTGATGAAAGAGGGCGGTGTGATCGCCTGCGAGGCGCCGCGCCATCCCTTGCCCCCGATGCACCCCGACACGCGTGCCGGGCTGATCGACACCGCGAAGCGGCTCGATCCGCTGGTGCTGCGGTGGGGAAAGTAGAAGCTAGCTCTTTTCGAGTTCGGTGACCTGAAGCGACAGGTCGAACAGCTTGGACTTGCTGGCGTAGTAGCGATCGAGGCGCCATTCCTTGAGGATGTCCATGGCGAGTTCGAAGCTCTTGTAGTCGAGGCTGTAGAGCGTGACCAGCTCGAAGCTGCGTTCGGACTCGAGAGCCAACACGAGCTGGGCCAAGATCTTGGCCGATTCGTTGGCCGGGTCCGTTTCTATGAATCGGCGAGCGACCTTGATGGCATTCATGGGAAAGAGTTCCTCAGTGGCAGTAACCGGGAACTATAGCTAGCACCCTCATGCCTTTTATGACAGTTCTATGACAACCGGGGTCATCGCCTCGGGTCGGACCCGGCATCACGATGGTGGTGACCGACTCGCGGATCACGCCGCCGCCCATCACGCTGCCTTCGGTCGTGGTGCGTGCGCCGCCCCGCATGCGGGCTTCGCAGTCGGCGCGGTCGGCTGCGGGTTGCTCGCGGCAGCGGGCGAGTGCGTTGGCGTCTTCACGGCCGGCGCTGGGCGTCGTGAGGCCGTTGCGCCCCGCTTCCTGGCGCGCGGCGCCGGCTTCACGCAGGCAGGCGGCACGGTCTTGCTGGACACCGTCGCAGACCGCGCGTTCCCTCTGCATGCGGGCTTCGGAGCCCGGCGCCTGCGCATGGGTCAGCGGCGTGCCAAGGACGAAGAAGCCACCGGCAGCAAAGAGAGCGGCGGCGGAAAGAATGGAACGGAATCTTGTTGTCATGGGTGCTCCTGGTTGGGGCGCACTCTTCAGACTCCGAAGGGTGCGACCGGAGCAACAGTGTGGATTTGGCGGTTGCGGGTGGGCTGTGGGACAGCGCACTCTGCAGGCCGGGCCGGACGCGCCGGACGCGCCCCTTCGTGTGGGACGTGTACGGCAAGGCTGCCGTCAGCCTGCGGCGATGCGCTGCGCCAGGTGAGCGAGCGCTTCCTCAACCTGGTCGACGAGGATCAAAGACAGGTCGCCGGGCTGCAGGCGGGCCAATGCGGTGTCGATGGCGACGAACTCGCCGCGAATCTCGTCGATGTAGCGCGTGCGCGCCGCACCCTGCAGTCCCTGGCGCAGCAGCGCCATGACTTCGCCGTCGGCGCGGCCCCTTTGCGCGGCATCCTGGTAGAGGATCACGTCGTCGAAGGTTTCGCCGAGGATGGCCGTCTGGTCGCGGATGTCCGAATCGCGCCGGTCGCCCGCGCCGCTGATGACCACCGAGCGCTTGTTGGCGGGCATCGTGTCGACGGCCGAGACCAGCGCGCGCATCGCGTCGGTGTTGTGGCCGTAGTCGGCGATCACGGTGGCGCCGCGGTAGTCCATGACGTTGAAACGTCCGGGCACACCGGCCGCGTCGTTCATGAAGCTCGCGAGGCCGCTGCGGATGGTGTCCCAGTCGAGGCCCACGGCCCAGGCCGCGGCCACCGAGGCCATCACGTTGTCGACCTGGAAGCCGATGGTGCCGTTGCGCGTGATGGGCACGTCGCGCAGCGGGATGCGTTCGCGCCATGAGCCTTCGGCCGCGACCAGCGTGTCCTGGTCGACGTACACGGTGCGCTTGCCCTGTGCGCGGTGCGTGGCCATCACGGAATGCATGCGGTCGGCGGTGAAGAAGATCACATGGCCGGGGCAGCCGGCCACCATGGCGGCGACGTTCACGTCGGCCGCGTTGAGCACCGCGTAGCCGTCGGCCGCCACGTTGCGCACGATCACGCGCTTCAACACCGCGAGGTCTTCGACGGTGGTGATGTAGTTCAGGCCGAGGTGATCGCCGCTGCCGATGTTGGTGACCACGGCCACCTGGCAACGGTCGAAGCCGAGGCCCTCGCGCAGCACGCCGCCGCGCGCCACTTCGAACACGGCCGCGTCCACGTCGGGGTGCATCAGCACGTTGCGCGCGCTCTTGGGGCCGCTGCAGTCGCCGCTGTCGGTCTGGCGGCCGTCGACGTACACGCCGTCGGTGTTGGTCATGCCGGTGCGCAGGCCGCTCGACGTGAGCAGGTGGTTGATGAGGCGCGCGGTGGTGGTCTTGCCGTTGGTGCCGGTCACGGCGACCACGGGGATGCGGCCGTCGTCGCCGTGGGCGAACATCGTGTCCATCACCGCTTCGCCGACCGCGCGGCCGCGGCCGAACGAGGGCGAGATGTGCATGCGCAGGCCGGGCGCGGCGTTGACTTCGACCACGCCGCCGTGCTGCTCCTCGAGCGGGCGCAGCACGTTCTCGCAGACCATGTCGACGCCGCAGATGTGCAGGCCGACCATCTGCGCCGCATCGACCGCGCGCGCGGCCACTTCGGGGTGCACGGTGTCGGTCACGTCGGTGGCGGTGCCGCCGGTGGAAAGGTTGGCATTGTTGCGCAGCACCACGCGCTGGCCGCGTTCGGGCACGCTGTCGGGCGTGAGGCCCTGGGCTTCGAGCCGGCCGATCGCGATGTCGTCCAGGCGGATCTTGGTGAGCGAGGTGGCGTGGCCCTCGCCGCGGCGCGGGTCGAGGTTGACGGTGTCCACGAGCTGGCGCACGGTCAGGCTGCCGTCGCCGATCACCTGCGGCGGATCGCGCCGCGCGGCGGCCACGAGGCGGTCGCCGACCACCAGCAGACGGAAGTCGAAGCCCGGCAGGAATTTCTCGACCATCACCTCGCCATAGACGGCGGCCGAGTCGTAGGCCGAGGTCAGTTGCTCCTGCGTGACGATGTTGACGGTGACGCCCTTGCCCTGGTTACCGTCCTGCGGCTTGACCACGACCGGCAGGCCGATTTCCTGCGCCGCGGCCCAGCCGTCTTCGGCGCTGCTGACCGGGCGGCCCAGCGGCACCGGCACGCCGGCGGCGTTGAGCAACTGCTTGGTCAGTTCCTTGTCCTGCGCGATGGCCTCGGCCACGCCGCTGGTGCTGTCGACCTCGGCGGCCTGGATGCGGCGCTGCTTGGAGCCCCAGCCGAACTGCACCAGGCTGCCGCTCGTGAGGCGGCGGTAGGGAATGCCGCGCGCCACGGCGGCATCGACGATGGAGCCGGTGCTCGGGCCGAGGCGTTCGGATTCGTCGAGGTCGCGCAGCTCGGTGATGGCGGCGGTGGCGTCGAAGGGCGTGTCGGCCTGTGCGGCGGCGATGAGCTCCTCGGCCAGCGCGATCGCGCGACGGCCGACGGCTTCTTCGCTGTACTGGAAGGTGACCTGGTAGACGCCATCTTCCACCGTTTGTGCGGTGTGGCCGAAGTTGACGGCACAGCCGGCCTGGGCCTGCAGCGCCACGGCGGCGTTTTCGAGCACATGGGCAAGCGCCAGCGGCTGGCCCAGCACCATCGGGTGCAGTTCGCCGATGGTCGGGAAGCGGGCGCGCAGGCGCGCCTCGAAGCCGGCCAGCTTGCTGATGGCGTTCTCATCGCCTTCGCAGGCCACGACCGCCTCGATGGCGGTGTGGCGGCTCCAGAGATTGGGCCCGCGAAGGGCTCGGATGCGGGTGACTTTCATGGGGCTACGAAGGCTTGCGGTCTGGCGAGAGGCGCAAGGCCTCAGGCAAGTTGGGGTTGGAGGGGCTGGGTTTGCGACAGCTGCAGCGAGGCCAGCGCGGCCTGCAGGTCGGCCTCGAAGGCTTCGACGCCGGCGCCGATCAGGTTCAGCGGAATGCCCATCGCCCAGGCGGCGGCCACGGCCGCCAGCAGGCTTTCGAGACTCACGCCGGCATGGGTGGCACGCCAGATGGTCAGGCGGCCGAGGCCCGGCAGGAAGGATTCGCTGCTGCCGTTGGCCAGCACCACGCGGTCCTGCCGCACCAGCACGGCCTTGCCGCCGGCGGACTGGTGCGCGGTGAGCGCAGCGGCCTGCGGATCGGCGGCGTAAAGAATGACGGCACCGTCGCAAAGCGGCGCGAGGCCGGCCACGCGCGGATCGCCCGCGTTCAGCACGGCCGTGCCTTCGCTGAGCACCACGTCGACCTGCGTGCGCAGCACCTTGACCATCTGGTCGCTCTCGGTGATGTCGTAGTCGGCGAGCGCTTCGGCGCCTTCGAGGTCGGTCACGATGCCGACTTCGCAGCGGTCGTAGGCGAGGCCGTCGCGCAGGATGGTTTCGGCGCCGTTCTCGATCACCACGGCTTCGACGGCGCGGTTCACGAGCAGGCGGTGGCCGGCGTCCCAGTTGGCGCTGTTGCGCGCATCGACGCGGCGGCGCTCGAGGAACAGGCCGTCGCGGCAGGCGAGGCCGGTATGGCGGCCGCCCAGGTTGATCAGCCAGGCGACCAGGCGCGCGAGCACGGCGGTGTCCTGCGAGCCGGCCACGCCGACCACGGGAATGCGGCCTAGTGCGTCGTTGGGGAACAGGTGGTCGCAGATCGCACGGCCCACGGGGCGCGGCGAGCCGACGGCCGGCTTCAGATGCATCAGCAGGCCGGGGCCGGCGTTGACTTCGACGATGGCGCCGCGCTGCGGGCCGAGCGGCTTGGAGATGTCCAGCGCCACGAGGTCGATGCCGGCGATGTCAAGGCCGACGACGCGCGCGGCCAGCACGGCGGCGTGCGCCACTTCGGGGTGGACCTGGTCGGTGCAGTCGTTGGCCATGTTGCCGTTGCGCTGGATCGTGACCACGCGGCCGGCAGCGGGCACCGAAGCGCCGTCCAGTTCCTGGCGCTTGAGTTCGAGCTGCAGCTTGGCGTCGGTGGACAGCACGATCAGGTCGAGCGGGTATTCCTCTTCGGCGCCGCGGCGGGGGTCGCCGTTGAGCTGTTTTTCGATGAGATCGGCCACGCTGAGCTTGCCGTCTCCGGTCACGGTGATGATCTCGCCGCGCGCGGCTGCGACCACTTCGCCGCCCACCACCAGCAGGCGGTGCTCGTGGCCGCGGATGAAGCGCTCGACCATCACGTCGCTGCCTTCGGGCTCGGCGACCGCGAAGGCGGCCATGACTTCTTCGCGGGTCGTCAGTTCGAGCGACACGCCGCGGCCGTGGTTGGCGTCCGAGGGCTTCACGACCACCGGCAGGCCGATGTCTTCGGCGGCTTCCCAGGCTTCTTCGGCGGTGGCGACCACCTGGCCTTCAGGCACCGGCACGCCGCAGCTCGCGAGCAGGGACTTGGTCAGTTCCTTGTCGCTGGCGATCGATTCGCCGATGGCGCTGGTGTAGTCGGTCTCGGCGGTCCAGATGCGCTGCTGGTTGGCGCCGTAGCCCAGTTGCACGAGGTTGCCGCTGTTCAGCCGCATGTGCGGAATGCCGCGGTCGGTAGCGGCGGACACGATGGCGGCGGTGCTCGGACCGAGGTAGCAGTCTTCGACCTTGACCTTGACCGCATCGACCGCTTTCTGCACGTCGTCGGCGCCGAAGGGGTCGTTGTTGATGGCTGCCATCAGCAGGCGGTGGCCTTCGGCCAGCGCCACCCGGGCCACCTGCTCGTCGCGCGCGCGGAACACCATGCGGTAGACGCCGTGCTCTGAGGTACTGCGGGTTTGCCCGAAGCCGGTCGGCATGCCGGCCAGGTTCAGCAGTTCGATCACCACGTGTTCGAGCACGTGGCCCGACCAGGTGCCTTCGGTCAGCCGCTGGATGAAGCCGCCGCGTTCGCCCACGCCGCAGTGGTGCTCGATGAGCGCCGGCAGCAGGCCGGTCAGGCGGTCGGTGAAGCCGTCGATCTTGTTAGAGGGGTAGTCTTCCAGTTGGCCCAGATCGAGCCAGACTTCGAGCACCGGACGGTAGGTCCAGAGGTTGGGGCCGCGCAAATAGTTGATGCGCAGCAGGCGGATGTCGTCGAAACGGGTCATGCAAACGTTCGATGTGCTTTGGCCGAGCACCACGGCGCCTTCAAGCGCGCCCATGGCAATCAGTCAGAATCGGCGCCCGACAAAGGACGCCATGACGCGGTCCATGCGGCCCGCGACGGGCAAGAGTCAGAGAAACACAATGCAACATCACGATCCAGTCGGCACCCGGGAGGGCGAAACAGAGGCGGCTTCAGAGGCTCTGAAAAACCGGCTCGCAGTCGCGGAAAACGTTCTGGTAATACTGTCGGTTGACCTTGACCACGAACTTCGTTTCGCCTCCGGCCTAGTCGCCTTGACTGACCAGAGGCTGATTGCCCTGGAGCCCGGCGGCGAATGGCGTGAGTGGCCACTAACAGATCCCTCCCTCGAACTGCTTCTGGCCGACCACTCGGGCGTCGGCACGCTCGACCTGATCGGCGCCCAGGGCCGTCTGGCGCGCTGGCGTTACACATTGGCGAGCCAGGCCCTTGCATTGCGTCTGCTCAAGCTGTTCAGCCAGCGCGCGGCAGGTGTCGCCGAGGCGACAGCAGAAGTCGTCGAGGGCGACGACCCGGCCGCCGATTCCGAGATCCAGACCCCGCCCTCGACCTGGGTGCTGCTGCGACTGGGCCGTTTCGCCAAGCCCTATCGGAAGCAGCTCTTTGCAGGGTTTTTCCTGACCTTGCTCTCGACCGCCGCCACGCTGGTGCCGCCGTACCTGACCATCCCGCTGATGGACGACATCCTGATCCCGTTCCAGAACGGCCAGAAGATCGATCCGTCCCGCGTCGGCCTCTACTTGAGCGGCCTGCTGGGGGCCGCGCTGCTGGGCTGGGGCCTGGGTTGGGCGCGTACTTACCTGCTGGCGTTGGTGTCCGAGCGCATCGGCGCCGACCTGCGCACCACCACCTACGAACACTTGCTGACCCTGCCGCTCGACTATTTCGGCGGCAAGCGCACCGGCGACCTGATGTCGCGCATCGGCTCGGAAACCGACCGCATCAACGTGTTCCTGTCGCTGCACGCGCTCGATTTCGCCAACGACGTGCTGATGATCGTGATGACCGCGGCCATCCTGATCTCGATCAACCCGCTGCTCGCGGTGGTCACGCTGGTGCCGCTGCCCTTCATCGCCTGGATGATTCATGTCGTGCGCGACCGGCTGCGCACCGGCTTCGAGAAGATCGACCGCGTCTGGTCCGAGGTGACCAACGTGCTGGCCGACACCATCCCCGGCATCCGCGTGGTCAAGGCCTTTGCGCAGGAGCGCCGCGAGGCCGACCGCTTCCGCACCGCCAACGCCTACAACCTGCAGGTCAACGACAAGCTCAACCGCACCTGGTCGGTGTTCACGCCCACCGTCTCGCTGCTGACCGAAATCGGCCTGCTCGTGGTCTGGGGCTTCGGCATCTGGCAGGTGGCGCGCGGCAGCATCACGGTGGGTGTGCTCACGGCCTTCATCGCCTACATCGGCCGTTTCTACACGCGGATGGACTCGATGAGCCGCATCGTCTCGGTCACGCAGAAGGCGGCGGCCGGCGCCAAGCGCATCTTCGACATCCTCGACCATGTGAGCAACGTGCCCGAGCCGACGAACCCGGTGAAGGTCCAGCGCGTGCAGGGGCGCATCGAGATGAGCGGGCTGGGCTTTCGCTACGGTTCGCGCGCCGTGATTCACAACCTCGACCTCGTGATCGAGCCCGGCGAGATGATCGGCCTCGTGGGCCACAGCGGTTCGGGCAAGAGCACGCTGGTCAACCTGATCTGCCGCTTCTACGACGTGACCGACGGCGCCATCAAGGTCGACGGCACCGACATCCGCCGCTTCGCCGTGGCCGACTACCGGCGCCATGTGGGGTTGGTGCTGCAGGAGCCCTTCCTGTTCTTCGGCACCATCGCGCAGAACATCGCCTACGGCAAGCCCGACGCCACGCGCGAAGAAGTGGTGGCCGCCGCGCGCGCCGCACACGCGCACGACTTCATCCTGCGGCTGCAGCATGGCTACGACTCGCTGGTCGGCGAGCGCGGCCAGGGCCTTTCGGGTGGCGAGCGCCAGCGCATCAGCATCGCGCGCGCCCTCTTGATCGACCCGCGCATCCTGATCCTCGACGAGGCCACCTCGGCCGTGGACACCGAGACCGAAAAGGAAATCCAGAAGGCGCTCGACAACCTCGTGCAGGGCCGCACCACCATCGCGATTGCGCACCGCCTGTCGACGCTGCGCAAGGCCGACCGCCTCGTGGTCATGGACCGAGGCGAGGTGGTCGAGGTCGGGCCGCACGATGCCTTGATGGCGAAACAGGGTGCCTACTGGCGGCTCTACCAGGCGCAACTGCGCCAGGGCGACGACGATGCGAGCGAAGGCGCGGCCGACGAGCGTGCCGGTGCCCAGCTGCCGCTGATCAGCCACGCGGCCCATCCGGCGGGGGATGCATGAGCGACCACAACACTTTTGAGATCGAACGCGACGCCTTCGGCCGCCTTGTGCTGACCGACGCACAGGGCGAACGCCATGTGGGCGTCACGCCTGTGCGGGCTTTTCCGCTCAGCGCGCCTGGCGAGGGCATCTCGCTGGTCGGCAGCGAGGGCCGTGAACTGGTCTGGATCGACCGCGTCGAGGTGCTGCCGGCACAGACCCGGGCACTCCTCGAAGAGGAACTCGCGGTGCGCGACTTCGCGCCCACGCTGCTGAAGCTGCATCGCGTGTCGAGCTTCGGCGTGCCCAGCACCTGGACCGTGAGCACCGACCGCGGCGAGACCACCTTCGTGCTCAAGGCCGAGGAAGACATCCGTCGCCTCGAAGGTGGCGCGCTGCTGATCGCGAGTGCGCACGGCGTGCAGTTCCGCATCACGGACACGAAGACGCTGGACCGCGCATCCCGCAAGCTCCTGGAGCGCTTCCGTTGATGTCGTTGTGAAGCGGCCGGCCTGGCCGGCCCTTCTTCTTCTCTTCTTCCTCAGCGCGCGGAAAACCAGCGCAACGCGACGGCACCCGCCGCAGCCGCCACGCCGCTCACCAGCGTGCCCCAGGCGATGTTGATGAACGACAGGGCGAGCGGCCAGTTGCGGATCACCGCCAGGTTGGTCAGGTCGTAGGTGCCGTAGCAGAAGAGACCGAACAGGCCGCCCAGCACCGCGGCCCGCGTCACGCCCTGTGCCTCGACGCCCAGCACTATCGCGAAGATCAGCAGCCCGACCGGATACAGCAGGTAGAACACCGCCGCGAAGGCCAGCCGGGGCTGCGGCGACATCAGGTCGCCCATGCCCTGCTGGTACAGGCCCTTGGCGACCACGCCCAGCCAGAGCATGTCGATCACCAGCAGGACCACGAAGGTGACGGCCCATGCAACCAGGTGTTTAGTGCTCATTCGCGGGATCGTATCCGCGCCCGGAACCGGGCCTGCGAAAATCACGTCTTTGGACTACAGCGCCCCCGCTGACGGAAATGCCCCTGCACACCACCGCCCTCGTTCTGTTCTCCGGCGGCCAGGACTCGACCACCTGCCTTGCCGATGCGCTCTCCAAGTACCAGCGCGTCGAGACGCTGGGCTTCGACTACGGCCAGCGTCATCGCGTCGAGCTCGACGTGCGCGGCACCATCCTCGCGCAGATGCGCGAGCGCTTGCCCGACTGGGCGCCGCGCCTGGGCGAAGACCACGTGCTCACGCTCGCGGCGCTGGCGCAGCTCGGCGGCTCCTCGCTGACCGAGGAAGTCGCCTTCGCCATGCAGGCCGATGGCCTGCCCAACACCTTCGTGCCCGGTCGCAACCTGCTGTTCCTCACGCTGGCCGGCGCGCTGGCCTACCGGCGCGGGCTGCAGGTGATCGTCACCGGCGTTTGCGAGACCGACTTCTCGGGCTACCCCGACTGCCGCGACGACACCATGAAGGCCATGCAGCTCGCGCTCTCGCTCGGGCTGGAGCGTCGCCTCGTGATCGAGACGCCGCTCATGTGGATCGACAAGGCAGAGACTTGGGCCATGGCGCACCGGCTGGGCGGCGAGCCGCTGGTCGAGCTGATCGTGGAGGAGACCCACACCTGCTACCTCGGTGACCGGGTGCACCGCCAAGCTTGGGGCTACGGCTGCGGCGAATGCCCCGCCTGCGACCTGCGCAAGAAGGGCTGGGAGCGTTACGCCGCTGCGGGCTGAGCGGCCGAAGTGTTCAGCCGGTAGCGTGCGCCGCCGCCGGCCGTGCCTTCGGGCTGCGGCACCAGCGCCCAGCGCTGGTTGTGGAAGTCGCCGACCGCCGCGCGGTGCGCGATCGACACCATGGCGCCGCCCGCCGCATGGACCGTGTCCGCCAGCCGCTTGTAGAGCACGCCTTCGGCCTCGGCATCGAGCGCGCTGGTGATCTCGTCGGCGAACAGCCAGGCCGGTTTCTTGAGCAGCACGCGTGCGATGGCTAGGCGCTGCTGTTCGCCGCCCGAGAGTTTCTGGCTCCATGAGTCGCTGTCGTCCAGGCGGGTGACAAGGTCGGGCAGCAGGGCGTCGGTCAGGGCCTGGCGCAACTGGTCGTCGCTGAAGTTCGCAGCCGGATTGGGATAGGTCAGCGCATCGCGCAGCTTGCCATCGGGCACATAGGGCCGCTGTGGCATGAAGACCGCGTCGTCCGGCACCTGCACATGGCCACGCGAGAAGGGCCAGATGCCCGCGAAGGAGCGGAACAGCGTCGACTTGCCGCTGCCCGATGGGCCCTGCAGCAGCACGCTGTCGCCCGGCAGCACCGAGAACGCGGCGCCCGCAAGCAGCGGCGTGCCGTTGGGCAAGGAGACCGCCAGGTCGTCGCTGTGCAGCACGGCCGCCGGGTCGCGCTGCATTGCATTGTCCCGTGTCGCGTGGGCGTGCATGGCATCGTCGAAAGTGGTGAGACGGTCGGTGGTGGCGCGCCACACGGCCACGCTGTCGTAGTTGTCGACGAACCAGCTGAGCGACTCCTGCACCTTGCCGAAGGCCGAGCCGATCTGCATCAGGTGGCCGAGCTGGAAGGTCCCGCCGAAGTACTGCTGCCCCGCCACGAGGAACGGAAAGATCACCGCCGCCTGCCCGAAGAACGAGGTGAAGGTCACCAGGTTCTTCTGCTGCTTGATCAGCAGCAGGTAGTTGCGCAGCACGTCGCCGAAGCGCAGATCGAGCTGGTCACGCTCGACTTTTTCCCCGTGGTCCAGCGCAATGGCTTCGCTGTACTCGCGCACGCGCACCAGGTGGTGCCGGAAGTCGGCCTCGTAGCGCTGCTGCCTGAAATTCAGCCCAATCAGCGGGCGGCCGATGAAGTGCGTGATGACCGTGCCGGCAATCGAATACCCCAGCGCCACCCAGACCATTGCGCCGACGATCTGGTAGGTGGTGCCGCTGAACGTGAAGGAGAAATTGCCCGACAGCCCCCAGAGCAGGCCGATGAAGCTCATGAGCGTGACGACGGCATTCAGTAGTCCCATCGAAAGCGACATCGTGGCGCTGGTGAACATCTGCATGTCTTCCTGGATGCGCTGGTCGGGGTTGTCCGGCGTCTGGCCGTCCTTGCCCGCATAGCGCGCGAGTTCCAGGTGATAGAAGGTGCGGTCGGTCGTCCAGCGCGTGAGGTAGCTGCGCGTCATCCAGGCGCGCCAGCGCAACTGTAGCAGCTGGGTCACGTAGAACTTGCGCACCTGGACCGCGATGTTGGCGAACGCGATCCAGCCGAAGACGCCGACCTCGCGCCAGAAGGTCACCGAATCCTTGTTCTGCAGCGCGTCGTAGAAGCGCCCGTACCACTGGTTGCCCAGCACCGCCACGTACACATAGAAAAGATTGAGCGCCACGATGGCCAGCAGCATCGTGCGTGCCCGCCATTTCTCCTCGGATCGGAAGTAGGGCGCTGCAAGCGTGAAGACGCGGCGCAATACCTGGATGAACGTGCTCGCGCGCGCTGTGACGGATGAAGACATGCAGGTTTCCTCGCTGGGCGCAGGTGCGCCAGATATCGTGAGGAAACCATAGTAGACAAATGTTTCTTAAACGGACCTGAAACTCGACCGAAGGGCAAAAAAAAGCCCCTTCAGCGCAGCATGACCCTCGCAGCTGTCGAAAGGAAGTGCGCCAGCGGCGGCGTCTTCAGCCCTTCGACCTTCGCTTCTTCATCCCACAACCGCAGCCGCACGGCATCGTTGGCCCAGCGATGCTCGGCGAAGCGGTTCGCTGCCGCCGGATCCATCACGCCGCCCTGCAACGCAAGACTGCGCACCGAATCCGGAGAGAGCTTCGAGAAATAGTCTGGCCGCGTCGCGCAAAGATAGCGCTTGGCATCCACATGCAGCCGTATCGACTCGCGCACCTCGACGTCGAAAGCGCCGCGCAGCAAGGGCAGCGCGATGTACTGATGGCGATCGTCGATGCCCAGCTCGGTGGGCGATTGCGACAGCGTCTGGTGCTCGGCGATCAGCAGGTGTCCGAGGTCGTGCAGCAGTGCGGCCGTGACGAGCGCATCGCTCGCACCGGCCTGCTCCGCAAGCCACGCGCACTGCAGCGCATGCTCCATCTGCGACACCGGCTCGCCCGCGTACGCAACCCCGCCGCGTTCCGCGAACAGGCGGGCGATCTCGGCAAGGTCGAGTGTCATGGGTTTGAAACGAAGCGCATGCAACAGCCCTCGGAGGCTCGCTCAGCGCAGTGACATGCGTGTGACGAAAAGCCCCGACCTTGCCGCCGCCGCGCGGGCTCCTGACAAACCCCTGTCACATGCCGCTGCGAGCATCGCCGCGTTCACGGCTCCGGCCGTGCGTACTTTCGTCCGCGCGCTTCCATCTTTTCCCCGAGGGATTTCCCATGTTGCTTCGTTGCATTCGCCGAGCCGCCGTGCCGGCCGCTCTGTTCTCGCTGGCTTTCGCCGCCTCTGCCCAAGGCCGCACCGAGCTGCTTGTCTACACAGCGCTCGAAGCCGACCAGGTGCAGGCCTACAAGGCGGCCTTCGAAAAGGAAAACCCGTCCATCGAACTGAAGTTCGTGCGCGACTCGACCGGCATCGTCACTGCCAAGCTGCTGGCCGAAAAGGCCAACCCGCAGGCCGACGTGGTGTGGGGCCTGGCCGCCACCTCGCTGAGGCTGCTCGACAAGAAAGGCATGCTCCAGCCCTACGCGCCCAAGGGCCTGGACGCCATCAAGGCCACCATGCGCGACCCGGCCAACCCGCCCAAGTGGGTCGGCATGGACGTGTGGTCCTCGGCCATCTGCTTCAACACCACCGAAGCGCAGAAGAAGAGCCTGCCCAAGCCCACCAGCTGGGCCGACCTGACCAACCCGGTCTACAAGGGCCAGATCACCATGCCCAACCCGGCAGCCTCGGGCACCGGCTACCTGATGGTGTCGGGCTGGATCCAGATGATGGGTGAAGACAAGGCGTGGAAGTACATGGACGCCCTGCACCAGAACATCGGCATCTACAGCCAGTCGGGCAGCAAGCCCTGCCGCCAGGTCGGCGCCGGCGAGTTCGCGCTCGGCATGTCCTTCGAATACCGCGCCAACAAGACCAAGCGCGACGGCGCACCGATCGACATCGTGCTGCCGAAGGAAGGCCTGGGCTGGGACATGGAAGCCACTGGCATCATCAAGACCAGCAAGAAGCAGGAAGCCGCCAAGGCGCTCGCCGACTGGGCCGTCACCAAGCAGGCCAACGAGCTCTATGCCAAGAACTTCGCGGTGCTCGCGCTGCCGAGCATCTAGGAAAAACTCGAGTTCGTGCCGGGCGATGTCGAGAAGCTGCTCGCCAAGAACGACTTCACCTGGGCTGCCGCCAACCGCGACCGCATCCTGACGGAGTGGTCCAAGCGCTACGAATCGAAGTCCGAAAAGAAGCCGATGTGATCAGGCTTTCGGACAGCAGCACATGACGAGCTTTCTTTCCCTCCGCGGCATCGGCAAGTCCTTTGGCGCCACGCGTGTGCTCGACGGCATCGACCTCGACATCGAGCCCGGCGAATTCGTCTGCCTACTCGGTCCCTCGGGCTGCGGCAAGACCACGCTGCTGCGCATCGTGTGCGGCATCGAGCGTGCTGACAGCGGGCAGATCCTGCTCGGCGGCCAGGACATCGCGGGCCTGCCGCCCGCGGCGCGCGGCTTCGGCGTGGTGTTCCAGTCGTATGCGTTGTTCCCCAACCTGACGGCGGCGCAGAACATCGCCTACGGCCTGCATCCCACGGGCGCATTGGCGCGCGAGATGGCCAAGCGCTCGCGCGAGATGCTCGATCTCGTCGGCCTCTCGGCCCATGCCGACAAATACCCGGTGCAGCTCTCGGGCGGCCAGCAGCAGCGCGTGGCGTTGGCCCGCGCCCTCGCGCCCAACCCGCGCCTGCTGCTGCTCGACGAGCCGCTCTCGGCGCTCGATGCACAGGTGCGCGCCAGCCTGCGCGGCGAAATCCGTGCACTGCAGAAGCGCCTGGGTATCGTCACCATCATGGTCACGCACGATCAGGAAGAAGCGCTCTCGATGGCCGACCGCGTGGTGCTGATGCACGACGGCCGCATCGAGCAGGCCGGCACGCCCGACGAGCTGTACCGCCAGCCGCGCACCCGCTTCGTGGCCGGCTTCGTCGGCCGCATGAACATGCTGCCCGCGACCGTGCTGGCCGATGGCAAGGTGCGCGTGCGCGACAGCGAACTGTTCTGCGCACCCGGCAACCTGAGCGTCGGTACGCAGGCCACCATCGGCATCCGTCCCGAGCATGTGGTGGTCAAGCGCTTCGGCACCGAGCTCGGCGCCAACAGCTTCGCGGCGCGGCTGCTCGACACGGAATTCTTCGGCAACCGCACGTCGGCCCGGCTGGCGTGCGAACCGCTGGGCATCGAGATCGAGGCCGAGCTGCCCGCCGATGCGCGCGGCGGTGGCGGCGAGCCGCTGGTGCCCAGCAGCATGGTGCACATCCAGTTGCCGCTGAGCGCGCTTTCGGTTCTGGCGCACTGAAGCCAAGATGAGCAGTTCCCCCGACGCCATCGCCGTCGTGCCGGTGGTGATGGCGCGCAGCAGCGCATTCGACCGAGAGCGCTGGCTGACGGGTGCGGCCGTGCTGCTGGTCGTGCTGCTGCTGGTGGTGATCGTCGCGCTGCCGGTCGGCGCGCTGGTAAGCCAGAGCTTCTTCGACCGTGCGGGCGCTTTCGTCGGCCTCGCGAACTTCGCGCGCTACCTCGACAGCCCGGCGCTCGTGCAGTCGGCCTTCAACAGCCTGGGGCTCGCGGCGATCAGCGCCGTTCTCTGCACGGCGATTGCCTACGTGTATGCCTACGTGTATGCCTACGTGTATGCCTACGTGTATGCCTACGCGCTCACGCTTTCGTGCATGCCGGCCAAGGGCCTGCTGCGTGCGGTGGCGCTGGTGCCGCTGCTTGCACCGTCGCTGCTGCCGGCCATCAGCCTAGTCTACCTGTTCGGCAACCAGGGGCTGTTCAAGGGGCTGATGGGCGATACCTCGATCTACGGGCCCCTGGGCATCGTGCTCGGCTCGGTGTTCTGGACGCTGCCGCATGCGCTGCTGATCCTCACCACCGCCATGGCCACCTCCGACGGTCGCCTCTACGAGGCCGCGCAGACGCTCGGCGCCTCGCGCTGGCGCATCTTCCGCACCGTGACGCTGCCGGCCTCGCGCTACGGCCTCATCGTCGCGGCGATGGTGGTGTTCGTTCTGGTGATCACCGACTTCGGCGTGCCCAAGGTGGTGGGCGGCCAGACCGGCGTGCTTGCGACCGATATCTACAAGCAGGTGGTCGGGCAGCAGAACTTCCAGATGGGCGCGGTGGTCGGGCTGGTGCTGCTGATTCCAGCGGTGCTGTCCTTCCTTGTCGAGCGGCGCGTGCGCAGCAAGCAGGCCTCTGCGCTCTCGGCGCGCGCGACCCCCTACCAGCCCGAACCCGTGAAGGTGCGCGACCGCGCGCTGCTGGCATTCTGCGTGCTCACGGCCTGCGCCATCCTCGTGATGATCGGCATGGCGGTGTTCGCATCGCTCGCCACCTACTGGCCCTACCAGCTGGCACCGTCGTTCCAGAACTACGACTTCAGCAACATGGACGGCGGTGGCTGGGGCAGCTACTTCAACTCGCTGCGGCTCGCGCTGTGCGCCGCAGTGGCGGGTGCGCTCATCACCTTCGTCTCTGCCTATCTGGTGGAAAAGCCGCGCCACTTCGGCCTGCTGCGCGAGTTGCTGAACCTGTTGGCCAACCTGCCGCTTGCGGTGCCCGGGCTGGTGCTGGGCGTGGGCTACATCTTCTTCTTCATCTCGCCGTCGAACCCGCTGCATGGCATCTATGGCGGCATGACGATCCTCGTGGTCTGCACCGTCGCGCACTTCTTCTCGGTGGCGCACCTGACCTCGTTCACGGCACTGCGCCAGCTCGACCGCGAATACGAGCTGGTGTCCGAGTCGATGGGCGTGCCGTTCTGGCACACGCTCTGGCGCGTGCACCTGCCGGTGGCGCTGCCCACGGTGCTCAACGTGGGCGGGTATTTCTTCGTCAACGCGATGACCACCGTGTCGGCCGTCGTGTTTCTCTATTCGCCGCAGACCACGCTCGCCGCCATCGCCGTGCTCAACATGGACGACGCCGGCGACGTGGCGCCCGCCGCCGCCATGGCCTCGCTGATCATGCTCACGGCCGCCATCGGCCGCGGGGTGTTCGCACTGGCCGGGCACTGGGCGCTCAAGCGCACCCAAACCTGGAGAAACCGGTAATGCCCGGACCCCAACACAGCAAAGACAACTTCGACCTCATCGTCGTCGGCGCCGGCATCGTCGGCCTGACCCATGCCTACACCGCCGCGCAGCGCGGCCTCAAGGTCTGCGTGGTCGAGCGCGATGCGGCCTGCATCGGCGCATCGATCCGCAACTTCGGCTTCATCACCATCACCGGCCAGGCGCCGGGCGACACCTGGCGCCGCGCGATGCATGCCCGCGAGGTCTGGCAAGGCATCGCGCCGCAAGCCGGCATCGACATCGTGCACCGCAACCTCTGGCTCGCGGCCTACCGTCCCGAAGCGCACGCCGTGCTCGAAGCCTTCATGCGCACGCCGATGGGCGAAGCCTGCGAGCTGCTCGATGCGGCCGACGCACAGACCAAGGCACCGGCGCTGAGCCTGGCCGATGCCCGCTCGGTGCTCTTCAGCCCGCACGAGCTGCGCGTCGAATCGCGCACCGCCATCGGCCTGCTCGCCAGGTGGCTGGCCGAGGTGCATGGCGTGGTGTTCCGCTTCGGCGAGACCGTGCACGAGGTGGAAACGCCGCGCGTGCGCACCTCGCGCGGTACCCTGCGCGGCGAACGCGTGGTGGTCTGCACCAACACCGACCTGCACGGCCTGTTCGCCGAACGTATTGCCGCGCACGAGCTCACGCTGTGCCGCCTGCAGATGCTGCGCGTGAAGCCCGAGGCGGGCTTCCACCTGCCGGGCTCGGTGATGATGGACCTGAGCCTGGTGCGCTACGAGGGCTACAGCACGCTGCCCGAAGCGGCCGCACTGCGGGCCCGGCTGCAGCAGGAAGAGGCCGCCTCGCTCGAACACGGCATTCACCTGATCGTGGTGCAGAGCGCCGACGGTTCGCTCGTGGTCGGCGATTCGCACCACTACGGCGATGCACCCGAGCCCTTTGCGATGGAGGCGGTGGACCAGCTCATCCTGCGCCATCTGCGCAGCACGCTCAACCTCGAGACCGCGCAGATCACCGAGCGCTGGACCGGTGTCTATCCTTCGTCGAAGAAGACACCCTGCGTGATCGACGCGCCCGACGACGCCACGCGCGTGGTGCTGGTCACCAGCGGCAGCGGCGCGAGCACGGGCTTTGGCATCGCGCATGATGTGTTCGAAGCATGGTGATGCCTGCACAGACCGCTTCCCCGATCCAACTCTTTCAGTCCTTTCCGCCATGAACGCCCACAACCACTCCAAGCTCCAGGCCGTTGTCTTCGACTGGGCCGGCACCATCCTCGACTTCGGCTCCTGCGCACCGATGGGCGCCTTCGTGAAGCTGTTCGAACAGTTCGGCCTGGACATTGCCATCGCCGAGGCGTGCGGCCCGATGGGCATGGCCAAGTGGGACCACATCAAGGCGCTCGGCACGCTGCCGCGCATCGCAGCGCAATGGGAGGCGAAGCACGGCCATGCCTTCAGCGACGCCGACGTCGACCGCCTGTACGAAGTGTTCACGCCGATGAACGCCGCCAGCGCACGCGACCATGCCGACTTCATTCCCGGCGCGCTCGACGCCGTGAACGCGGCGCGAGAGCGCGGCCTCAAGATCGGTTCGACCACCGGCTACAACCGCCCGATCATGGAAGTGGTGGCGCCGATCGCCGCCGCCGGCGGCTACAGGCCCGACAACCTCGTGTGCGCCGGGGACCTCGCCGAAGGCCGTCCGTCGCCGCTCATGATGTACCGCTGCTTTGCCGACCTCGGCGTGTGGCCGCCCTGCACCGTCGTCAAGGTCGACGACACCGGCGTGGGCCTGCAGGAAGGACTCAACGCGGGCACCTGGGCCGTGGGCCTCGCGGTCAGCGGCAATTCGGTGGGCCTCACGCTGGCCGAATGGAAGGCGCTCGATCCCGCGCAGCAACAGGAATACCGCGAG
>CAMATD010000033.1 GCA_945860785.1 Variovorax sp. YR752 | reverse complement strand
GTCGCCCTCACCCTCGGCAAGAGCGAGGCTGCCTGCCGCCAGCTGGTGCACCGCGCCAAGGCGCAGGTGCAGGAGGCCCGCCCGCGCTTCCAGGTGTCGCGCGAAACCCACCAGCGCCTGCTGCGCGCCTTCGCCGATGCCGTGCAGCCTGCAGGACCTGAAGGCGTTGATGGCCGAGGACGTCGAACTCATCGGCGACGGCGGCGGCAAGGTGCAGACCTTCAGCAAGATCCTGCGCGGCAGCCAGCGGCTCGCGCAGCTCTACTTCGCCCTCTGGCGCCGCATGGGCGCGGCAGTGCGCATGGAGCTGGTGGACATCAACGGCGAGCCCGGGCTCCTGCGCTTCGTCGATGGCGAGCTCGAATCGGCGCAGACCTTCGAGATCGAGGACGAGCGCATCGTGCGCATCCGCGCACAGCGCAATCCCGACAAGCTGGCTCGCATCGCGCAACTTTTTCCGAAATAGTTCGCACGGCGTGTCACAGGGCCGATGGCTGGCCCGTCTTCAGTGAGTAAGAAGCAGATTTCATCTCAACCACCTGGAGTACACGCCATGAGCAACAACACCCCCCGCCTTGCCTGGTTCAAGATCGCCCCCAAGGCCTTCTAGGCCATGATCGCCGTCAACGGCGCCATCGAATCGAGCACGCTCGGCAAGTCGCTGGTCGACCTCGTCTTTGCCCGCGTCTCGCAGATCAACGGCTGTGCCTACTGCCTCGACATGCATGTGCGCGACCTGCGCGAGCAGGGCGAAGACTGGCAGCGCATCAACAGCCTGGCCACCTGGCGCGAAGTGAGCTTCTTCAGCGAGCGCGAGCGCGCGGCCCTCGACTGGGCCGAAACGACGACGCGCCTGCCCGAGCACCACGGCGCACGCGATGCCGAATTCGAAGGCCTCAAGGCGCATTTCAGCGACCTCGAGATCGTCGAGCTCTCGATTGCGATTGCACAGATCAATGCGTGGAACCGCATGGGCGTCGGCATGCGCCTGCCTGTGGCCGCCAAGGCCATGCCCTGAGGTTGCGAACTAGCGGCGCTCGACCACCATCGGCGCGATGCGCAGGCTCTCGCGCAACTGCGTGACGGCCTCGCCCGCCGCGTTGCGCTAGGCGAACGGCCCGGCCTGCAGGTGGTGCGTGCCGGCTTCGCTGAACACGCGCAGCTGCGGCGCCAATGAAGGCAGGCCGCGCGCCGCCTGGCTCAGTAGGGTCTCGGCGCCATCGCGCTCGCGAAAGGCGCCGAGCTGCACCCAGAAACCCGCCACGGCTGCGGAAGACGGCGCAGCCGATGGGGCCATGGGGGCAGGGGCCGGCGCTGCGATGGGTGCCAGCGGCGCAAGGTCGGTGACCACGATGGCTTGTCGCGGCGCTGCGGCTTCCGGCGCAATGGCAGGAGGCTCGGCCTGCGCGACGGGTGCCGGGGGCGCCATCGGCGTTTGCGGCACGACCGGCATCGTCGAAGCTGCCGGTGCGCTCATCGCCACCGGCGCCACCCAGGCCGAGGGCACCGGCACCGGTGCAGCGGCATACGCCGTGCCCGAATCCCGCCGCCATGCGCCGGTGCGGATGTCCTCGTTCGTGATCCGTTCGATTTCCACCGGCGCCACGCCGCGCAGCAGGTCGAGCTTGAGCGCGGCCGTGTAGCTCAGGTCGATGACGCGGCCGTCGACAAAGGGGCCGCGGTCGTTCACCCGCACGATCACCTCGCGCCCGTTGGCCGGGTTGCGCACCCGCACGTAGCTCGGCAGCGGCAGCGTCTTGTGCGCGGCCGTCATGGCGTACATGTCGTAGGCCTCGCCGCTCGAGGTCGATGCGGCGTGGAACTTGCGGCCGTACCACGAGGCCAGCCCCGACTCGCGGAACGGCCGGTCGTCGGTGATCGGCTGGTAGCCGCGGCCCAGCACCGTGTAGGGCTTGCTGGTGCCGCCGCTGCTGCGGATGGCTTCGATGCGGGGCTCGGCGTCGGGCACCCGGTCGAGGTCCGACGGGATGTTCGTACCGGGGCCGTCGCGGCCGCTGGCAACGCCGCCACCGCTGCGCGTGCCGCTTGCGCAGCCGGCGAGAAGGACGGCAACGGCAACCGCGCAGGCAGCCAGCGCGGTGGTGGCGGGAGCGCGGGCCTCGTCAGCCAAATACCGCCTTCCAGAGCGCCAGCATGGCTTCGCGTTCGGCGGCCAGTGCGGGCGGTGTGACCTGGGTCGGTTCTTCGTTCAGGCGCGCGCGATGCTGCACGCGGCGCAGCTCGCGATAGGCCCTGGCCGCACTGCGGCCGATGCCTTCGGGCAGCAGCCCCGCCAGTTCGGCGCGCAGCAGCAGCGCGATGTTGCCGACGTTCGGAATCAGCTCGGGATGTTCGCCCGAAGAAGACAGCACCAGGAACTGCACCGCGAACTCCGCGTCCACCATGCCACCGGGGCTGTGCTTGACGTCGAAGCGGTCGGCCTTCACCGGCCGTGCGCCGCGCAGCTTGTCGCGCATCGCGATGATCTCGGCCTTGAGCGCCTCGCGGTCGCGCGGCGACACCAGCACGGCCTCGCGCACCTGGTCGAAGCGCGCGCCCAGTTCGGCGCCGTGGTCCGCGCTGCCGAGCACGAAGCGCGCGCGCGTCATGGCCTGGTGCTCCCAGGTCCATGCCGTGTTGCTGCCGCGTCCGAGCTGGTATTTCTCGTAGGCCTCGAAGCTGGTGGTGAGCAGGCCCGAGTTGCCGTTGGGCCGCAGGGCCGTGTCGATCTCGAACAGGTCGCCTTCGCGCGTCTTCACCGTGAGCCAGTTGATCAGCTTGCGCACGTAGGCCGCATAGACCTCGCCGGCGCGCTCGTCGGCGTCGTCGTAGACGAACACGATGTCGAGGTCGCTGCCGTAGCCCAGCTCTTTGCCGCCCAGCTTGCCGTAGCCGATGATCGCGAACTGCGGCACCTCGCGGTGGCGGTTGCGCACATGCGGCCAGCACCAGTGGGCCGTCACGCGCAGCGTGGTGTCGGCCAGCGCGCTCAGGTCGTCGGCCACCTGCTCGACCGTGAGGCGGCCGTCGACGTCGCGCGCCAGCGTGCGAAACACCTCGGCGTGGTGGGCATGGCGCAGCAGGTGCAGCAGGCGCTCTTCGTCGGCTTCGCCTGTGCGGCTGAGGGATGCATGGCGTGCTTCCAGTTCGCGTTCGAACTCGGCCGCCACGAAGCGGCCGGAGAGCATCTCGTCGCTCGCCAGCTCGTCGATCACGCCCGGGTGCTGCATCAGGTAGCGCGCGGGCCACTTGGCGGCGCCCAGCAGCCGCAGCAGGCGTTCCTGCACCGCGGGCCGCTCGACCAGCAGCGCCAGGTAGCTCTCGCGCCGCATCAGCGGTTCGATCCAGTCGGCCCAGCGCATGGCGGCATCCACCTGGCGCGGCGTTTGCCCCGGACCGTCGCCATCGGGCTCCTTCAGCCACTGGCCGGTGCGCTGAACCAGCTGGCGCAGCCGCCCCCGGGTTTCCTCGCGCAGGGCGAGCACGCGCGGCGTTTCGCACCAGTCGCGGATGCGTTCGGCAAAAACAGGGGGCAGGTCGTCGAGCAGGTCGACCAGGTCGGCGGGTGCCGCGGCCTTCTTGCCGTTGCACTTGTCATTGCAGGGCTTCTCGCCGCCGAGCAGCTTGTCGAATTCCTGCGCGACGAACTCGCGGTGCGTGTCCAGTTGCGCCAGGAAGGGGCAGCAGTCTTCATAGCCCAGGGTCTGGGCGATCCAGCGCAGATCGTCGTCGGCCACCGGCAGCACATGGGTCTGCTGGTCGTCGAGGTACTGGATGCGGTGCTCGACGCGGCGCAGGAACTCGTAGGCCGCGGCCAGCGCGTCGGCGGTTTCCTGCGGCATCAGGTTGGCACGCGCCAGGCGCTGGAGCGCATCGAGCGTGGGCCGCGTGCGCAGCTCGGGGAACTGCCCGCCGCGCACCACCTGCAGCAGCTGCACGGTGAATTCGATCTCGCGGATGCCGCCGCGCGAGAGCTTGACGTCGTTCGCGCGCTCGGGCCGCCCCGCACTGCGGCGCGCCGACTGCTCGCGGATCTGCCGGTGCAGCGTGCGCAGCGAGTCGAACACGCTGTAGTCGAGGTAGCGGCGGAACACGAAGGGCAGCACCGCACCGCGCAGCCCCTGGGCAAGCCCGGCCAGCACGATGTCGCGCGGCGCCACCACCCGGCTTTTCATCCAGGCAAAGCGCTCCCACTCGCGGCCCTGCACCTGGAAATACTCTTCGAGCGCATCGAGCGAGACCACGCTCGGCCCCGAGTTGCCGTTCGGCCGCAGCGCCAGGTCGACACGGAACACGAAGCCGTGCTCGGTGGTGTCGCCCACCAGCGCGTAGATGCGCTTCACGGCGCGCGAGAAGTATTCCTGGTTCGCCAGCCGGCCCCGGCCATCGGCATCGCCCGTGGTCTCGCCATCGAGGTCGTAGAGATAGATCAGGTCGATGTCGCTCGACACGTTGAGCTCGCGCGCGCCGAGCTTGCCCATGCCGATCACCCAGAGCTGCGCGCGCTGGCCTTCGGGGCCGAGCGGGGCGCCGTGCACGGCATCGAGTTCGTGGCAGGCGTCGGCGCAGGCGATGTCGAGCGCCAGTTCGGCCAGCTCGGTGACGGCGGTGGTGACCACGGCCAGCGGCACCTGCGCGTCGCAATCCAGCGTTACAAGCCGCTCCATCACGAGCTGCCGCACAATCCGGAGTGCATCGCCGACGCTGTCCCCTCGTCCGCGCAATGCCTCGTAAGCCACTGTCATCGACTCGCGCCGCGGCGCACCTGGGGGAAGCAATGCAAGTTCGGCCGCATACTTGCGACGCAGGCGCTGCACGAAGCGTGAGTACGAAGAAAACGCGGTCTGCGTCGAAGTGACTGGCAACTGGTTCACACTGATGCTGGTTTCCGTGGAACCCCTCTGAATGCTGGCGGTCATGATTCCCGACACAGCGCGATCCTCAATGAACGACACGGCGTCTACCCCTTCACGTCTGCTCAAAATCACCGCTGTGACGGCGCGCTGGCTGTTGGGTTTGCTGATCGCTGCATGGCTCCTGCTGGCTTTGTCAGTCGTTGTCCTACACGCGTGGATTGTGCCGCGAATCGGTGATTTTCGCAGCGCACTGGAGGCACAGACTAGCAAGGCCATCGGCGTGCCGGTGCGCGTCGGGTCGATCACCGCCCGGGCCGAGGGGCTTTTCCCGGCCTTCGAACTGCGCGACGTGGTGCTGCAGGATGCAGAGAAACGCGAGGCCCTTCACCTCGTGCGCGTGGTGGCCAGCGTGTCGCCGCGCTCGCTCTGGCGCCTCAATTTCGAGCAGCTCTACATCGAGGGTACGCAGCTCGACGTGCGCCGCGATGCTCAGGGAAAACTCCATGTGGCTGGATTGCACATGTCGACCGACACAACCGGAGAGACCCGCGCCGCCGACTGGTTTTTCGCCCAGCGCGAGCTCGTCATCGAAGGCGGCACCGTGCGCTGGACCGACGAGCAGCGCCAGGCCGAACCGCTGCTCCTGACCGACGTGCGCTTCGTGGCGCGCAACGGCGGCCGGCGCCACGGTCTGCGCCTGGACGCCACGCCGCCGGCCGGCTGGGGCGAGCGCTTCACGCTGCGCGGCCAGTTCCGCCAGCCGCTGCTGTCGGTGCGCACCGGCCACTGGCAGACCTGGGACGGCCAGCTCTATGCCGACCTGCCCTACATCGACATCACCCGCCTGGGCCGGTACGTCTCGCTCGATGCCCGCATTCGCGAAGGCAACGGCGCGCTGCGGGTGTGGGCCGACGTGGAAGACGGCCAGCTCGCGGGCGGCGCCGCCGACCTGGGGCTCGCCCGCGTCGATGCTTCGCTGGGCAAGGGGCTGCAACCGCTGGTGCTGCGCACCGTCACCGGGCGCCTCGCGGGCCAGCTGAACGACGAGACCCTCGAGTTCTCGACCACCGCCTTGCAGTTCGACACCGCCGACGGCCTGCGCTGGCCCGGCGGCAACCTCTGGCTGCAGCACACGCCGGCCAAGGGCCGCACATCCGAGCAGGGCGCGCTGCGCGCCGACCGGCTCGATCTGGCCGCGCTGGCGCTCATCGCGGACCGGTTGCCATTGGGCGAGGCCACCCACCGCGTGCTCGACAGCTATGCACCGCGCGGCCTCGTCGAGCACATCGACCTGAGCTGGCAGGGATCGCTGGGCGCGCCCGAAAAATATCAGGCGCGCGGGCGCGTCAGCGGCCTGCGTGTCGCTCCGCAGCCGGCACCGCCTGCGACGCCCGCGACGACGGGCACGGCCACCCCGACAACAACAGCGTCCGCAGCGACACCCCCCCGAGCCCACCCCGGTACGCCCGGCCTGAGCGGCGCCACGCTCGATTTCGACGCCACCCACACCGGCGGCACGGCCACGCTGGCCATCGCCCAGGGCGGACTCGAATTCCCCGGCGTGTTCGAGGACCCGGTCATCCCGCTCGACCGCCTCTCGGCCCAGCTCCAGTGGAAGCTCGACAAAGGCAACGCGCAGGTGCAGGTCTCCAAGCTGCGCTTCGCCAACGCCGATGCCGAAGGCGATGCCGAAGCCACCTGGCGCACCAGCGACCCGGCCGTGTCCAGCGGCAAGGGCCGCTATCCGGGCGTGCTCGACCTGCAGGGCAAGCTCACCCGCGCCGACGGCACCCGCGTGTTCCGCTACCTGCCGCTCGACATTCCCCAGCACACGCGCAACTACGTGCGCGATGCCGTCACCAAGGGCACGGCCAGCACCGTCGACTTCCGCGTGCGCGGCGACCTGCACGACATGCCGTTCACCGACCCGAAGCTGGGCGAGTTCCGCATCGTGGCCAAGGTGGCGGACGTCAACTACGCCTACGTGCCGCCCTCGCTCGCCGCCGCGACCTCGCGCCCAGGCGCGCCCGCCCCGGTCTGGCCGCCGCTCACCGGCGTGTCGGGCGAACTCGTGTTCGAGCGCGACGGCATGCTGGTGCGCAATGCGCGCGGCCGCCTGGTCGGCGCCGCCGGCGTCGAAGTGACCAAGGCCGAAGCGCAGATCGCCGAGCTGTCGCACCACGCGCCGCTGCTGCGCGTCGATGCGCAGGCCAAGGGGCCGCTCGGCGAGATGCTGCGCGCGGGTGCGCCGCTGGCCGGAGAAACCGGCGAGATCATGCTGCGCGCGCGCGCCACCGGCTCCGCCGACTACAAGCTGCACCTCGAGCTGCCGCTTGCGGCCATGGACAACACCAAGGTGCAGGCCAGCGTGACGCTGGGCGACAACGAGCTGCAGGTGGTGCCCGAGGCGCCATCGCTCACGCAGGCCAGGGGCACGCTGAACTTCACCGAAAGCGGCTTCTCGATGGCCGGCGTGCAGGGGAAGCTGCTCGGCGGCGAGGTCCGCTTCGAAGGGCGCGGCCGCTTCACCGGCCCCAACCGCGACGTCGCGCTCAAGGCGCAGGGCACGGCCACCGCCGACGGCCTGCGCAGTGCGCGCGAGATCGCCTGGCTCACGCGGCTCGCCAGCAAGGCCAGCGGCAGCACGCCCTATGCGGCCACCTTCTCGGTGCGCGACGGCGCGCCCGAGTTCTCGCTGACAAGCAGCCTGCAGGGCCTTGCCCTGCAATTGCCGACCCCCCTCGTGAAGACCGCCGAGGAGCAGATGCCGCTGCGCATCGAAAAGAAGGTGGTGGCGCGCGAAACCCGCCAGGGCGGCGGCAGCGTCGCCACGCAGGACCAGCTGACGCTGGAGCTGGGCCGCATCGGCGCGGTCCAGTACGTTCGCGATATCTCGGGCGCCGAGGCCCGCGTGCTGCGCGGCAGCATCGGCGTCGGCCTCACGGGGGGCGAGACCGCGAGCCTGCCCGACAAGGGCGTGTTCGCGAACGTCAACGTAGCCAAGCTCGACATCGCCGCATGGGACACCCTGCTGGGCGCCGCCGCAGGCAACACGCCCGAGGCCGCAGCGGGCGGGGCCGACGATCCGGCCATGGCCTACCTGCCCACCCGCATCGCCGTGCGCGCGCAGCAGCTCGGCATCGCCGGGCGCACCCTGCACAACGTGGTGCTGGGCGGCACGCGCGACGGCGCGCTCTGGCGCGCCAACATCGACGCGACCGAACTCAGCGGCTATGCCGAGTATCGCCACGCGCAGGCCGGCCGGCTCTATGCGCGGCTCGCGCGGCTCAAGATCGCGCCGGCCGAAGCCACCCAGGTCGAGGCCCTGCTCGACGAGCAACCGGGCACCCTGCCGGCCCTCGACATCGTGATCGACGACTTCGAGCTGCTGGGCAAGCGGCTCGGCCACGCCGAAATCGATGCCGTCAACCGCGGCGGCGTGGGGCGCGAGTGGCTGCTCAACAAGCTGACCTTCACCATGCCCGAGGCGAGCTTCGCGGCCAAGGGCACCTGGGCCGCCGTGCCCGGCGCCGCGGCCGGCCAGCGTCGCACGGCCATGACCTTCAAGCTCGACATCGCCGATGCCGGCGAGCTGCTCGCGCGCTTCGGCATGCCCGGCGTGCTGCGGCGTGGCCGCGGCCGCCTCGAAGGCGATGTGAACTGGCGCGGCTCACCGTTCTCGCTCGACTATCCGAGCCTGGGCGGCCAGCTGCAGGTCGATGTGGAGTCGGGCCAGTTCCTGAAGGCCGACCCGGGGCTGGCCAAACTGCTCGGCGTGTTGAGCCTGCAGGCGCTGCCGCGCCGGCTCACGCTCGACTTCCGCGACGTGTTCAGCCAGGGCTTCGCCTTCGACTTCATCCGCGGCGACGCCAAGATCAACAAGGGCATCGCCAGCACCAACAACCTGCAGATGAAGGGCGTCAACGCCGCGGCGCTGATGGACGGCTCGGCCGACATCGTGCGCGAGACGCAGAACCTGCGCGTGGTGGTGGTGCCCGAGATCAACGCCGGCACCGCCGCGCTGGTGGCCACCGCCATCAACCCGGCCATTGGCCTGGGCACCTTCCTTGCGCAATGGGTGCTGAGCAAGCCGCTCGCGGCCGCCGCCACGCAGGAGTTCCATGTCGAAGGCACCTGGGCCGACCCCAAGATCACCAAGGTGCCGCGTACGCTACAGCTGCCAGGCCTGCCGGCCTCGCCGACCGCCGACGAAGGCAAGAAAACGGAGACCACCCAATGAAAGTCGCAGCCATCCAGATGGTGTCGGCCATCGCCCGCGAAGCCAACCTCGCACGTGCCCACGACCTGCTCGCGCAGGCGGCCGCGGCCGGCGCCGAGCTCGCGGTGCTGCCCGAGTATTTCTGCATGATGGGCGCGCGCGACACCGACAAGCTGGGCCTGCGCGAGACGGCCGGCGCGGGCACGGTGCAGGGCTTTCTGGCCGATGCCGCGCGCGAGTTCGGGCTCTGGATCGTCGGCGGCACGCTGCCCATCGAGAGCACCGACGCCGAGCATGTGTTCAACAGCTCGCTGGCCTTCTCGCCCGAGGGGAAATGCGTGGCGCGCTACGACAAGATCCACCTCTTCTTCTTCGACAACGGCACCGAGCGCTACGACGAGCGCCGCGTGATCGCGCCGGGCACGCAACCGGTCGTGTTCGACCTGCCCTCGCGCGACGGCCACAGCTGGCGCGTCGGCATGAGCGTCTGCTACGACCTGCGCTTTCCCGAGCTGTACCGCGCGCTCGCCAGGCAGGGCGCCGACCTGCTGCTGGTGCCCAGCGCCTTCACCCGCACCACGGGTGCCGCCCATTGGGAAGTGCTGCTGCGCGCCCGCGCCATCGAGAACCTGGTCTGGGTGGTCGCGCCCGCGCAGGGCGGCACGCATGAGAACGGCCGCCAGACCTGGGGCCAGTCGCTGGTGATCGACCCCTGGGGCACGGTGGTGGCGCAGCAGGCCAGCGAAGAGGGCGTGGTGCTGTTCGACATCGACGCGAAGCAGGTCGACCGCACACGCACCCAATTGCCCGTCTTGTCTCACTGCGCTCTCTAGATGGCCGATGCGCTGACCGTCGCACCGCAGCGGTGGGCGCTCTCGGCATTCGCGCGCCTGCGCTCGCTGTGGCAGCGCTGGTTCCTGTGGTTGCTGCTGGCGGTGCTGGTGTCGGTGCTGCTGGTCACGGTGGTCTGGCTCGCGGGGCGGCACGAGGTCGAGCAGGTGCAGGCGTCCCTCGACCGCGACACCGCCGATGCGGTCTCCGACCTGCGCAGCGGCTTCCAGCGCAACGCGCAGAGCCTGCGTGCCACGCAGGTCTCCGGCGCCGACCGGACACGCTGGCCCGAGATGGCGGCCGCCCTGCTGCGCGAGCACCGCGAATGGCTGCGGCTCGAATGGCGCGATGCCGCGCTGCGCCCGCTCGAGGCGGTCAACACGCCCTACCGCATGCGCATCCTCGACGAGACCGCCCGCGGTCCCGAGCAGTCCGACGTGACGCTGGCCTGCGCCGCCGCCCGCAAGCTCGGCGCGCCGGCCTATTCTCCGAGCCACTACGTGCCGATCGCCGGCGGCGGCGGTGTCGAGGTGATGGAACTCTGCGTGCCGATCGACGCGGGCGGCTTCCTCGTGGGCAGCTATTCGCTGCGCGACGCGCTCATCGAGCTGGTCGGCCCCACGCTCACGCGCGGGCAGGAGGTGGCCTTCACCGAAGCCGACGGCACGCGGCTGGTGGCGCTCGGCAGCTCGCGCCGCGTCGGCACCCGCGTGTTCACCTCGCAGCAATTGATCGCCCTGCCGGGCACCGCGCTGATGCTGCGCGTGGACGGCTGGCGCGCCGCGCCCGACCTGTTTCCGAACATGCTCACGGCGCTGGTCACGGCGATCTCGATCGCGCTGGTGTCGGTGCTGGTCCTGCTCGCGCGCGACACGCGGCGGCGGCTGCGCGCCGAGCGCGACCTGGCCGATGCGCTCGCGTTTCGCAAGGCGATGGAGGACTCGGTCATCACCGGTTTGCGCGCGCGCGACCTGCAGGGCCGCATCAGCTACGTGAACCCGGCCTTCTGCGAGATGGTCGGTTTCACCCCCGAAGAACTCATGGCGGACAACGCCGACGCGCCCTACTGGCCGACCGAACTCGCGCACGAGTACCAGCAGCGCCAGGCGCGGCGGCTGGCCGGTGGCATGCCGCCGCGCGAGGGTTTCGAATCGGTCTTCATGCGCAAGGACGGCACGCGCTTTCCGGTGCTGATCTTCGAGGCGCCGCTGATCAACGCGCACCGCGTGCAGACCGGCTGGATGAGCGCGTTCATCGACGTGAGCGAGTAGCGCCGCATCGAGGAGCTCTCGCGCGCCAGCCAGGAGCGCCTGCAGGCCAGCGCGCGGCTCGCCACCGTTGGCGAAATGGCCTCGCTGCTGAGCCACGAACTCACGCAGCCGCTGGCCGCCATTGCCAGCTATGCGAGCGGTTCGCTCAACCTGCTCGGGCCCGATGCGAAGGGCGACCAGGGCGAAGTCGCGATGGCGGTGAGGCGCATCGCCGAGCAGGCCGACCGCGCCGGCCAGGTGATCCGCAGCGTGCACGACTTCGTCCGCCGGCGCGACCGCACGCGCGAGGCCGTGGCGCCGCAGGCGCTGATCGACGCGGTGCTGCCGCTGGTGCGGCTGCAGGCGCGCAAGCTCGGCGTGATCATCGAGGTGGTGCTCGAAGACCGACTGCCCGCGGCCATGTGCGACCGCACGATGGTCGAGCAGGTGCTGCTCAACCTGGCGCGCAATGCGATGCAGGCCATGGACAGCCCCGACAACATCGGCAGCCGCGTGCTGCGGCTGCGCGTGGCGCGTGCCGTGGCGGTGGGCGGCACGGGCGCCGAAGACGGGCGGCGCTGGCTCGAGTTCTCGGTGGCCGACTGGGCTGCGGCATCAGCGAGGATGTCGCGGAACGGCTCTTCACACCCTTCTTCACCACGCGTGCCGATGGAATGGGCCTCGGCCTGAGCCTTTGCCGCACGGTGGTGGAGCAGCACGGCGGTGCATTGATGTTCGAACCCAACCGGCCGCGCGGCACGGTGTTCCGCTTCACCCTGCCGAGCGCATGACGCGCCCCGGCCTTCGCTTCTTCTGGAATTGTTGATATGCAACCGCTGATCGATGGACTCATCTATATCGTCGACGATGACGCCAGCGTGCGCGAGGCGCTGGCCTGGCTGCTGCGTTCGCGCCGCCTAGCCAGCGAGCACTTCGCGAGCGCCGAAGCCTTCGAGCAGTACCTGGCGCAGGGGCCCTTGCCCGAGCAGCCGCTGTGCCTGCTGCTGGACGTGCGGATGCCCGGCACCAGCGGGCTCGTGCTGTTCGACCGGCTCGCCGAGCGCGGCCTGCTGGACGCGATGCCGGTGATCTTCCTGACCGGCCATGCCGACGTGCCGACGGCCGTCGATGCGGTCAAGCGCGGTGCTTTCGATTTTTGCGAGAAGCCGTTCTCGGACAACGCGCTGGTCGATCGCATCGAGCAGGCATTGGGCGCGTCCTTGCGTGTGCTGGAGGTGCGGCGCGTGCGCCGCAGCCTCGCCGACCGCATCGCCGAGCTGACCGATCGTGAGCTGACCGATCGTGAGCGCGACGTGATGCGGCTCGTGATCGAGGGACTGCCGAACAAGCTGATCGCCGATCAGCTGGCGATCAGCGTGCGCACGGTGGAAGTTCACCGCGCGCGCGTGTTCGAGAAGATGGAAGTGAAGTCGGCGGTCGAGCTCGCGAACCGCTTGAGAGGGCTCTAGCGAGAGCGACGCATTGGCGCGATATTTGCTGCCTTCTCTCTGTCATCAACAGGGAGAAAAAAGTGAATAGTTGTTTGCGTTTCTTTAGCAAAGTGTTTTCTGAAAAAGCCGGACGCGCTTTGTTGTTGTGTCTTGGCTTGTCGGCTTGTGGCGGAGGCGGCGGTTCGGGATTTGCCCCCGTTGCCGTTGCGCCGCAAGGCGCCGTGGCTGCCGCGCCGCCGACAGCGCCTGCCGACACGACTGCAACGTCGGTGCCTACCCCACCATCGCTCGAGGGAATCGAGTACGCCGATATCGCAGGCTTGACCGAGAAGGCGGCGCAGGGCGCCACCTCGCACGACATGGTTGTCTATCTGCTGAAGCGGATCGAGTCGCTCGACAAACAGGGTCCGGCCATCAATGCGGTGATCGAGCTCAATCCCGATGCATTGGCCATCGCCGACCAGTTGGACGCGGAGCGGGCCAGCGGCAAATCGCGCGGGCCATTGCACGGCATTCCGATTTTCCTGAAGGACAACATCGACACCGGCGACAAGATGCAGACCACGGCGGGGTCGCTTGCCATGGTGGGGCAGCCCGCGGCCAAAGACGCCTTCATTGCGAAGAGGTTGCGCGATGCCGGAGCGCTCGTTCTCGGCAAGACGAATCTCAGCGAGTGGGCGCATTCTCGTGATTACGATATTCCCAGCGGGTGGAGTGGTCGTGGCGGGCAGACCTTGGATCCCTACGTGCTCGATCAAGATCCTTGCGGGTCGAGCACCGGCTCTGCGGTGTCGGTCGCGGCAGGCTTCGCGCCGATCGCCATCGGCACCGAAACCGACGGCTCGATCATGTGTCCGTCCGGCGCGAACGGCATTGTCGGAATTCGGCCCACCCTGGGCTTGGCCAGCAGAACCGGTGTGATTCCCATCTCCAGCGAACAAGACACGCCCGGGCCGATGGCGCGCACAGTGCGCGACGCCGCTATTGTGCTTTCGGCAATTGCGGCCAGTGATCCGCTGGACGCGGCAACCGTCGATGCGCATGCGCATGCGGTGGATTTCACGCAATTTCTGACTGCCGATGGACTGAGAGGCAAGCGGATCGGCTACCCCTCCAATGCGGCTCCTTCATTCGACAAGACGCTTGCCGCAATGAGGGCGGCCGGCGCCACGCTGGTGCCCGTGACAATGCCGAATCCTGATTACAGCCAGGAGGAAACGCTGCAGGAGACTTTCTTCGGGAAAGAACTGAACGCCTATCTGGTGACGCGAATCGGCCTTCCGATCAAGAACATCACGGAACTGCAGGCGTTCAACCTTACAGCCCCGCTGAAGGCCGACGGGACGTCTTATCCGCAGAAACAGATCGACGGTGCGGTGCGTTCGCTGACGCAGGCATTGCTGCCCGATCCGGTGCAGGCCGCGCGGCAGCAGAAGGATGGGGCCCGCAACGGAATCGACACCGTATTGAAGTCCGACAAGCTCGATGCCTTGGTCTACCTGGACGATGATGGCTACGGCGGCCCCATGGCGGGCTATCCCAGCATCACCGTGCCAAACGGAGTCGGCGATGACGGCTATCCGGTTCCTGTCTATTTCCTCGGCACGCAATGGAACGAACCGACACTGCTGTCGATCGCCTACGGCTTCGAGCAGGCGACGAAGGGGCGGCGCAATCCGCAATTCCTCAAGACACTGCTGACGCACTGAGCAGGCAAAGGCTACAGCCGCAAGGGCGCGGCGTAGCGACACGAAGTGCGCGCGGCCTGGGGTCAGGCTTTCTCCGCGCCGAAGATTTCGACGCGGCGATTTTGCGCACGGCCGGCCAGCGTACCGTTGTCAACCAGCGGTTCGCGCGAACCACGGCCGTCGGTCGTGATCGCGGTAGTGGACACGCCGCGGCCCACCAGGTGGTTGCGCACGCTGTCGGCGCGGCTCACCGAGAGGCGCTCGTTGCCTTCTTCGCTGCCCGTGTTGTCGGTGTGGCCGACCACGCGCACGCTGGCGGCGGTGGCGCTCTTCAGGCCGTCGGCGACCTTGTCGAGCACCTGCGCGAGGTTGCGCTTGACGTTGGCGCGGCCCGTATCGAAGGACAGCTCATTGGGAATGACCAGGTGCAGCTGGTTGTCGGCGGTCTGCTCGATCACCACGCCCGTGCCCTTGGTGGAGGCTTCCAGGTCGGTCTTCAGTGCGGCCAGGCGCGCTGTCCAGCTGTTGGCTGGCGCGGCCGGCTGGGCGGACGCCGCGGGCTGTGCCGGCGGCGTCGACTGCGAAGCGCAGCCCGCAATGAACATCAGCGCAGCTGCGGCTGCACCCGAAACAAGAAGCTTCCTCATGAGTTTTCCCTCTATATGGACCATTGAAATGACGACGGAGACCGGCCGTCCGACGCGGCCTTGGGTCTCCGGTGGATGTGCCTGATCAGCCCTGCGGGCCGCGCTCACCCACGTAGATCTCGACGCGGCGGTTCTGTGCCCGGCCTGCGTCGCTGTTGTTGTCGGCGACCGGCTCGTGCGAACCCCGGCCTTCGATGCGGAAGGCGCCGGCATTCACGCCGCGTGCCACGAGGTAGTCGCGCGTGCTGGTGGCGCGCTCGACCGACAGCGGGTTGTTGATGGCGTCGGAGCCGGTGCTGTCGGTGTGGCCGATGATGCGGACCTCGGCATTCGGGTTGTTGCGCAGGCCGCTCGCGAACTGGTCGAGCACCGGTGCGAAATTCGACTTGATGTTGGCGCGGCCCACGTCGAAGGACACGTCGCTCGGGATCGCGAGCTTGAGTTCGTTGTTCGCCGTCTGCGTGACGGCCACGCCGGTGCCCTGGGTGGCGGCTTCCATCTGGCGCTTCTGGTTTTCCATGCGCTGCGACCACAGGTAGCCGCCGAGCGCGCCGGCTGCCGCGCCGCCCACTGCACCCGTGCCGATGGCACCGCGATTGCCGCCGGTGGCCGAGCCGATGACGGCCCCGCCCAGTGCGCCGATGCCGGCACCGATGCCGGTGTTGCGCTGGGTGTCGGTCATTCCGCCGGCGCAGCCGGACAGGACGATGGCGGTGGCAACGGTGGCGAGTACGAACTTTTTCATGGCGATCCCTTTCTAGGTTGATTCAAGCGGGTCACAGCTTAGCTCTCGGAGGTACGCGATGGTACGGGCTCAAGGCCCTGCGGAAAATAAGAAAACCTTCGCCGTTCCGCGTGAATGCTGCGATGATTGCTACTAAAGTAATAGCGAGTAGGTACTTCTCCGACACGGGCGCGCGGCGTGGGGCTACACAAGCAATTCACGCTTTCGGCGGCGGGTCTCGATCTTCGGGTTTGCGGTCGGCCTCGGATTCAGCTTCGTCGTGCAACTCGCCCTTTTCGCGGCCGGAAAACATGGTCCACCAGATCATCAAAATGAACACGAGTCCTGCGGCGAGGGCTTCAAGCAGAATCAAACCCATGAGAAATGGACTCCAGTGGCTGGTCGGGCTTGCGATCGTAGCAACGCTCGCCGCCTGTTCCGTCGGCCCGCGCGCGCCTGACGCGCCCACCCGCCCTTCCGTCACCCCGCCGCGCGACCTCGGACCGCTGACCGGTTCGCTGGCGCATCCCAAGAGCCGCTGGGTGCCGGTCGGCTGGTCCGAGCTGCCGGGCTTCGGCGAAGACCCGCTGCACGAAGCCTGGATCGCGCTGCTGGCCAACTGCGTGCGCCCCAATGCCGCCTTCGCGCCGCTGTGCCGCGACGTGCGCCAGCTGGCCATTGCCACCCCCGAAGAGCAGCGCCAGTGGATGACCGACCGGCTCCAGCCCTACCGCGTCGAGTCGCTGGCCGGCCAGAGCGAAGGCAAGCTCACGAGCTACTACGAGCCGGTGTACGAGGCCTCGCGCGTGCCCACCGCCGCCTTCAGCGTGCCGCTCTACCAGGCCCCGGACGGACTGGTGCCGAAGCGCCCCTGGTACACGCGGCAGGAAATCGAAACCCTGCCCGAAGCCCAGGCCGCCCTGCGCGGCCGCGAGATCGCGTGGATGGCCGACCCGATCGACGCACTGATGCTGCACATCCAGGGCTCCGGGCGCCTGCGCATCACCGAGGCCAACGGTTTTCAGCACACCGTGCGCGTGGCCTTCTCGGCCACCAACGAGCAGCCCTACCGCAGCGTGCAGCAATGGCTGATGAGCCAGGGCGTGACCAAGGTCGGCAAGTGGCCCGACGACACCAAGGCCTGGGCCGTGCAGAACCCGCAGCGCGTGTCGCAACTGCTGTGGAGCAACCCGCGCTACGTGTTCTTCCGCGAGGAGGTCATGAGCGAGGTCGACGCCGCCTTCGGTCCGCGCGGCGCGCAGGGCGTGCCGCTGACGGCGGGGCGCTCGATCGCGGTCGACCGCGAGAGCATTCCCTACGGCACGCCGGTCTGGCTCGCATCGAGCGGGCCGGCGGCGCAGCTGCAGAAACTGGTGGTGGCGCAGGACACGGGCAGCGCCATCCTCGGCGCGGTGCGCGCCGACTATTTCGCAGGCACCGGCTCCGATGCGGGCCGGCTGGCGGCGAGCATGAACCAGCCGCTGCGCCTGTGGGCGCTCTGGCCAAGGCAACTTCCGGCACCTTAAGCCTGAGGCAAGCAAATCTACCTGACCAGCAGCTGATCGTTTCACGCGGGTGTCATGCGAAGTGCCTAACTTCGCGGGTTGATTTCCTTTTCAACCCACGAAAGAAATTGCGCATGACCGCAAACAACCGTACCGACGATTCCGGGATCGATCTCGACGACATCGGCACCAATCCCACCTCGAACCCGTCTTTCACCGACCTGATTGCTTCGCGCCTGAGCCGCCGCCATCTGTTTGGCCTGGGTGTCGGTACCGCCAGTGCCGCGCTGCTGCAAGCGTGCGGCGGTGGCAGCGATGGTGGTGTCAACTTCCCCATCCTGCCGCCGGCACCGGCTCCCGCGCCTCCCGCACCGCCGCCGGCACCCGCTCCGCCGGCACCGCTCAAGCTCGGCTTCAATGCCGTTGCAAAGAGCCTCGACGACGTGGTGAGCGTGCCTGTTGGCTACACCGCCAGCGTGCTCTACCGCCTGGGCGACCCGATCGCCGCTGGCGTGCCTGCCTACGCCAACGACGGCACCGACGCACCGGCCACGTACGACCGCCGCGCCGGTATGACCTTCTTCGGTATCAATGCGTCGAACAAGTGGGACCCGGTCAATGCGTCGCGCGGCCTGCTCGTGATGAACCACGAAGCCATCACGCCGCTGTTCCTGCACCCCACCGGCCAGACCATTACCGGCAGCGGCACTGCGGCAGTCCGCACCGTCGCCGATGAAGTGCTGCGCGAGTTCTACCTACATGGCGTGAGCGTGATCGAGGTCAACAAGAACGGCAGCGCCTGGAGCTACAAGCAGGACTCGAGCCTCAACCGCCGCGTGCACACGCTGACCGAGATGAACTTCTCGGGCCCAGCCGCCAAGACCGACTACCTGAAGACCAAGTACTCGACCGACGGCAGCAAGACCCGCGGCACGCTCAACAACTGCGCCAACGGCACCACGCCCTGGGGCACGTACCTGACCTGCGAAGAGAACTGGGCCGGTTACTTCCGCCGCATTGCCGCGACCGACAACGCCAATCGCACCGCGAAGGAAATCGCGAGCTTCACCCGCTACGGCGTCGCCAGCAATGGCCGCGAACTCTGGGCCACCGTCGCGGGGGGGCGACGACATCCATGCCCGCTGGAACACCGAAGTCATCGGCGCAACCGCCACCGACGACTATCGCAACGGCTCCAACACCTACGGCTGGGTGGTCGAGATCGACCCGTTCACCCCCACCAGCACGCCGAAGAAGCGCACCGCACTGGGCCACTTTGGCCATGAAGGCGCCTGCCTCGGCCCCGTCGTCGTCGGCAAGCCACTTGTCTGGTATATGGGTGACGACTCGCAGAACGAGTACCTCTACAAGTTTGTCTCCACCAAGGCCTGGGACGCGGCCGACATCGGCGGCGGCATCGCAGCCGGCGACAAGTACATGGACGACGGCAAGCTCTACGTCGCCAAGTTCAAGGCCGACGGCACCGGCGACTGGCTCGAGCTCAAGCTCGGCGTCAACAACATCACTGCGAGCTACGCCGCCTACGCGTTCGCCGACGCGGCCGACGTCGTGATCAACGCGCGCCATGCAGCCGATGCGGCCGGCGCCACGAAGATGGACCGCCCGGAATGGACGGCCGTCAATCCGAAGAACGGCGAGGTGTACCTCACCCTCACCAACAACACGGCACGCCCGGTCGGCGGCACCGATGCGGCCAACCCGCGTTCGTACAACGACCCGAAGGGCGTGGCCCAGACCGCACAGAAGGGCAACCCGAACGGCCACATTGTTCGCTTTGCCGACACCGGCGGTGACCCGGCTGCCGTGACCTTCAAGTGGGATGTCTACCTCTTCGGCGCGCGTTCCACCGCCGCGGCTGACGTGAACCTGTCGAGCCTCGGCGCCGACAACGACTTCTCCAGCCCCGACGGCATGTGGTTCAGCCACGCCGCCCCCGGCCTGCTGTGGCTCGAGACCGACGACAGCAAGTACACTGACGTGACCAACTGCATGCTGCTCGGCGCACTGCCGGGCACGGTCGGCGACGGTGCGGCGAAGACCATCACCAACGTGGACGGTGGCACCAGCGCGACGCAGGCGACCTTCGTCGGCAAGGCGCCCGGCACCGATGGCCTGCGCCGCTTCCTCGTCGGCCCGAAGGACTGCGAAATCACCGGCATTGCCGAATCGGGCGACGGCCGTGCGCTGTTCGTCAACATTCAGCACCCGGGTGAAACCACGCCGGCCGCGAACATCTCCGACCCGACCCTGTTCGGCAGCCACTGGCCGCAGGGCGGCACAGCGCGGCCGCGCTCGGCCACCGTGGTCATCACGAAGAACGACGGCGGTCTGATCGGCCTGTAAGCTGCGGACCAACAGTCGGTTGATTCAGGACGGCGCTGCTGGCAACGGCAGCGCCGTTTTGTATCTGACCTGCTTGAGCGCAAAGCTCGAGCGGATCTTCTCGATCCCCGGAATCGGCGTGAGCTGCTCCAGGATGAATTTCTCCAGCGCCGCCATGTCGGCCACCGCGATGCGGATCAGGTAGTCGCTGTCGCCCGTCATCAAGTAGCACTCCATCACTTCGTCGTGCTCGGCAATGCGCTGCTCGAAGTCGGCGAGCGACTGCTTGCTCTGCGTCGTGAGGCTGATCGAGATGAACACGTTGAGCCCCAGGCCCAGCGCCTTCGCACTCGCGAGCGCCACATAGCGGTCGATCACGCCATTCGCTTCGAGCATCTTCACCCGGGCCAAGCAGGGCGAGGGCGAGAGGTGCACGCGGCGCGCCAGTTCCACGTTCGACAGCGCGGCCGTCGCGCTGCAGCTCGTCGAGAATGCGCAGGTCGATGGCATCGAGTTGCATGAAATGCTGCAAATTTAAGAGGTTGCGGAATTTTATGCTGCGACGCCCGAATGGGCTTGCCAGCGCCAGTAGCTAATTTTCCGCTTGGCGGCTTAAAGTGCCGGTATGAACGCCCCGATTTCCGCCGACCAGATGCGCGCCTTGCTGCTCGATACGCCGCTCTCGCACGACCCGATCCCGCAGAGACCGCCGAATGGCGCGACGCCTTCCTGGCGCTGGCGCAAACGCAGGGCCCGCAGCGTGCGCGCCAGATGCTGGTCGAGCTGGCCCGGCTCGCGCGGCAGCAACGCATCGGATGGCACCCGAGCTTGCAACGCCGTACGTCAACACCATCGCGGTGGAAGATCAGCCGCCGTTCCCGGGCGACCCGCGGTCGAGGAGCGCCTGGCCTCGCTGATGCGCTGGAACGCGCTGGCGATGGTGGCGAAGGCCAATCAGGCGTACGGCGAACTCGGCGGCCACATCGCGAGCTATGCGAGCGCGGCCGACCTGTTCGAGACGGGCTTCAACCACTTCTTCCACGCACGCAGCGATGCGCATCGCTGCGACCTCGTGTTCTTCCAGCCGCACAGCGCGCCAGGCGTCTATGCACGCGCATTCCTCGAAGGCCGCCTCAGCGAAGAAGACCTCAAGCACTACCGCCAGGAGCTGACGGCCCCCGCTTTCACGCAAGGCAGCGGCGCACGCGGCCTCAGCAGCTATCCGCATCCGTACCTGATGCCGGACTTCTGGCAGTTCCCCACGGGCTCGATGGGCATCGGCCCGATCAGCTCGATCTACCACGCGCGCTTCATGCGCTACCTCACGCACCGCAACCTGCTCGACTGCGAGGGTCGCAAGGTCTGGGGCGTATTCGGCGACGGCGAGATGGACGAACCCGAATCGATGAGCGCCCTGACACTCGCCGCGCGCGAGAAGCTCGACAACCTCGTGTGGGTGGTCAACTGCAACCTGCAGCGCCTCGACGGCCCGGTGCGCGGCAACGGCCGCATCATCGACGAGCTCGAGAAGCTCTTCGCCGGCGCGGGCTGGAACGTCATCAAGCTCGTCTGGGGCAGCGACTGGGACGGCCTCTTCGCACGCGATGTCAGCGGCGCGCTCGCACGCGTCTTCGCCAACACCGTCGACGGCCAGATGCAGACCTTCGCGGCCAAGGACGGCCGCTTCAACCGCGACAACTTCTTCGGCCAGAACCCCGAGCTCGCGCGCCTCGCCGAAGGCATGACCGACGAGCAGATCGACCGCCTCAAGCGCGGCGGCCACGACCTCGTGAAGATCCACGCCGCGTATGCCGCGGCGGCTGCGCACACGGGCTAGCCCACCGTGATCCTCGCCCACACCAAGAAGGGCTACGGCATGGGCAGCGTGGCGCAGGGCAAGATGACCACGCACTCGCACAAGAAGATGGGCGACGTGGACCTGATCGAATTCCGCGACCGCTTCAACCTGCCGCTGACCGATGCGCAGGCCACCGCGATGGACTTCTTCCGCCCGTCCGAGGACAGCGCCGAGATGCAGTACCTGCGCAAGCACCGCGCAGCACTCGGCGGCGCGATGCCGCGCCGCGAGACCGCCTGCGACGTGGTGCCCAAGCCCGACATCGGAAGCTACGCGCAGTTCGCCATCGCCGCGGCCGGCAAGGAAATGAGCACCACCATGGCCTTCGTGCGCATGCTGGGCAACCTCATGAAGGACAAGGCCCTGGGCCCGCGCATCGTGCCCATCGTGGCCGACGAGGCGCGCACCTTCGGCATGGCCAACCTGTTCAAGCAGGTCGGCATCTATTCGAGCGTGGGCCAGCGCTATGCACCTGAAGACATCGGCTCGGTGCTGAGTTATCGCGAAGCCACCGACGGCCAGATCCTCGAAGAGGGCATCAGCGAAGCCGGCGCCATCGCAAGCTGGACGGCCGCGGCCACCAGCTACAGCGTGCACGGCCTCGCGATGCTGCCGTTCTACATCTACTACTCGATGTTCGGCTTCCAGTGCGTGGGCGATGCGATCTGGGCCGCGGCCGACCAACGTGCGCGCGGCTTCCTGCTCGGCGCCACCTCGGGCCGCACCACGCTCGGCGGCGAAGGCCTGCAGCACCAGGACGGCAGCAGCCACCTCGTGGCCGCGACCATTCCCAACTGCAAGGCCTACGACTCGGCCTATGCGGGCGAGATGGCGGTGATCGTCGACGCGGGCATCCGCGAAATGATGGTCGAGCAGAAGGACGTTTTCTATTACGTCACGCTCATGAACGAGAACTACGCGCAGCCCGATGTGCCGCAAGGCGCGGAGGCGGACATCCTGCGCGGGTGCTATCGCTTCGGCACCTATACGCCGGCCTCGGGCAAGGCCAGGAAGAAGGTCACGCTCATGGGTTCGGGCGCGATCCTCACCGAGGTCGTCAAGGCTGCGCAGTTGCTGGCTGACTGGCGCCGCTTGCGAGAAGCGCGCGATCGCCGGCGAGGAAGCCGATGTGCCGTTCGTCGCGCAGCAGCTCGGCGCAGGCAAGGCGCCGATCGTTGCCGCCACCGACTACGTCCGCGCAGTGCCCGAGAGCGTGCGCGCTTTCCTGCCCGAAGGCCGCCGCTATCTCACGCTCGGTACCGACGGCTTCGGCCGCAGCGACACGCGCGCGGCGCTGCGCGGGTTCTTCGGCGTGGATGCGGCCAGCATCGCGCGGGCGGCGCGGCACACGATTCAGGGTTGATCCCGGTTTCGATGCGGGTGCACCGGGCCTGAGGCTCGGTGCTCGCCTTGCGCGGCCGCTGTTCGAGGGCTGGCCGGTCGGGGGCTGAAGGCGGGGGAATACCCTTCGAGGGGTTGATCTGTTCGGTCCGATTTGGATGATGACCTGACAAATCAAGGCAATGCGCAGCAGCGCCGAGTCTCTCCTCATCCTCGTGAAAGCCCCCTCATGACCACCACAACTCCCGTCGTCGGCCTCGTGGGCCTCGGCGCCATGGGCGCCGGCATGGCGCAATCGCTGCGGCGCGGGGCCATGTTCCGCGCGTCTTCGACGTGCGCCGCGAGGCGGCCGAGGCCTTCGCCCGCGATGGCGGCGCAGTCTGCGAAACGCTGGCGGCGCTGGGCGCGCAGTGCGACATCGTGGTCTCCGTGGTCGTCAACGCACAGCAGACCGAGTCGGTGCTGTTCGGCGACGGCACCACGCCCGGCTGCGCCGCATCAATGAAGCCCGGCAGCCTCTTCGTGATGTGCTCCACTGTCGACCCGAACTGGTCGGTCGCGCTCGAAGCGCGCCTTGCCGTACAGGGCATCCTGTACCTCGACGCGCCCATCTCCGGCGGCGCCGCCAAGGCCGCGAGCGGCCAGATGACGATGATGACCGCCGGCACCCCCGCCGCCTACGAGAAGGCTGGCGCGGTGCTCGACGCGATGGCCGCCAAGGTCTACCGCCTCGGCGACCGCGCGGGCGCGGGCAGCAAGGTCAAGGTCATCAACCAGTTGCTGGCCGGCGTGCACATTGCCGCGGCGGCCGAGGCCATGGCGCTGGGCCTGCGCGAAGGCGTGGACCCGGCCGCGCTCTACGAGGTCATCACGCACAGCGCGGGCAACAGCTGGATGTTCGAGAACCGCATGGCCCACGTGCTCGCGGGCGACTACACGCCGCTCTCCGCCGTCGACATCTTCGTGAAGGACCTGGGGCTGGTGCTCGACGTGGCGCGCGCCAGCAAGTTTCCGCTGCCGCTGTCGTCCACCGCGCACCAGATGTTCATGCAGGCCTCCACCGCCGGTTTCGCGCGCGAGGACGACAGCGCGGTCATCAAGATCTTCCCCGGCATCGAGCTGCCGGCCGTCAAAGGAAAAAAAGCGCCATGAGCGACACCCTCAAGACCGTCGACACGCCGCTGCTGCGCATCGGCTACGAGGAATGGAACCCCAGCGGCGCGCGCACCGTGGTGCTGATGCACGGCTGGCCCGACAGCCCGCGCAGCTGGCATGGCGTGGTGCCGCGGCTGGCCGATGCCGGCTGGCGCGTGCTGGTGCCCGCGTTACGCGGCTTCGCGCCCACGCGCTTCCTGCATGCCGAGACGCCGCGCAGCGGGCAACTCTCGGCGCTCGGGCGCGACCTGCTCGACTTCATCGATGCGCTCGGCCTGCAGCGGCCCGCGCTGGTCGGCCACGACTGGGGCGCGCGCGCCGTGGCCAACGCCTGCGGCTTGCGGCCGGGCGTCGCGAGCACGCTGGTGCTGATGTCGGTGGGCTACGGCACCAACGCACCCGACCAGCCGATGCCGCTCGAACAGGCGCGCAACTACTGGTACCACTGGTACATGGCCACGCCGCGCGGCGAGCGCACGGTGCACGACGACCGCATCGCCTTCACGCGGATGATGTGGGACACCTGGGCGCTGGCCGACTGGTACGACAGCGCCGAGTTCGAAGCCACTGCCACCGCCTTCGACGGCGATGACTGGGCGCAGGTGGTGCTGCATTCCTATCGCCACCGCTGGGGCTATGCGCCGGGCGATCCGCGCTACGCGGCCGACGACGCCGCGCTCAGCCCGGCGCCCGTGCTGTCGGTGCCCACGATCGTGCTGCACGGCGCGGCGGACAGCTGCAACCACCCTGACACTTCGGCCGGCAAGGAGCGATTCTTCAGCGGCGCCTATCGCCGCGAGTTGCTCGACGGCGTGGGACACTTTCCGCAGCGCGAAGCGCCCGAGGCTGTCGCGTCGGCGCTGCTGCGCTTCCTGCCCGCGAAGGACTGAACCATGGCCAAGTTGCTGCTCGGCTGCATTGCCGACGATTTCACCGGTGCGACCGATCTTGCGAACAACCTCGTGCGCGCCGGCATGCGCGTGGTGCAGGCCATCGGCGTGCCCGCCGGACCGCTCGACGCCGAGGTCGATGCGGTGGTGGTTGCACTCAAGTCGCGCACCATCGCGCCGGTCGAGGCCGTGGCGCAATCGCTGGAGGCCCTGCGCTGGCTGCAGGCGCAGGGCGCGAAGCAGATCTACTTCAAGTACTGCTCCACCTTCGACAGCACCCCGCAGGGCAACATCGGCCCCGTGACCGAGGCGCTGATGGACGCGCTCGGTTGCGACTTCACCATCGCCACGCCGGCCTTCCCCGACAACAAGCGCACCGTGTTCAAGGGCTACCTGTTCGCGGGCGACGTGCTGCTCAACGAGAGCGGCATGCAGCACCATCCGCTCACGCCGATGACCGACCCGAACCTCGTGCGGGTGCTGCAGGCGCAGTGCAAGCGCAAGGTGGGGCTGATCGACCATGCGGTGGTGGCGCGCGGCGCGGCGGCGATCTCGGAGCGCATCGGGCAGCTGAAGGGCGAAGGTGTATCGATCGCCATCGTCGATGCGGTGTCGAACGACGACCTGCTGCGCCTCGGCCCGGCGCTCGCGAAGATGCCGCTGGTCACGGCGGGTTCGGGCGTGGCCATCGGGCTGCCGGGCAACTTCGGGATATCGCCTTCCTCGCAGGCCAGCGCATTGCCTGCCGCTGGCGGGCTTCGTGCCGTGGTCTCGGGCAGCTGCTCGCTTGCTACCAACCGGCAGGTACTCGACTTCATCCAGCGCGGCGGCGCGGCGCTGGCCATCGATCCGCTGCGCATTGCCGCGGGCGTGGACGTCGCAGCCGAGGCGCTGGCCTGGGCCGCGCCGTTGATCGACAAGCAACCGGTGCTGGTCTACTCGACCGCCGAGGCCGGTGCCGTCAAGTCGGTGCAGGGCCGACTCGGTGTCGAGGAAGCCGGTGCGATGGTGGAGCGCACCATCGCCGCTATCGCGCGTGGACTGGTCGACCAGGGCGTGCGCCAACTCGTGGTGGCGGGTGGCGAAACCTCGGGTGCCTACGTACAGGCGCTGGGCATCGCGCAGATGCAGATCGACCCCGGCGTGCCGTGGTGCCATGCGCGTGCCGAGGTCGCACCCGAGGCGGGCCTGCACATCGCATTGAAGTCAGGCAACTTCGGCAGTAACGATTTTTTCACCAGGGCCTTTACAGTCCTCGCATGACATCCAGCTCCAGCGTTCGCGCACTTCGTGTCCTTTCGGGGCGCGATCACGCCGACGGTGTGCTCTGCTCCGCGAATGTCCCCCGGCGCGGCCTAAGGCCGCATGCCTCCTCCTTTATTTCGCTGCGCAGAGCACCCGGTGTCCTGTGCACGCGCCCTGAACATCTGAGCCCAAACCTACGCGATGAAAACCGACATGAAAGAAAACCAAGCCCGCGAAGAAATCTGCCGCATCGGCCGCAGCCTGTTCGAGCGCGGCTATGTTCATGCGACGGCGGGCAACATCAGCGTGCGGCTCGACGATGGTTTCCTGATCACGCTGACCGATGCCTGCCTGGGCTTCCTCGATCCGGCGCGGTTGGCGCGGCTCGATATCGATGGCAAGCAGACCGGCGGCGACCGTGCGAGCAAGACCATCGCGTTGCACACGCGCATCTATGCGGCAGCGCGCCGTTTCGATGCAGAGACAGCCTGCGTGATCCACACGCACAGCACGCACTGCGTCGCGCTCACGTTGAACGCACCCGGTGACGAACTGCTGCCTGCGCTCACGCCGTACTTCGTGATGAAGGTCGGTCATGTGCCGCTCATTCCGTACCGTCGCCCCGGCGCGCCCGAAGCGGCCGAGCTGGTGGCTCAGGCCATCGAGCGCCTCGGCGCCGCCGGCACGCCCATTCGCGCCGTGATGCTCGAACGCCTCGGCCCCAACGTCTGGCACGACACGCCGGCCGCCGCCATGGCCGTGCTCGAAGAACTCGAAGAAACCGCGAAGCTCCAATTGCTCACCGGCGCCGCAAGGCCCGCGCCGCTGAACGCCGAACAGATCGATGAACTGCGCACCACTTTCGGTGCACGCTGGTAGTAAAAACGCCCCATGCCCCAATTCGCCGCCAACCTCTCGATGCTCTACCCGGAGCTCGATTTCCTCGACCGCTTCGAAGCCGCCGCGAAAGACGGCTTCAAGGCCGTCGAATACCTGTTCCCCTACGCCTTCGCGAAGGACGAAATCCTTGCGAGGCTCAAGCACAACGACCTGCAGCAGGTGCTCTTCAACGGACCGCCCGGCAACTGGGAAGGTGGCGAGCGCGGCCTCGCCTGCCTGCCCGGTCGCGACGCCGAGTTCCGCGAAGGCATTGCGAAGGCCATCGACTACGCCGTGGCGCTCGACTGCCCGCGCATCCATGTCATGCCGGCCTCGTGCCCGAAGGCCTGGAGCGCGATGCGGTGCAGCCCGTGTACCTCGACAACCTGCGCTGGGCCGCGGAAGAGGCAGCCAAAGCGGGGCGCGACGTGCTGATCGAGCCGATCAACACGCGCGACATCCCGCGCTTCTTCCTCAACCGGCAGGACCATGCGCACGAGATCGTCGAGACCGTCGGCGCGCCCAACCTCAAGGTGCAGATGGACCTGTATCACTGCCAGATCGTCGAAGGCGACGTGGCGATGAAGATCCGCAAGTACCTGCCGACCGGCCGCGTCGGCCACCTCCAGATCGCGGGTGTGCCCGAGCGCCACGAGCCCGACATCGGCGAGCAGAACTATCCCTACCTCTTCGACGTGATCGACGAGGTCTCGAAGCAATGCGGCTGGCAAGGCTGGGTCGGTTGCGAGTACCGGCCGAAGCGCGGTTCGGAACCCGGGGGCACCTCGGCCGGCCTGGGCTGGCTGCGCGCATTGCTGCAGCAGCGCACATGAAGCTCGAATCGCTGCGCATCCCGCAGCCGCTGCGGGGCTTCGATGCCGGCGATGCGCAGGTCTTCGACGTCACGCTGGCCGGCGACCGCGTCGAGGCCATCGTGCCGAGCGCGTTGCAAGCGAACGCACGCGGCACCTTGCTGAGCGCCCTGGTCGAGGCGCATGCGCACATCGACAAGAACTACACCGTGCAGGAAGTGGGCGCGGCACAGGGCAATCTCTTCGCTGCCATTGAACGGATGGAGAAGCACCGCGCGGGCTGGACCAGTCAAACGCTGCGCCCGCGCATGGAGCGCGCGCTGCAAGACGCCTGGCAGTCGGGCACACGCGCGCTGCGCACGCACATCGACTGGGTGCAGGCCGAGCCGCCGGCCGCGCTGGCCGTGTTCGAGGCGCTGCGCGACGAATGGCGCGGACGTATCGAGCTGCAGTTCGTCTCGCTCACCCCGCCCGACGTGTTCGCCGACCTCGCGGCCGGTGAGCGCATCGCACGCGAAGTGAAGCGCGCGGGCGGCGTGCTCGGCGCCTTCGTCTATCGCAACGAAGGCATCGTCCACAAGCTGGGCCGCGTGTTCGACCTCGCGCAGCAACACGGCCTCGGTCTCGACTTCCATGTCGACGAAGGGCTCGACGCTGAAGCCAGTGGCCTGCGCAGCATCGCCCAACTGGTGCGTGCGCGCGACTTCCGGCATCACGTGGTCTGCGGCCATTGCTGCTCGCTCTCGATGCAGGACGATGCCGTCGCCAACGAAACGCTGGCGCTCTGTGCCGGGTCCGGCCTCCACATCGTCGCGCTGCCGACCACCAACCTCTACCTGCAGGGCGCCTGGGACCGCACACCGGTGCCGCGCGGCATCACGCGCATCCACGAGGCCGCGGCACGGGGCTTGCGTGTGAGCCTGGCGACGGACAACGTGCAGGACGCCTTCTATCCCTACGGCAGCTACGACCTTCTGGAGACCTTCGGGCTCGGCGTGCAGATGGCGCACCTGGCACCCGCGGGCGAGTGGTTCGACACCATCACCGTCAGCCCCGCGAAGGCGCTGGGGCTGGCGTGGGACGGGCGCATCGCGCCGGGTTGTCCCGCAGACCTGGTGCTGCTCGCGGCCACCGATGAACACGAGCTCATCGGCCCGCGCGGGCGCCAGCGCACTGTCATCCGTGCCGGTCGAATTCTGGAGAAAACACAATGAGCATGGGCAAGCCAATGGCCAACTACGCGGCCGCAAAACGCGTGGGCGATTTCGTCTTCATGAGCGGCGTGGTGGCGGTCGATCTGGCCAAGCGCCGCGCGGTCGCGGGCTACGACGACATTCCCGAAGAAGCCCGCACCGCGCTGCAGAGCGTGGGCTACGCGACGGGCCAGATGTCGGTCGATATGTTCGAAGCCGCCATCGTGGCGCAGAGCTGGTTCGTGCTCGAACGTATCCGCCAGATCGCCGCCGAGCATGGCGGCACGATGGACGATGTGGTCAAGCTGGTGCAGTACTTCCGCCACCTGCCGCACTACGCCTTCTACAACCGCGTGCGCGGCCTGTTCTATCCGGGCGAGCCGCCGGTCAGCACGGTGGTCGAGGTGTCGCGCTTCCTGCCGGGCGATGAAGTGCTGGTGGAAGTCGAAGCGACGATGTACCTGCCGCAGCGCGCTACTTGACGCCTGCGCCCTTGAGCAGGAACTGCGTCACCTGCTCGATCAGGTAGCTCCGGTCCTTGTCGTCGCCCTGCTGCGCCGTGTTGCGGAAGTACGCGGCCTGCGTGGCGTGGTCGGCATAGAACTGCGTCACCGCCCAGATGTGGAACAGCACGAGCATCGGGTCGGCCTTGTCCATCAGGCCCTGGTTCATCCAGTTCTGGATCACGGCGGCCGCCTGGTCGGTGCGTGCCTTGCTCGTGTCCATCATGGTGTTGAGCACCGGCGCGCCGTGCATCATTTCGGCAGTGAAGATGCGCGAGCGCAAGGGGTGCTGGAACGAGAACACCATCTTGCGATGGATCAGATCGCTCAGCACCTTGCGCGGACCGAAGGCCTCGTCGCTGAAGCCGAACACCACGATCCAGTCGTTGAGGATGTCCTGCAGCACCTGGCGGTAGAGCGCTTCCTTGCTGTCGATGTAGTAGTGCAGTTGCGCCTTCGAAAGCCCGGCCTTGTCGGCAATGGCTTGCGTCGACGCACCGGCCAGGCCCTCGCTCGCGAACACCTCGATGGCGGCCTGGTAGATGACGCCGAGCACCTGCGTGTACTTGCGCGAACGGCCGCGCGTGGCGGGTGCTTCGCTCTCGCTTTCCTCGATGCTCACAGCTGCAGCACCAGTTCGAGGCCCTTGGCGCGCGAGCAGCACAGCGCCACCTTCGTTCGCCGCTCGGTGCCCGTGAGGCAGAAGTCGCGGTGCTCCGCGCCTTCGCCATCGCCCTCGACCACGCAGGTGCCGCACAGGCCCTGCTGGCACGACACCGGGATGTCGATGCCGACTTCGTGCAGCGCATCGACGGCGGTCTGGTCGGCCGCGACCGGCACCGTGATGCCGCGCTGCGCGAGCCTCAGCGTGAAGGGCAGGCCGGTGGTCGTGTTGGCATCCGTCGGTGCGGCAAAGTATTCGGCGTGCAGCGCGTCCTCGGGCCAGTGCGCGGCTGCATCGCGAACGGCCTTCATGAAGCCGCCGGGGCCGCAGACGTAGAGATGCGTGTTCGACGTCCGCTCGGCGAGCAGCGCGTGCAGGTCGATGCGCTGCGTGGCATCGCCCTGGTCGAGGTGAAGGCGCAGATGCGGCGCGAGCGCGGGGTCGCGCAGCGCGTCGGCAAAGGCCAGGTGCTCTTCGCTGCGCGCGAACACGCACAGCGTGAACGACGCACCGCGCACCGCGAGCGCCTGCGCCATCGCCAGCAGCGGCGTCATGCCGATGCCGCCAGCCATCAGCAGATGATGCGTGGCTTCTTCACGCAGCGGAAAGGTGTTGCGCGGCGCGCTGATCGCCAGCAGATCGCCTTCGCGCACGCGCTCGTGCATCGAGGCCGAGCCGCCGCGGCTGTCGAGTTCGCGCTTCACCCCGATCACGTAAGAAGGCGCATTCGACGGCGCCCGCGCCAGCGAGTACTGGCGCGAGAACCCGCCGGGCATGTGCACGTCGATGTGCGCGCCGGCCTCGTAGCCCGGCAGCGGCCGGCCCCACGGATGGGTCAGCTCGAAGGCGAGGATTTCCGGCGTCTGCCGCGAGATGCGTTCGACGCGGACGGTCAGCGTGCATTCGAGGCTCATGGTGTGGTGTCTCCCTGCTCTAGATGTTCTGCAGCTTGCGCGAAACGCGCTCGATGAAATGCGTGCGGTCGCGCTCGGTGACGGCGTTCATGTCGTGCAGCTGCAGCCAGGTGACCTTGCAGCGCCACGCGAACAGCGCGCGCAGCGCACGCGTGAAGAGCCGCCGCCCCGGGTCGCCGATCATCAGCACGAACCAGCGCGACGAACCGCCCGTGGTCACCACCGTGAGCCGCCGGATGTGCCGCATGCCCGATTTCACGAGCTTGCCCTTGCGTTCGGCCGGCAGAAAGGTCACGCCCGGCAGCCAGACCCTTTCGAGCCAGCCCTTGAGCATGGAGGGTGGCCCGTAGAACCAGGTGGGGTAGACGAACACCAGGTGCTCGGCCCACAGCAGCGCTTCGACGTGGGGTTTCACGCGTTCGCGGATCAGTTCGGGGTTGTCGAGGTAGGCGATGCGCTCTTCGCGGGTCAGCGTCGGGTCGAAGCCCTCGGCGTACAGGTCGATGGCCCGGACGGGATGCCGGGGTTCGAGGGCCTCGAGGGCCGTGCGGTAGAGCGCGTGGTTGAAGCTGTCAGGGTTCGGATGGCAATGGACGACGAGCGTTTTCATGGTTGAGGGCCGGTTCGCCTGTTCGACGAGACGGGGTCAGAGCCCAAGGAACAAAAGGCCGCGCAGTGCCTTATGGCAACCCAGGCGCCGGCATCTGACCCCGGCGCAAGCCCCGCGCGACCCACGGGAAAAACTACGAAACGAATTACTTGCCGGTGAGCTTCTTGCGGACATCGACACCGACGCCCTTGTTGACGAACTGCGTGGTCACCACCTTCGAGAGATCGACCTCGCCCGCCTTGTAGAGACCGGCCTTGACCATCTTGTCGTAGAAGTCCTTCACGCGGGCCTCGTCCATCGCGCCGATGCCCTTGGTGAGCGATTCGCCGCTGTCGACGATGCCCATCTTCTTCATCAGGTCGATCGAGCCCTGCGATGCGGCGACGGGCGAGTCGGGATTGATCTTGGCGATCATCTCGTTGGCCGCCTTGTTGTCGCCGTAGAGGTAGTTGTTCCAGCCGATGATCGAGGCCTCGACGAACTTGCGCACCGTCTCGGGCTTGGTCTTGATCAGGTCGGCGCGGGGTCTCGATGGTGGTCGAGTAGGTCGAGAAGCCGTTGTCGGCCAAGAGCTGCACCACGGGGTCGAAGCCGGCCTGCGCCTTGATCGACAGCGGCTCCGAAATCGCATAGCCCTGCTGGATCGACTTCTTGTCCGCGAGGAACGGGCCGACGTTGAAGGTGTAGGGCTTGAGCTGCGAATCCTTGAAGCCGTGCTCCGACTTCATCCACTGCCAGAAGCTGAACTGGCCGTCCTTGCCGATGAAGGCGACGGGCGCCTTGGCCATGTCCTTGAAGGTGTCGAAGCCCTGGCCCGGGTGGGCGAACATGGCCTGCGGGTCCTCCTGGAAGAAGGCCGCGACCACCACCGTGGGCACGCCATTCTTCACGTTGTCGAAGGACTGCAGCAGGTTGCCGGTCATCAGGAAGTCGATCTTGCCGGCCGGCAGCAGCGGGCGGTTGTTCACCTGCGGCCCGCCCTGCTGGATGGTCACCTCCAGGCCGGCCTTGCGGTAGGTGCCGTCGACCAGCGCCTGGTAGAAGCCGCCGTGGGCGGCCTGCGCCTT
>CAMATD010000032.1 GCA_945860785.1 Variovorax sp. YR752 | reverse complement strand
CCGAGCAGGGTGGCGATGCGGTGCTGGTGCAGTTCGCATTCCAGGCCGCCAAGGTCAAGCAGCAGTACTGGGAACAGACGGACAAGGGCGGCAAGGGCGCCGAGACCGTGCTGGGCTGGAACATCAAGGAAAACAAGGAAGCCTGATTTCCTGTCGTCGTCATGCCGGGGGCAGGTCGCGCGAGCAATTCGCGCGTCGACAAAAAGGCCCGCCCTCCGGCGGAGCATCATCACCGAACGACTTGTCGTCGTGCGCGAGTCAATGAGGAAGTTTCATGGGCGATGGGTTTGCAGTGCTGGGCGAACGCTCCGTGTCCGAGCACACCGAATGGGTACAGCGGCAGATTCGCGCGAGTCCCCAGAACGCCAGCCTGCGGCTAGCCCTGTGTCACTTTCTCGCGCTGCGCGGCGAATGGCAGCGGGCTGAAGACCAGCTCAAGCTTGCCGCCAAGATCGATCCTTCTTTCGCTCCTGCCAGTGCCACCTGCGCGATGGCGCTGGCAGCCGAGCGTCATCGAACCGAATTCTGGAATGGCGGCCGTGCGCCGGCAATCGTTGCCGGCCAGGCCGACTGGGTCGACGGGCTGATTGCCGCCGCGGCGCTGCCGCCCGAACAAGCTGCCGAGGCGGCGGCATTGCGCGAAGCCGCGCGACGGGCTGCGCCCGCATTGCAAGGCACGCTGAGCTGCGTCGACCGATCGGATTCGCGCGCCGTGCAGGCCATCGATGGCGAGCCTGTGGAGACCAGCGAGTTCGCCTGACTCTGCGACGGCGACGTGCGCATCGGCGCCGTGCTCGAACTCCTCACGCCTTCGGGCTATGCGTGGCTGCCGTTTCATGCGGTGCGCCGCCTCAAGTTTCAACGTCCGCAGCATCTGGTCGATTTGCTGTGGACGCCCGTCCAGATCGAACTGCACGATGGCCGCGCGGTCAATGGCCTGGTGCCGGTCCGCTACCCCGGCAAGCTCGATGCGCTCGACGACGAAACAACGCTGGGCCGTCGCACCGACTGGCTGCCGCTCGCCGGCGAAGACCAGTACGCGGGTGTCGACCAGCGCACGCTGATCAGCGAGGCCGGCGACCACTCGCTGCTCGACGTCCGGCTCGTCGAGTTCGCGGCGGAGGACGCCGCACCGTGAGCACCACGCTGCCCGTATCGCATGGGAGCCGTCGGCCATGGACATCGACGGCGACCAGCAGGAAAGCGTTGCACGCGACCGCCTGCAGCCCGTGCTGCTCGATCGCCTGACCGACAAGCAGCCGCAGAGCCGGCAGGAGCGCGCGGGCGCCTTCCTCATGAGCGGCAGGCTGCTGCGCGACTCGGTGCTGCGCGATCTGCAGTGGCTGCTCAACACCACGAACTTCGGCGCGGACCACAACATCAACACCATGCCGCGTGCGCGGCGCTCGGTCGTCAACTATGGCGTGCGCGGCTGGGCCGGCGGGCGCATGTCGGAGGTCGACTTCGCGGACGTCGAGGCCGCCATCCGCGCCTCGATCATCGACTTCGAGCCGCGCATCATGAAGGACAGCATCGACGTGCGCTGCGTGACCGATGCGACTGACCTCGAACACCACAACCTGCTCGCGCTCGAGATCCGCGGCACGCTGTGGTCGGTGCCCTACCCCATCGAATTCATCCTGCGTTCCGAGCTCGATCTCGAAAGTAGCCACATGATCCTGCGGCCCACGGGAGGTCTCTGATGGACGCCCGGCTGCTCGATTACTACAACCGCGAACTCACCTACATGCACGAGCTCGGTGCCGAGTTCGCGCAGCGCTATCCGAAGATCGCGGGGCGCCTGGGCATGCGCGGCATCGAGGTCAGCGACCCGTATGTGGAGCGCCTGCTCGAAGGCTTCAGCTTTCTCACCGCGCGCATCCAGCTCAAGATGGACGCGGAGTTTCCGCGCTTCTCGCAGCGCCTGCTGGAAGTGGTGTACCCCAACTTCCTCGCACCGTTGCCCGTGATGGCCGTGGTGCAGATCGACGGCAACCTCAACGAAGGCTCGCTGAAGGCGGGCTACGAACTGCCGCGCCACACCATCCTGCGCGGCCGCATGATCAAGGGCGAGCAGACGGCCTGCGAGTTCCGCACCGGCCATGCCGTCACGCTGTGGCCCATCAAGATTGCCGACGCCAGCATCGGCCCGGTGCCCGCGAAGATCGCGCATGCCATGCCGGTCGTGGCGCGCCAGGCCAAGAGCGCGATCACCATCAAGCTCGAAGCGGTGGGCGGTGCCAAGTTTTCCGACATGCCGCTCGACCGGCTCGAGTTCTTTCTCTCGGGTGCCGAGCTGCATGCGCTGCGCGTGCTCGAACTTGCGGTGCACCACAGCGTCGGCGCCGTGTGCCGCAGCGGCCCGGGCACCACGGCACGGATCGTGCCGCTCGGTGACGAGGCCATCCGCCACGAAGGCTTCGACCCCGACCAGGCGCTGCTGCCCTACGACGCGCGCTCGTTCCAGGGCTACCGGCTGCTGCACGAGTACTTTGCATTCCCCGACCGCTACCTGTTCTTCAGCGTGAAGAACCTGCGCGCGGCGGCCTCGGCCATCGGCGGCACCACGATGGAGATCGTGATCCTGCTCGACCGTGCCGACGGCGACTTGGAGCGGCTGGTCGATGCGAAGCACTTCTCGCTGTTCTGCACGCCCATCATCAACCTCGTGCCGCGCCGCAGCGACCGCATTCCGGTCGGGCCCGGCCAGCACGAGCACCATGCGGTGATCGACCGCACGCGGCCGCGCGACTTCGAGATCTTCACGGTCGAACGCGTGACGGGCCACATGAGCAACGGCTCGGAAGAGCGGGAGTTCCGGCCCTTCCTCGGATCGTTCGCGGCCGACGACGGCGACTTCGGCGCGTACTTCTCGCTGCGCCGCGAGCCGCGCCTCGTGTCCGACCGCGCGCGTGCGCAGGGCACGCGCACCAGCTACACCGGCAGCGAGGTGTACGTGTCGCTGGTCGACCAGCACGACGCGCCCTTTCCGCACAGCCTGCGGCACATCACGCTCGATGCGCTGTGCACCAACCGCTACCTGCCGCTCCTGCTGCCGACCGGGCTCGAATCGGATTTCACGCTGCGCGTTTCGGCACCCGTGCGCTCGATCCGCATCCTGCGCGGCCCTTCGCGGCCATACCCCGCATTGGCCGAAGGCGCGCTCACCTGGCGGCTCATCAGCCACCTCGGGCTCAATTACCTGAGCCTGACCGACGTCGATGCGGCACAAGGCGCCTCCGCACTGCGCGAGATGCTCGACCTCTACGGCAACCTGGCCGATCCCTCGGTTCGCCGGCAGATCCAGGGCGTGCGCTCGATGGCGCTGGCGCCGGTGTTCCGCCGCCTGCCGGAGCCGGGCCCGATCGTCTTCGGGCGCGGCGTGGAGATCGCGCTCAAGATCGACGAGGTCGCGTTCTCGGGCGCGAGTCCTTATCTTTTCGGCGCCGTGCTGGAGCAGTGCTTCAGCCGGCATGTGTCGCTCAACGCCTTCACCGAGTTCGCGCTCTCCAGCCTGCAGCGCGGCGAAATCGCGCGATGGACCCCACGGGTGGGACGCCGCCCCGCCGTATGAGCGCGGCCGGTTTTTCCGACGGGATGCGGGCCTCGCAGGCAGAGCACGAGGAAGTGCTCGACGCGGTCGACGCCGCCAACACAGAGACGCCGCAGTTTCCCGAGCTGCCCCCCGCGCGGCGTGCCGCAGGCCGATCCCGCGCTGTGGGCCGGCCTGGTCGAGCAGCCCTTCGAGCACGACCTGTTCATGCTGCTGCGCCGGCTCGACGCGCAGGGCGATCATCCCCTGCTGGGCCGCGCGCCGCGCCCGCTGGACGAACCGCTGCGGCTCGGCCAGGAGCCCTCGATGGCCTTCGCGCCGTCGAACGTGTCGGGTGTCGACGTGGACGGCGACGGACCGCCGCGCATCTCGATCTACGGCTTCGGCCTGTTCGGCCCCAACGGCCCGCTGCCGCTGCACCTGACCGAGTACGCGCGCGAACGCAAGCGCCACCACAACGACAACACCCTCAGCGCGTTTGCCGACCTGTTCCATCACCGGCTGATCCTGCTGTTCTACCGCGCCTGGGCCGATGCGCAGTCGGTCAACAGCCTGGACCGTCCCGACGGCCACCGCTTCGTCGACTACGTTGCGAGCCTCATGAACATGGGGCAGCCTAGCCTCAAGGAGCGCGACCGCATTGCCGACCATGCGCGCACCTTCATGGCGGGCCACCTCGTGCGCCAGACGCGCAACCCCGAAGGCCTGATCCAGATCCTCAAGCTCTACTTCGACGTGCCCGTGCGCGTCGAGGAATTCGTGAGCGACTGGGTGATGCTCGAGGAGCGGCAGATGAGCCAGCTCGGCCTCTTCGGGCGCAACCACAAGCTGGGCGGCGGCGCCACCATCGGCATGGCGGTGCGCGATGCGCAGAGCAAATTCCGCCTCGAACTCGGATCGCTCTCGCAGGACGAGTTCCGCGATTTCCTGCCGGGCAGCCGCCGGCTTCAGCAGGTGGTCGACTGGGTGCGTCAGTACGTCGGCATCGAGTTCGCCTGGGAGCTGCGGCTCGTGCTCAAGAAGCAGGAGGCCCACGGCATGCAGCTCAACAGCAACCAGCGCCTTGGCTGGGGCAGCTGGCTCGGCACGCGCCTCGCGGACACCGACGCCGGCGACATGGTGTTCCAGCCCGAAGCACTGTTTTCCCGCAACGCATCGGCGGCAGTCCCTGCCGCGACCGCATCTTCCATGGCCCTATGACCGACATCCGCCGCGTCTCTCTCTTCTCGAAACTGAACCCGATGCTCTACAAGGCATTGGAGACCGCCACCGCCTTCGCCAAGCTGCGCGGCAATGCGTACGTGGATCTGGTGCACTGGCTGCATCAGATCCTGCAATTGCAGGACAGCGACATGCTGCGCATCGTCAAGCGCGCGGGGCTCAACCTCGATGCGGTCGAGCAGGACCTGGTGCGTGCGCTCGACCGCCTGCCGCATGGCGCCACCTCGATCAGCGACATCTCCGAACACGTCGACAACGCCGTCGAACGCGCCTGGGTGTATGCCAGCCTGCGTTTCGAGGCCACGTCGATCCGCGGCGCCTATCTGCTCGCGGGCATCATCAAGACGCCCGGCCTGCGCCAGGTGCTCTCGGGCATTTCGCGCGAGTTCGACAAGATCGTGCCCGACGTGCTGGTCGTCCAGCTCGCGGCGTGGACCGAAGGTTCGCCCGAGGACGACTACGACGTTGCGCAGGGCAACACGGCAGGCAGCGGCAGTGCGCCCGCGGCCGCGCACCACCAGGGCGAAGGCCCGGCAGCAGGTGGCTCGGCACTCGCCAAGTACGCGAGCGACCTGACCGCCAAGGCGCGCGCCGGCGAGCTCGACCCGGTCTACGGCCGCGACGACGAGATCCGCCAGATCATCGACATCCTGATGCGCCGCCGCCAGAACAACCCGCTGCTCACCGGCGAGGCCGGCGTGGGCAAGACGGCCGTCGTCGAAGGGCTGGCCTCGCGCCTTGCCTCGAGTGACGTGCCGCCCTCGCTCAAGGACGTGTCGCTGTGGGTGCTCGACCCCACGCTGCTGCAGGCCGCGCGGGCGTGAAGGGCGAGTTCGAACAGCGGCTTCGGCAGGTGATCGACGAGGTCGAGAAGAGCCCCAAGCCCATCGTGCTGTTCGTCGACGAGGTGCACACGCTGGTCGGTGCGGGCGGCACGGCCGACACCGGCGATGCGGCCAACCTGCTCAAGCCCGCGCTCGCACGCGGCCGGCTGCGCACCATCGGCGCGACCACCTGGTCGGAGTACAAGAAGTACATCGAGAAAGACCCGGCACTCACCCGCCGCTTTCAGACCATCCAGGTGCACGAACCCACCGAGCCCAAGGCGGTGATCATGCTGCGCGGCATTTCGGCGGAGCTGGAGAAGCACCACGGCGTGCTCATTCTCGATGCCGCGCTCGAAGCGGCCGTGAGCCTGTCGCACCGCTACATTCCCGCGCGCCAGCTGCCCGACAAGGCCGTGAGCCTGCTCGACACGGCATGCGCGCGCGTGGCGCTGAGCCAGCATGCATTGCCTGCGGCGCTGGAAGATCTGCAGCGCCGCATCGAAGTGCTGGGCATCGAGTCGGGCATCGCGGGGCGCGAGGCGGCCATCGGTGTCGGCGAGCACAAACGCGTCGAAGACATCGCGGCCCAGGTGGCCACGGCGCAGGCCGAACTCGATCTGCTGGAGCAGCGTCGCGTGGAAGAGAGCGCGCTCGTCGAGCGCATCGTGGCGCTTCGCAAGCTGCTGTCGCCTGCGGCGGTGCCTGTGCAGACCGAGGCGCAAGAGGAAGAGGGCGACGAAGTCGAAGCCCCGGCTGACACCGAGCCCGCTCCGTCGGAGCCCGAAAGAACACCCGAAGAGATTCGCGCCGAACTCAACGAGGCGCAGGACAAGCTCGTACAGCTGCAGGGCGAATCGCCGCTCATCCTCGCCGCTGTCGATGCGCAGGCCATCGCCACCGTGGTGGCCGACTGGACCGGCATCCCGATCGGCCGCATGGTGCGCGACGACGCGCAGTCGGTGCTGCGGCTCGGCGACATTCTCTCGGCCCGCGTGGTGGCTCAGCCCGATGCGCTGGAGACCATCTCGCGGCGCATCCGCACCGCGCGTGCGCGACTCGACAACCCCAACAAGCCTGTCGGCGTGTTCCTGCTCTGCGGCCCTTCGGGCGTCGGCAAGACCGAGACCGCACTTGCGCTCTCGGAAGCACTCTACGGTGGCGAGCAGAACCTCGTCACCATCAACATGAGCGAGTTCCAGGAGTCGCACACCGTCTCCACGCTTAAGGGCGTGCCGCCGGGCTACGTGGGCTATGGCGAAGGCGGCGTGCTGACCGAGGCCGTGCGGCGCCGCCCCTACAGCGTGGTGCTGCTCGACGAGATCGAGAAGGCGCACACCGACGTGCACGAGATCTTCTTCCAGGTCTTCGACAAGGGCTGGATGGAAGACGGCGAAGGCCGGCACATCGACTTTCGCAACACCGTGATCATCATGACCTCCAACGTCGGCACCGACCTGGTCATGCAATTGTGCGAAGACCCGACCCTGCGCCCCGACCCCGAGCCGCTGGCCGCGGCCCTGCGCGAACCGCTGCTGAAGGTGTTCGCACCGGCGTTGCTCGGGCGGCTGGTTGTAGTGCCTTATTACCCGTTGCAAGCCGACGCATTGCATCGCATCATCCGTCTCCAGCTCGACCGCATCGCAACGCGGCTCGCAGCGAACCATGGCATTACATTGGACTACAACGACAGCGCCGTCGAACTGGTGGCGCGCCGGTGTACCGCCATAGAGTCGGGTGGCCGGATGATCGATGCGATCCTCACGCACACCATCCTCCCCCGACTGAGCGAAGAAGTCATCGGCGCCACAGTCAGCGCGCGAAAGCACGCCGGCGTGCGGCTGTCTGCCGCGGGGGACGACTTCCAGTACGAGTTTGCAGAGGCGTAAAACTACAAGGAGACAACCCGGATGGCCAGAGTCATAAGGGCGCATACCCCGCTGGGCGAGGATCAATTGCTGTTCCGCTCGATGCAGGGCAGCGAGGGGCTGTCGAGGCTGTTCGAGTTCGAAGTCGATCTGCTGAGCCCGAGCGCGGCGATCGATTTGAAGTCGGTGCTGGGCAAGCCGCTGTCGCTGGAGATCCAGACAGCAGGCGACAAGCCGCGTTTCCTCAATGGCCAGGTGGTTCGCTTCTCGATGATGGGCCGCGAAGGCGGTACCTCGCGCCACACCGTGTACCGGGCCACCGTGCGTCCGTGGCTGTGGTACCTCACGCGCTCGAGCGACAACAAGATCTTCCAGGACAAGTCGGTGGTGGACATCCTGGAAGAGGTGTTCGGCGACTACGGCTTCGCGTTCGAGAAGAAGTTGAGCGGCAGCTACCGGCAGTGGGAGTACTGCGTGCAGTACAACGAAAGCGACTTTGCGTTCGTCAGCCGGCTGATGGAACTCGAAGGCATCTACTACTACTTCAAGCACGAGCAGAACCAGCACACGCTGGTGCTGGCCGACGACGTCGGCTCGCACGAGCCGATGCCCGGCTACGAGACCATCAACTACTTCGCGGCCGACCGCGAGGTGACCGAAGACATGGAGGTCATCCGCGACTGGCAGCCCAGCGAAGAGCTTCGCTCGGGCAGCTACACGGTGGACGACTTCAACTTCACCACGCCCAAGGGCGACCTGATGAATGTGCGCAGCCAGCCGCTGGGCGGCGACAACGCCAGCTACGAGATGTACGAGTGGCTGGGCGACTACCCGGCCGCCGGTGATGGCGAGCACTATGCGCGCGTGCGCCTCGAGGAATCGCAGGCCCTGGCGCAGCGAAGCGCGGGCCAGGCGACCGTGCGCGGCATGGCGCCGGGCTACACGTTCACGATGCGCAACTCGCCGCGCTCGGACGACAACCAGGAGTACCTGGCGGTGGCCGTCAACTACTCGCTGCGCGAAGGCGGCTATGCGACGGGTGCGGCCGCCCGGCGAATACAACTTCGACTTCGTGGTGCAGCCCACCGCGCTGGCGTTCAGGGCGCCGCGCCAGACGCCCCCGCCGCGCACCAGCGGCCCGCAGACCGCGACGGTCGTCGGCCCCGAGGGCGAAGAGATCTGGACTGACCAGTACGGCCGTGTGAAGGTGCAGTTCCACTGGGACCGCTACGGCCAGCGCAACGAGAACAGCTCGCGCTTCGTGCGGGTGTCACACATCTGGGCGGGCGAGCGCTTCGGCGGTGTGTTCACGCCGCGCATCGGGCAGGAGGTGATCGTCGACTTCATTGGCGGGCGGCCCGACAGGCCGGTGATCGTGGGGCGCGTGTACAACGCCGACCAGATGCCGCCGTTCGCCTTGCCGGGCGAGGCCACCAAGAGCGGCATCGTCACGCGGTCATCCAAGGGGGGCTCGGAGGCCACGGCCAACGCCTTCGTGTTCGAAGACAAGATGGGCGCCGAGCAGATCCTGGTGCATGCGGAGCGCAACCTCGATGTGGAGGTAGAGGGCGACGAGACGCACACCACCCAGAAGACGCACACGACGCTGATCAAGGGTCACGAGTCGGCCACCTACGAGGCGGGGGAGGAGCGGCACATCACGCGAGGCGCGGTGGAGACCATCGACGGCGGCGAGACGCGCACGGTGACGGGCGGGGCGACCGAGACGGTGACAGATGGCGAGACGCGCACGATCACGGGCGGAGCCACCGAGACGATCACGGGCGGGGAGCTGCGCACAGTCAACGGCGGCATCGTCGAAACGGTGAACGGCAACATCCTGCTGACGGTCAATGGAAGCTCCATACGGCTCGTGACCGGCGCGGACATCCGCATCACCGGCGCCGGCCGCATCGAGCTCATCAATGCGATCGATCTGAAGGTGGTGCTGGGGCCCGATATCACGCTCGTGGCCGGACCGAAGATCGTCTATGCGCCCAACATCGTCAATCACACCGACAACTACACGATCGACACGACCAACTACACGCTCAACGCGGACGTGATCATCATCAAGACGCCCCACAAGACAGTCAACATCAAAGACCAGCACTGGCTCCTGGGTTTCCTGAAATTCCTGGCCCGCGACAAAGTGAAGGCGATTGCGGTTGCCGCTGATGTCTACGATGCAAAACTCCAGATCTGCGGAAACAACACGCAGTTCAACGGCATCTTTCAGAACTGGGCAACGTTCTTCATGATCGACGCGCCGTTCAAGTTCCTCGTCGGGGCAAAGGGCAAGAAGGAGCACGGTGCGGTCAGCCTGCGCTTCACCCCCTTCTACGTGGCCAACTACTTCAAGGTCAGAAAAAAATGAGGCGGCGTCTTCACCGATCACCGCACGGCACCGACACGAGAGGCAACCGTTCATGGACCGCATTCTGAAAGCCCATTCGCCGCTCGGCGAAGACCAACTGCTGTTCCGCTCCATGCATGGCACGGAGGGGCTTTCGCAGCTTTTCGAGTTCGATGTGGATCTCCTGAGTCCGCAGCCTTCGATCGATGCCGACGCCGTGCTCGGCAAACCGCTCGCGCTGGAAATCAAGACGGCCGCCGGCGTGCGGTTCCTCCATGGCCAGATCACGCGATTCGCGCCGGTGGGGTTCGAAGACGGCGTGTCGCGCCACACGATCTATCGCGCCACGATGCGGCCGTGGCTCTGGTTTCTCACGCGCGCGAGCGACAACAGGACCTTCCTGAACAAGTCGGTGGTCGAGATCCTCGAGGAAGTATTCGGTGCTTACGGTTTCGTGTTCGAGAAGAAGCTCTGCGGAACCTACAGGCCCTGGGAATACTGTGCGCAGTACGACGAGAGCGATTTTGCTTTCGTGAGCCGGCTGATGGAGCTGGAAGGCATCTACTACTTCTTCGAGCACGAGAAGGAACGCCACACGCTGGTGCTGGCCGACGATGCGGGCGCGCACGAGCCGATGCCGGGCTACGAAAGCATCGACTGCTTCGCGGCCGACAGGCCGATCACCGAGGACATGGAGGTCATCGACGACTGGCAGGTGACCGAGGAATTGCGCTCGGGCAGCTACACGGTGGACGACTTCAACTTCACCACGCCCAAGGGCGATCTGAGCAGCACGCGCAACCAACCGCGTTCACACGACAACGCCGGCTACGACATGTACGAGTGGCTCGGCGAGCACACCGACGGCGGGCAGGCCGAGCACTATGCGCGCGTGCGCCTCGAAGAGGCGCAGTCGCTGGCGGCGCGCAGCAACGGCCACGCGACGGTGCGCGGCATGGCGCCCGGGCGCAAGTTCACGCTGCGCAACGCACCGCGCGGCGACGACAACCGCGACTACCTGATCGTCTCGGTGTCGTATGCGCTGCGGGAAGGCGGCTATGCCACCGGCAGCGCGCCGGGTAGCTACGGATTCGGGTTCGTGGCGCAGCCGGCCGACAACCCGTTCCGCGCACCGCGCCAGACGCCTATGCCCCGCACCACCGGCCCGCAGACCGCGACGGTGGTCGGTCCCGAGGGCGAGGAGATCTGGACAGACTCGTACGGGCGGGTGAAGCTGCAGTTTCATTGGGATCGTGCGGGCCAGCGCAACGAGAACAGCTCCGCCTGGGTGCGTGTGTCGCAGGCCTGGGCGGGTGAAGGCTATGGAACCGTTCATGTGCCGCGCATCGGCCAGGAAGTGGTGGTGGACTTCATCGCCGGGCGCATCGACCGCCCCATCGTCATGGGGCGTGTGTACAACGCCGACCAGATGCCGCCGTTCGACCTGCCCGGCGAGGCGACGAAGAGCGGGATCGCGTCCCGCTCCACCCGGGGCGGTTCGCCGGCCAATGCGAACGCCATCGTCTTCGAGGACAGCATGGGCGCCGAGCAGATCCTGCTGCACGCGGAGCGCAACCTCGACACGGAGGTGGAGGGCGACGAGACGCACACGACGAACAAAGACGCGCACGACGCTGATCAAGGGCCACGAGTCGTCGACCTTCGAGTCGGGCGAGGAGCGGCATATCACGGGCGGAGCGGTGGAGACCATCAACGGCGGCGAAGACCGCACGGTGACGGGCGGCGCGACCGAGACCGTGAACGGCGAAGTCCTCGTGACCATCAACGGAACCGTGCTGCGGCTCGTGAGCTGCGCGGACATCCGCGTCACCGGCAGCGGCCGGTTGGAAATTATCAATGCGGTGGACATCACGCTGGTGCAGGGGCCGAAGCTGAAGACCGTGCTCGGGCCGAAGACGGTCTACGCGCCCAGCATGCACAACACCAGCACCGACTACACGATCAAGACCACGACGTTCAGGATCAACGCGACCGGCACCGTGATCAACGCGCCGGAGCAGCATATCAATGCCACCGACCAGGGCTGGTTCAACCAGCTGGTGCACGAGTCCTACTGGCATCAGCACCTGATCGTCGTCGGCAGCCTGGATATCTTCGGCAACAAGATCCAGACGACGGTCTCCAACTCCCTTCTGCAGACGGGCGTGTTCCTGAATCTGTCGGCGGTCAACTGGGTTCAGGCCCACAAGTCGGCCAAAAAGGTGCCCTGGGCGAAGGTCTCGTCGGCGATGGCTGCGTTGCGCATAGGCGGCAAGAAGAAGACGACCAGCGGCATGGAAAACAACACCTGAATGGTCGGTTCGCGCGGACAAAGGACTTCGGATGGATTGGAAGGAAATCGTTGCTGCCGTCATGACCAGCATCACTGTGGTGTTTGTCTTGATCACGAGCTTCTTCCTCGTGCGCAGTGTCATGTCGACCCAGTCGGATCATGTGCTGGAAGAGAAGCGCTGGAAGGCGCTGAAGGGCATCGGGCAGCATGCCGAGGCCGACATCCTGATGCTTGCGCGGCCGGACAACTGGCTGGTCGTCTGGCGCAACGGATCGCCGAACATGGCGGCCGCGGAGCTGCGGGTGCGCTTTTGCGATGACGCAGGCACGATGCACGAGACGATCCTGAAGACCTTCATCGATCAGGAACTCCTCGCGAACTTCACGACGGGGAAGAAGCTTCCGATCCTCTATTCGGACGGCAATCCACCGCTGGTGGCCATCGATCGCGAGCGCACCCAGGTGTCGTTCGTACAGAACACATGAGAATCATCAAACCCCTGCGGCTGAGCATGCTGACCCATCCGTTCACGAACGACCAGCGCCATTGGCTGGCGGTGACGGTCATCGCCATGACAGACGGCCTGGGCAGCGATGCCAGGCTCATTCCCGAGCCGCATTGCTGGCAGACCTTCGGCGACGAGCTCGGCAGCGAGGCGCCGTTCGACCTGGCCATGCCCAAGGCCAGTCCCGAGTTCCTGGTCAGTGGCCAGGCCTATAGCGGACATCAGCAGGACAAGACCCAGTGCGCGGTGCGCGTGCGGGTCGGCACCCGGCAGAAGGACCTGCTGGTCTTCGGCGAGCGCTTCTGGATCGACGGCCGCGCAACCGCGCCAGCGTCCTTCGAGTCGCTGCGCGTCGATTGGCGCCATGCCTACGGCGGTCCGGGTTTCGAGGAGAACCCCGTCGGCATCGGACATGGGGAGAAAGTGGTCAACGGACTGCGCGCGCATCGACTGCCGAACGTCGAGCACCCCGGCGCGCGGCTGCATCGACCCGACTAGGCCGTGCAACCCGCCGGACTCGGGCTGGTGGACATCGCACGGCCCTCACGCGCGAAGCGGCTGGGCCGTCAGTACGACGAGCACTGGCAGGAGCATCTGTTCCCGGGGTTCGCGAAGGACATGGAATGGAGCTACTTCAACGCGGCGCCCGCAGACCAATGGCTGGCAGCCGGCGATGGCGAGATCGCTGGCGCGGATTGCGAGATCTGGAACATGCATCCCGAGCACGCGATCCTGCGCGGCAACGTGCCGCAGTGGCGTGCGCGCGCCTTCGTGGTGCGGGGGGCCGTCAACGGCGTGGATTCCACCGTAGGGACGCTGGACGACGTGCCCATGCGCCTGACCACGGCCTGGTTCTTTCCCCACCTGGAGCGGATCGGATTGATCTACCACGGGGTCATTCCGGTCAAGGAGGACGACGCCGCCGATATCACGCACGCGATGATCGCGCTCGAAGACGGGGCCACGCCGCCGAAGGAACTGGATGCCTATCGCGAGGTGATGTCGCTGCGCTGCGAGTCGGAGGACCGGGCGCTCTACGCATTGTTCGACGAACATCTGATGCCGGAGGCCGCCATCGCGCCTTGGCCAGAGCTCGACGCGACGTTCGAGGATTCGCCGATGCGCACCAACATGAAGGCCCGTGCGGAGCTGGAGATGGCCAGCACGAGGGCGGCGTTCGAGGCGAGAGGGCTGACCTGGACGGAGGATCCGGCTGCGGAGTTCGCAGCCGGGAAGACGCCGACGCTACGCGAGCTGCCGGCCTTCATCCAGAAGACCAGGGAGACCGTCGAGGTGCATCGCCGCAAGGCCGACGAGGCGCGCAACGCGCTCGCCGAGAGACTGGGCGAGCCAACGCGGAGCAATCGCGCAAGGTGGGTTTCGATACGTCCAGGATCTTCGAGGAGGTGGGGCAGGCGCGCCAGAAGGGCCCGCCCCAGGACGACGCCATGCCGAAGATCGAGGCCATGGCCAGCGGGCCGGCCGCGGCCGGCTTTTCGCCCTCCCCGCAGCAGATGCAGCAGATGCGCGAGTTGGTCGGGAAAGCCCAGGCCGCCCTTCTCGACCACTATCGCCGCACCGCGCACACGCAGGACGCCGCCGACCGCATGGCGCCCGAAGAAGCGGCCGAGGTCCGGGCCCGGGTGGAACGCATCCTCGCGCAGACGCGAGACCTCTCGGACCTCGACTTCACTGGCGCAGACCTGTCGAACATGGACCTTCGCAACGCGCGCTGGCACCGGGCCCTGCTCGAGTGCGCCGATTTCACCGGCAGCGTGCTGGACGGCGGCGACATGCAGGGCGCCGTGCTGGCACGCGCCAGTCTGCATGGAACGTCGATGCGCGAAGTGAACTTCGCGCAGGCCAACCTGGCCCTGGTGAGATGCAGCGATGCCGATTTTTCGGGCGCGCGCTTCGAGAACACCCTCGTCGAGTCCTTCACCGCGGAGCGCTGCGATTTCTCGGCGGTCGCGATGGACGATATCGATTTCACCGAGGCGACGCTCTCCGAATGCAATTTCAAGGGCGCTCGCCTGTCTGTGGTGAATTTCGACGAAGACAGCGTGCTGCGCGGCCTTCGCTTCACGGATGCCGTGCTGCACAAGGTGGCATGGATCGAGAGCACGGTGTCGGATCTTCGATTCCAGGGCGCGGAACTCGACACCTGCGACTGGACCGAGACCGACTGCAGCGACCGGGTCGATTTCTCCGACGCCCGGCTGCACAGCACGTGCTTCGTGGACGAAAGCCATTTGTGCGGCGCCAATTTCCAGGGCGCCGTGCTGACCGATTGCAACCTGCAGCAGATCGAGCTCGATGGCGCGGACTTCCGCGACGCCCGGCTGGACAACACCGACTTCTCGGATGCCTCGATGCGCGGCGCGAAGCTGGCCGGCGCCAATGCCGACGGAGCGGCTTTCGTGCGCACCGATCTCACAGGCGCCTCGCTGGTGGATGCCAGCCTCATCGATGCCGATCTGCGAAAATCGATTCTCGTGGCGGCCGATTTCCACCGCGCCAACCTATTCCAGGCCGATCTTTCGCAGTGCCTCATCGACGCCACCACGCGGTTCGACGAGGCTTACACGGAGCAGGTGATCACGACGCCCCGCCGCAAGGCGCCAGAGGCGGCTTCATGACGCCCAGGCAGTTGCGCAAGATGATCAAGGAAGGCCGGGAGATCTCCAAAGCGAATCTGCAGGGGCTGGACCTGCGTGGCCTGGACCTCGCGGGCGGCATCTTCCTCGACTCCGACTTTTCGGGCGCCAACCTGTCCGGCGCGCAGGTGAACGGCAGCATGTTCGTCGACTGCAGGTTGACGGGCGCCGTTCTCGAGCAGGCCGATGCGGACCAATGCACCTTTCACCGCGGCGACGCTTCGGGCATGCGCATGGACAGCGCCAGGCTGGACCAGGCGGCGTTCCACGATGTCCGGCTGTCCGAGGCGCGCTTCGACGGTGCGGTTGCGGGAATGCTGAGCTTCGTGGATTGCGATGCGAGCGGGGCATCGTTCGGCACGCTCACGTCGGAGATGATGGTGTTCTACGACACGCGGCTCGAGCGGGCCGATTTCTCGGGCAGCGTGCTGGAGAAAACGACGTTCTACCAAGCCGATCTGCGCAGCGCGGTCTTCTCGCGCTGTCATTTCTCGCGCACGATGTTTGTCGAATCGGATCTTTCGGGACAGGTCTTTCGGGACCAGAAATTCGACCTGTGCCAGTTTGTCGATGCCAATCTCTCCGGCTGCGACTTCGAGGGCGCGACCTTGAATCAATGCAATTTCAAGGGCGCCAGGGTCGAGGGCGGCTCGTTGCGGCGAGTGGTCGCGCCGCAGTGCGTGTTCGTGGAGACGAAGCTGGACGGCGTGGGCCTGAACGGCGGCAACTTCTTCCAGAGTGTCTGGGCCGACGCACGGCTCAACGGTGCCGACCTGTCCGGCGCCAACTTCGCGCAGTGCGTCTTTCATCGCGCGCAATGCACTGGTGCCGTCTTCAGCGCAGCGCAGCTGAGCCACGCAGACCTGTCCTATGCCGATCTGCGGGATGCCGACTTTCGTGACGCCACGCTGATGCGAACCAATGTCCACCGTGCGATGCTGGAGGGCACGCGCTTCTCCGATCGTGGCGGGCTGCTTCTCAAGGACGCGCCCATGTTCGATGCCGAGGAGTTCTCGGCGCGGCGCCCGAAGCACCGGGATCCGTCTTCCTCTTCCACAACATCCCCAACACCCGGCCGTTCCGAATGAGGCCTCATTCAGCCAGGAATCCAGCATGAACATCGAGTCTTCTTCAGCGGATACCCCGTCGCGAGCGGGTATGCATCGCGAGACGATCGCCGCGGCGCGGCCCGGCGGCGCAGGTGGCGTCGTGAATGCCTTGGGGATCGTCACGGCCATCCTGCCCGGCGGCATTCACAGTGTGGCCAGTGAAGGGCGCGTTCTGCGCTGCCAGCGGGCAGTCAGTTGCCTGCTGCGGCCCGAACTCGGCGACACGGTGCTCGTCACTGGTCCGGATGACCAACGCCTCTACCTGACGGCGGTCGCCGAGCAGGCTGATGCGAGCACGGCACGCATCGACGTGACGGGGGACCTGACGCTGGCGTCCGAGCGCGGCGCCGTCCGCGTGAAAGGCGCCACGCAGCTCCATCTCGAAGGGCGGGAGGGCCTCGACATGCAGACCGCGCATCTGCGCATCGGCGCACAGGCCGCCGACTGCCAGATTGGCCGCATGAGCTACCAGGGCGAGGAGGCGCGTGCGACGGTGGTGAACATCCGCATCATCGGCCGCGTCTACGAGGCCATCGTGGACCGGCTGGGCCATCTGAGCAAATCGGCCTTTCGGATGACGGAAGGCCTGGACTAGGTGGAGGCGGGCCAGATCGACTACAAGGCGAGCGAAATGGCCCGCCTGCACGGAAGAAACACAGTGGTCACGGCCAGGAATCTGATCAAGGCGGACGCCAAGCAGATCCACATGGGATGACCGCTTGCTTTTTTTTGAACGAAGGAGGTATCGAATGCACTGTGCTTGCCAGGGGCCAAGTCTCGACTTCGCAATCCCGGACGTCTGCAAGACGCCTGCGATTCCATTTCCGCATCCGGATTTCGCGCTGGGCTTCACAGCCGTGCCCAACGTCACCAACATCTATTTCATGTGCATGTGCGCGCACAACAAGAAGACCAAGATACCGCTGACCTTCGGGGACAACGCGGGCATCGGCCTGGGTGTGCGCAAGTCCCTGGTCATGAGCTATTCGAAGAAGACCACGGGCTCCAACAACTTCCTGATCAAGGGTTCGCCAGGGGTCCGGCTCACGAGCATGACGCAACAGAACGGGGGCAATGCCTGGGGCATCCAGATCGTCCCGGGTCAGCTCAAGAACCTGAACTTCGTGCCATAGTCGAGCGCGCTCCGGTATCGCTGGCTACGAACGCGCCGCAGGCTGCGCCGTCCCCGCCAGCGTCACCTGCTGCGGAAACCCCACCCAGACCGCCAGCGCCGAGTAGTTGTCCTGCGACTCGTCGGCCTTGGCTTCGGCCGCGCGGCGCAGCAGCGCGAGCCATTCCTCGGCGCTGTCGGCCAGCTGCAGCGAGCGCTCCATCACCTGCTGTGAAATGAGCTGCCACAGGCCGTCGGTGCACAGCAGGAAGGCATCGCCATCGGCCAGCCGCTGCGGCGTCGATACCGTGGCCTCCGCCGTCGCACGCGCGCCGAGCGCGCGGTACAGCAGGTTGGTCTTGACCAGGCGTTCGCCGCCGTTGGCGCCATTGCCCGTCGCGGCTTCGCCGGAGCGTTCCGACAGGCTGTGGTCTTCGGTGCGCTGCATCAGCGCACCGCGGCGGAACCAGTAGAGACGGCTGTCGCCCACATGGGCCCAGCAGGCCTGGCCGCTGGTGCGGTCCACGAACAGCGAGACGATGGTCGCGCTCATCCTGCTCTGGTCGGCGAGCTCGCGCTGCCTGGCGAGGATGGCGTCGTTGGCCGCCTTCACGGCGTATTGGATGTCCTCGGCCGCGACCGAGGGGTTGGCGACGAAGGTGTTGAGCGCCGTGTCGACCGCGATGCGCGCGGCCAGCTCGCCGCCCGCGTTGCCGCCCACGCCGTCGCTGACGACGAAGCAGGCGTTGTACTCGTCGAGGTGATAGCCGAGGCGTCCTGGTTGCCGGAGCGCTCGCCCACGCAGGAGAACTGCGAGGTGGAAATGGGAACCGCGAAAGCGCGGGTGGTCTCAAGCACGGCGCGCCTCCTTCAAACGTTCCATCTCCTTGTCGTAGGCCTGCTGGAAGGCCCGGCCGAAAACGGCCTGGAAATCGTCTTCGACGGCCTCCGTCGTCTCCGCATGCAGCTGCTGCAGCTGGCGCCACAGGCGCGCCTCGCGGCCGCCGGGCAGCAGCTTCTCGCCGAGGCTGCCGTCGTGCGGCGTGGTGCTGTTCATTGTCGCGGGGTCGAAGCGCTTGAGCAGTGTGAGCAGCGCGGCCCGCATGCCGGCCACCATGCCGAGCTGGTGCGACTGCAGATCGCCGAGCGCATCGTGGACGGCGGCTTCGGGTGCCAGGAAGCCGGGCATGCGCGCGCCGAACATCTGCATGAGCACGGCGCGGCCGTTGGGGAGAATCTTGAACGGGTTGTTTTCTTCGTCGACGATCATCGTGATCTCTGCGCGCACTTCGCGCTTGAGCATCGCGCGCGACGACAGCAGCTCGATGGTGCCGTCGGTGAACGCGCGCATGAGCCGGCCGAGGCGCCGCATGGCCTCAGCGTCCAGCGGCTGGTGGCCGGCAACGTCGGGCACGCCTGCGCCTTCGAGGAAAGCCTTGAAGAGTTCGTCCGAGGAAGAGGAGGAGGGCGCTGCAGGTATGGAGGGCGCGGCCACCGGTTGAACGGCAACGGGTTTCGGTTCCGGTTCCGGTTCGACCGGCGGTTCGGCGGGGGGAGGAGGCGCTGCTTCCACAGGCGGCTCGATGGCCGCCTGTGGTGGCGTGGGAGGGCTTTGCGCCTCGACTGGCGCAGGGGCCGGGGGAGGCGGTGGTGGTGGCGGAGCAGGCGGCCGAGGTGCCTCTGCCTTCACCGGCTGCGCAACAGGCGGATTGCATGCCACCGGATTCGGCGGCCGGAACTGCGCGGCCACCTCCCGTGCATGGTTCGAATGGCTGTACCCCTGCACAGCCGCTGGCTTGGCCAGCAGGTCGAGGGCCGGGTGCATGTCGCTGAGCGGGTCTTCATGGGTCAGCGCGGTGGGGCGCGGATCGGAGAGCGGCGAATGCGCGTTGTTGTCGTCGGCGAAGAACGACAGCGGGTCCATGCCGCGCTTGAGCGCCATGTCGGACATGTCGCTCGCCGTCTTGTCGGGGTTCAGCTCGGCGAGTGGATCGACGGGGTTCCTGCGCGCCTGCGAGGGCAGTTCGAAAGGCTCGTGCGCCATCGGGTCGGGCATCGGCGCGGGCGTGCTGTCGACACGGCGCGGTGCGTTGGCGAGGATGGCGTCCCAGTCGGCCGCGGAAGGTATTTGCGGCGCGCTCGAAGGGGCTGTCTTCGCGGGCATTGGTGGCAGCACGGGCGCGGTGGCGAACGGAGCGGCGAACTGTTCTCGTGGCGCTGGCGCTGGTGCAGGCGCAGCGACCGGCGCTGGGGGCGGCACCGGCGCAAACACCGGCGCGGGCGTCGGCATCGCCACCGTGACGGGCTGTGCATCTCCGATGGGCAGAGCACCTTCGCCGAACAGATCCGAGAAGACATCGGAGGCCGGCGAAGCCGGGAGAAGCGCGCCCATCGGATGGGCGGCCATCGGGTTCGCCGATGGTTCGAGCGGCCGAAACGGCGACGGCTGCACATCCATCGGAACCGGAGGAGGAGGTGGTGGTAGCGGCGGCAGCGAAGGCGCCGGCGCTGCAGCCACGCTCGCCGCACGATGCGCGCTCGCAGCCTCCAGCACATAGCTCCCGATGGCGACGCGATCACCATCGGCAACGCGCGCTTCCTGCTCATGCCGCAACGCCTGTCCATTGACGCTGATCGGCAGCACGGCGCTCATGTTGCGAAGCACCGCGACCCCGTCGTCGTCGAAGCGCACGGTGGCTTGCAGGCGCGAGATCTGTCGCTGTTCGTCGGGCAGCACGAGGTGGTTGTCGGGGCTGCGTCCGATCGTTCCACCGGGCGCCGCGAGCAGCGCCGAGGGCCCCGATGTCACCGGCGCGCCGGCATGTTCGATCACCGTCCAACGCATGGCATCTCCGTGTTCATGTCGAGCCTCGGTCGCCGACCGCAATGGTCAACGCTTCAGTCGCTTGGCGGCCTCGAAGGCGGGGCCCCACACCGGATGCTTGCGTTCGGCAACGCTCAGGTCGAAGGTCGGGAGTGCATCGAGGACCTTGCGGAACTGCGTGCGGCATTCGGCGATCTGATTGGCCACGCAGTAGCTGAACGCCTCGAGCTTCATCGCATCGAGTCGCGTGGCGGGCTCGGCGCCTTCGAACACCGACACGCCGCCGCTCTTGAGCGTGTTGATGGCCTTGGTGTAGTCGCCGTCGTCATAGGCCTGTTGCGCGCGTTCGAGCGTCGTGCGCGCCACTTGCTGGCTCAGCCGTTCGGATTGTGGCGGCTCGGGCGGAGGCGTGGTCGTACACCCCGTGATCAGAACAAGCGCGAACGCCAGTGCAGGCAGACATGACTTCAATCTTCTCTCCTACCTCGCGAAAGGCAATGCTTGAGATAGTGTGCCGTTGTGATGCGACAGGCACGCAATGCGACGTTGTTTGTGCGCATGACTTCGATAATATAGGCTGCGAACCTCTGAGGGAGATCTCATGCATCGACGAACCTTGCTTCACGGCGCACTTGCAACCACACCGTTGTTTGCGGGCCTCATCAGTGGATGCGCGTCGACTGCAAAGTCACTGCCCACGCCGTACGCCGTCACCGTCAGGATCGACGACGGCGTCAATCCCGACGGACGCGGCCAGGCGGCGCCGATTCTCGTCAAGGTCTTCGAACTGAAATCTTCCGGCAACTTCGAAGCGGCAGACTACTTTGCACTACAGGACCGCGACCGCGAAACGCTTTCCACGGAGCTCGTGAACGCGGACTAGGCCATCATGCGCAGCGGCGAAGAGCGTGTCTTCAAGCGCGAAGCAGGACTCGATTCGCGTTCCATCGGCATCATCGCGGGCTATCGCAAGCTCGAGGCCGCACGCTGGCGGATCGTGCTGCCGCTGAAGGAACCGAAGCAAACCAATCTGTACAAGGTGTGGCAGTTCTCGCCGAGCGAGCAGGCCGTGCACATCGCGATCCGCAAGACGGGCATCGAGTTGCTACCAAGTCGTTAATTTTGCGCATTCGGTAGTACGAAAGTGCGAGAAATTCGCGCGCGAAAAGCGGTGCAAAACGTAAGAAGCGCCGTGTAGCATCAGAGCAAAACATATCGATCGGGAGGCCGTTCACAAACGCATCTCCCCGCTTCAGTGTGAGCACTCCCCAGGAGGTTCTTTGGTGACAGTTCGCAATTCGGGCGCCGGAAGACAAGGCGCCCATCCGCAGGCATTGGCGAATCGCGTGGTGTGGTCCGAGGGCATGTACCTGCGGCCCCAGCACTTCCAGCAACTGGAGCGGTACGTCGAGCAGTATGTGACCCGTCGCGCAGCGGGCCTGCAAGGCGCCTATTGGGGCTGGCTGCATCTGGACATCGACCGCGATGCCTATGCGCTCGGCCGTGTGTCGCTGCTCGGCGGCGCTGGTGTGCTGCCCGACGGCACGCCGTTCTCCTTCGGTGCCGAAGATGCGCCGCTGCCCTATGAAGTGCCGAGCGACCTGACCGATGAACTCATCGTGCTCGCGTTGCCGCTGCGCAGGCCCGGCAGCGAAGAGGTCATCTTCTCCGAGGACGAAGGTTCGGCCGCGCGTTTCGGCGTGATCGAGCGCGAGGTGGCCGACGGCAATGCCGTGGCCCTCGGCCCGGCGGTGCTGCAGCTCGCGGCACCGCGCCTGCGCCTTGCGCGGGCTTCGTCGCTCACCGCGGAGTGGCAGGCCATCGGTGCGGTGCGCGTGATCGAGCGTCGTACCGACCACAAGCTGGTGGTCGATGCCAACTACATCCCGCCGGTGCTCGATGCCTCGGCGCACGCGATGCTGCGCAGCATGATCGCCGAGCTGCACGGCCTGCTCACGCAGCGCTCCGAGGCGCTGGCCTCGCGCTTGTCCCAACCGGGCCGCGGCGGCGTGAGCGAGGTCTCCGACTTCCTGCTGCTCGAACTGGTCAACCGCTACCTCGCCACCACGTGGCATGCACAGCAGGCGGTGCAGGTGCACCCGGAGCAGCTCTTCATCGACTGGCTTAAGCTGGCCTGCCATCTCGCCACGCACACCTCGCCCACGCGCCGTCCGGTGCTGTGGCCGGTGTACGACCACGACAACCTCAACGAGAGCATTCGCCCGCTGATGGAAGAGCTGCGGCGTTCGCTGTCGGCCGTGCTCGAACAGAGCGCGATCGCCATCGAGCTCGAAGAGCACAGCCACGGCGTGCGCGTGGGCCGCATGCTCGACCCGGTGCTGGTGCGCAATGCGGGCTTCGTGCTCGCAGTGCATGCCGACCTGCCGGCCGAGGCCATCCAGCAGCGCTTTCCGACGCAGGTCAAGATCGGTTCGGTCGAACGTATCCGCGACCTCGTGCAGCTTCAGCTGCCCGGCGTGACCGTGCGGCCGCTGCCGGTGGCGCCGCGGCAGATTCCGTACAACGCGGGCTACCACTACTTCGAACTCGACAAGAGCGGCGACATGTGGCGACAGCTCGAAAAATCAGGTGGCGTCGCCATGCACCTGGCCGGTGACTTTCCAGGGCTGGCCATGGAGTTCTGGGCCATCCGTCCGTGAGGGACCCTATGAACGGTGTCAACGACATGGCTGTCGGTCCGGGAGGCTTCGTGCCGCCGAACCCGGGCGGCGGCAACGGCGATTCGGGTGGCATGCCCTCCACGCCGCGCGGCCTCAGCCAGCAACCTGAATCCTTCACCGCATGGCATGACGCACGGCGTCCGCATGCGGGCGACACGGCGCTCGCGGGCAACAACCCGCTCGTCGCGGCGGCCAATCCGCTGCTCGACCTGATTCCGCAGATCCGCGCCACGGGCCACCACGGTGCGCCCGCGCAACTGCGCGAGCACCTCGTCGATGAAGTGCGGCGCTTCGAGACGCGCGCGCAGCAAAGCGGCATTGCACCCGAGGTGATCATCGGCGCGCGCTACTGCCTGTGCACCGCCGTCGACGAAGCCGCGGCGCTCACGCCCTGGGGCGGCAGCATCTGGTCGTCGCAGAGCCTGCTCGTGATGTTCCACAACGAGACCTGGGGCGGCGAGAAGTTCTTCCAGCTGCTGTCGCGCCTGGTGCAGAACCCGCAACAGCACCTGCACCTGATCGAGCTGATCTACTTCTGCTTGGCCATGGGTTTCGAAGGGCGCTTTCGCGTCATCGACAACGGCCGCACGCAGCTCGAAACGCTCAAGCAGCGGCTGCTGCAGATCATTCGCCAGACGCGCGGCGAGATCGCCGTGCCGCTGTCGCCGCACTGGCAGGACGCGAGCGCGCCGGTGCGCCGCACGCACAACTGGTTGCCCGTGTGGGCCATGGGCGCTGTCGCCGCGGTGCTGATGGTCATCGCGTTCGCGGTGCTCACCTTCAATCTGGCGGGCCATTCCGACGGTGCGTTCTCGGCCGTCAATGCCGTGCGCCTGCCGCAGACGGCGCGCGCCGTCGTGGCGCCGCCTGCAGCGCTTGCTCGAACCCGAGATCCGCGACGGCCTGCTGACGGTGCGCGACGAGGCCGACCGCAGCGTGGTGGTGCTGCGCGGCGACGGGCTCTTCGCCTCCGGTTCCGACCGCGTGCTCGACCGCTATGCGCCGGTGCTCGTGCGGGTGGCCGATGCGCTGAACGCCGTCGAGGGCAATGTGCTGGTCAGCGGCTTCAGCGACGACCAGCCGATCCGCAGCGTGCGCTTTCCCTCCAACTGGCAGCTCTCGCAGGCCCGCGCCGACGCGGTCAAGAAGATGCTGGGCGCGCGCATGACGCGGCCCGAAGGCCGCGGCGATGCCGATCCGCTGGCGCCCAACGATTCGCCCGCCAACCGCGCGCGCAACCGACGCGTCGAGGTCACGCTGCTGGTGGCGCCGACGGCTCCGCAGGGGGGAACCCGCTGATGTTTCGCGCCTTCTTCCGTTTTCTCGTCAGCCGCGACCTCTGGATTTTTCTCGGCCTGGTCGCCATTGCCTTCCTGGTCTGGATCATCGGCCCCGTCGTCGCCGTGGGCCGTTATCGGCCGCTCGAGAGCGAGTTCGTCCGCATCGTGGTCATCGTCGCGATGTTCGCGATCTGGCTCGTTCGGCTGATCTATCGCAAGTGGCGCGAGGGCCGGCTCAATGCGCAGCTGCTCAACCAGTTGCGCACGCCTTCCAGGAAGGAAAAAGAGGCCAAGCCCGAAGACGCGCCCGAGATCAAGGAGCTGCAAAGCGGCTTCACCGACGCGACCACCATCCTGAAGAACATGCGCTTCGGGGAGGCCGCCGACGGCAAGCCCGCGAGCCGCTCTCGGTGTTCAACCGGCAGTACCTGTACCAGCTGCCCTGGTACATCTTCATCGGCGCGCCGGGCTCGGGAAAGACCACCGCGCTGGTCAACTCCGACCTCGACTTTCCGCTGGCCGACCAGCTCGGCAAGGCGGCCGTGCGCGGCATTGGCGGCACGCGCAACTGCGACTGGTGGTTCACCAACGAGGCGGTGCTGATCGACACCGCCGGCCGCTACACCACGCACGAGAGCAACCGCGAAACCGACGAGAGCGAGTGGAAGGGCTTTCTCGATCTGCTCAAGAAGTTCCGCCCGCGCCAGCCCATCAACGGCGCGATCCTGACGATCAGCATCGCCCACCTGCCGCTGGCCGACGACGCGCAGCGCGCCCGCCACGCGATGGCGCTGCGCAAGCGCCTGCTGGAGCTGCGCAACGACCTGGGCATCGACTTCCCGGTCTATGTGCTGGTCACCAAGACCGACCTCCTGGCCGGCTTCAACGAGTACTTCGGCTCGCTGGGCCGCGCCGAGCGCGCGCAGGTCTGGGGCTTCACCTTCCCCATCGAGGCCAATCCGGCCGACCGCGCCAAGGCCGACCTGCGCGAGCGTTTCCACCAGGAATACAAGCTGCTGCACCAGCGCCTGGACGAGCGCCTGCCCGAGCTGCTGGCCGCCGAGCCCGACCAGATGCGCCGCGCGCAGGCCTACCTGCTGCCGCAGCAGTTCGCGAGCTTCGAGGACATCCTGGGCACCTTCCTGGCCGATGTGTTCAACCCCTCGAAGTTCGAGGCCGCGTCGATGTTGCGCGGCGTGTACTTCACGAGCGGCACGCAGGAAGGCACGGCCTTCGATCGCGTCATGGGCGCCATCAAGCGCTACCTGCAGGTCAATGCGCCGCCGGCACCGCCGCCGGGCCCGGGCAAGAGCTACTTCCTGAAGGAGCTGCTGCAGCAGGTGATCTTCCGCGACGCGGGCGTGGCCGGCACCAACCTGCGCTGGTACCGCCGCCGCCGCGCCATCGACATCGCGGGCTACAGCCTGATCGGCGTGCTGGTGGTGGTGTTCCTGGGCGCCTGCGTGAACAGCTGGCGCAACAACAAGGAGTACGTGGCCGAGGTCGACAACAACGCCAAGTCCTTCAACAAGGCCGCGGCGCGCGGCGAGCTGCCGACGGTGGTCGATTCGAGCGGCGACATCGCGAGCTCGCTCCTGGTTCTCGACCGCCTGCGCGACCTGCCGAAGTCGGGCCATTTCGACATCGGCGATCCGCCCGTCTCCTACCACTTCGGGCTCTACCAGGGCGAGAAGCTGCAGGCCGCAACCGACGGCGTCTACCAGCGCGCGCTCGAAAGCGTGCTGCTGCCGCAGGCGGCGCAGCGCATCGAGCAGTCGCTGCGCGACGCTTCGAAGACCGATGCCGAGTACAGCTACGAGGCGCTCAAGGCCTACCTCATGCTGTACGACGCCGAGCGCTACGACGCCGACTTCCTGCAGGCTTGGCTGCTCACCGACGTGGACCGCAAGATCGGCGCATCGCTCACGCGCGAGCAGCGCACCAACCTCGAGTCGCACCTGAAGACGCTGTTCGGCGGGCGCGTGGTGGCTTCGCCTTTTGCCAAGGACGACCGCCTCGTCACCCAGACGCGCGACCGGCTGGCCGGCGTGCCGCTGGCGCAGCGCTCCTATGCGCGGCTGCGGCGCATCCTGCTGCAGACCAGCCCGCCCAATGCCTTCAGCATTGCCGAGGCGGCGGGCGCCGAATCGGCGCTGGTGATCCGGCGCGCCAGCGGCAAGCCGCTGACCGACGGCATCCCCACGCTGTTCACCTACCGCGGCTACTGGGACATCTTCGACAAGCGCATGGCTGAGACCACGCTCTCGCTCGAACAGGAAGACCGCTGGGTGCTGCAGATTCGTGCGCCCGGCATCACCGACATCACCTCGCGCGAGCTGCTGCTGCGCGAAGTGCGGCGCCTCTACCTCACCGACTACATCCGGGTCTGGGACGAGTACCTGGTCGACGTGCGGCTGGCCGACAGCCGCTCGCTGCTGCAGAGCATCCAGATGACGCGCGTGCTCTCCACCAGCGAGTCGCCGATGTCGCGCCTGATCCGCGGCGCGGCGCGCGAAACCGACCTGCTGCGCAACCACGACGAGGCCGCGCGCAGCCTGCTCGACCAGGCACAGAACCGCGTGGCCAGCACGCGCGAGCGCATCGAGCAGCTCATCGGCCAGCCCGACGGCAGTCAGCGCCGCAACACGCAGGGGGATCGGCCCGAGTCGCTGGTCGACAACCACTTCGAGCCGCTGCGCCGCATGGTGACCGCGCCCAAGGCCGGCGGGCTGGCGCCCATCGACGCGACGGCCGCGCTCATCAACGAGCTCTACACCTTCCTCACTGCGACCGACACGGCGCTGCGCAGCGGCAACATTCCACCGGCGAGCGATGCGGTCACCAAGGTGCAGGCCGAGGCGGGCCGGCTGCCGGTGCCGTTCCAGGGCATGCTGAACGACCTGTCGGCCACCGCGTCGTCGAAGGCCGCTGCGGTGACGCGGCAGAATATCGGGCAGAGCGCGGCGGCCAGCATCGGCTCGTTCTGCAACCAGGCCATCGCGGGGCGCTATCCGTTCACACGCGGCTCGAACCGCGACGTGGCCTCGGGCGACTTCGCACAGCTGTTCGCGCCGGGCGGGATGATGGACGACTTCTCCCAGAAGAACCTCGTCACGCAGGTCGACACGTCGGTCAACCCGTGGGCCTTCAAGCGCGGCGTCGACGGCAGCGCGGCGGGGCGCTCGGCGTACCTCGACTCGTTCCAGAAGGCGCAGGCGATCCGCGACGTGTTCTTCTCGGGCATGGCGGGCGGCCGCACGCCGTCGTTCACGATCGACATCCGGCCCGAGGACATGGACGCCGCCATCACCCAGTTCACGCTGGACATCGACGGGCAGACGGTGCGCTACGCGCACGGCCCGCAGGCGCCCAGCACCGTCAAGTGGCCCGGCCCGCGCAACAGCAACCAGGTGCGGATGCAGGTGACGACCGCCAACGGCACGCCGGCCGGCGGCATCGTGACCGAAGGGCCGTGGGCCCTGCACCGCCTCTTCGACAAGGCCTCGATATCGGCAGGCAGCTCCCCCGAATCGTTCAACGCGAGCTTCGATCTGCAGGGCAAGAAGGTGGTGCTGGCGGTGACCGCGAACAGCGTCTACAACCCGCTGCGCCTGAACCAGATGAACAGCTTCTCCTGCCCTGGGAAATCCTGAAATGAACAGCAGCATGCCACCCAGGTCATGGATTCCGGTCGACGAGCAGATCGGCTGGTACGGCAAGCGGCCCGCCGCCGGCGACTTTCTTTACCGCCGCATGCCGCGCGAGCTGCAGGCCTGGTGGGACCGCTGGATGCAGAACGGCCTGGGCAGCTTCAAGCGCTGGCCCGATGCGATGACGCGGCACTACGCGGTGGCGCCGGTCTGGAACTTCGCCATCCCGGCGACGCAGGGCGTGGATGCGGTGCAGTTCGGCTGCCTGGCTCCGAGCTGCGACCGCGTGGGGCGCTACTACCCGGTGTGCGTGACCCTGCAGGTGGCCGCGTCGAACTACCGGCCCTCGGTGCTCGAAGGCTCGGCCTCCTGGTACTGGCAGTGCGGCACCGCCTTGCTGCAGGCCATTCGCTACGGTGTGGTGCCCGATCAGTTCGACAGCCAGATATTGGCCGCGGGGCGCGAGGGCTTCCGCACCGCCAGTGGCGGGTCGGACGACATTCTTTCGATCCTCGGACCTACAGCCGCTGGCGCGACCGCCCAGCAGCGTCTCGGCTGGCCGGAGCTGCCCCTCTGCTTCGACCCCTTCGGCAGCACCAGCTACTGGTGGACCAACCAGGCCGACGGGTCTCCGTTGCGGACCGCAGCCCATGGCGGCGGCCTCAACACACGGCTGTTTTCGAAATTGTTTTCGCAGGGGCACGTGCCATGGGCATGAAAAACCAGGCCCCCGCCGCAGGAGGAGATGAATGACGACGATGCACGGCAGCAGCGGCGGCAGTCCGCCGGCCGATCCGCAGGAAAGACCCCATCCGCTGGGCGTGAGCCACCGGCTGGACGAGTTCGAGTTGCTCGAGGTGATCGGGAAGGCGGCTTCGGCATCGTCTACCGGGCCTACGACCATTCGCTGCAACGCGAAGTCGCGATCAAGGAGTACATGCCCTCGATGCTCGCGCGCCGCGTGGGCGACAACAGCGTGCACGTGCGTTCCGAGCGGCTCACGGCCACCTTCCAGGCGGGCCTGCGCAGCTTCATCAACGAGGCGCGCACGCTCGCGCAATTCAGCCATCCGGCGCTGGTGCGGGTGCATCGCTTCTGGGAGTCGAACTCCACCGCCTACATGGCGATCCAGCTCTACAAGGGCCGCACGCTGCGCCGCCTGGCCGAGGAAGAGCCTGCGAAGATCTCCGAGCCCTGGCTGCTCGGCATGCTGGGCCCGCTGCTCGGTACGCTCGAAACGCTGCACCGCAACCAGTGCTTCCACCGCGACATCGCACCCGACAACATCTTCATCCAGCAGGACGACCTGCCGGTGCTGCTCGACTTCGGCGCCGCGCGCAAATCGATTGCCGACCTCGTCGACGAGGTGGCGGTGATGGTGAAGTCGGGCTACTCCCCGATCGAGCAGTACGCCGACGACAACACGCTGCTGCAGGGCGCGTGGACCGATCTCTATGCGCTCGGCGCCGTGCTGTACCGCGCGGTCACGGGGCACCCGCCGCCGTCGGCCGTGGTGCGCAGCGTGCAGGACGCCTACGTGCCGCTGTCGTCGATGGGCCGCAGCGATTTGAGCCCGGCCTTCTGCGCGGCGGTCGACCACACGCTGGCCGTGCACAGCAAGGACCGCACGCAGACCGTGGCCGCCTTCGCGGCCGAACTGGGGCTCGTGAAGCTCGGCGACATCTACGTGAGCAGCCTGGCGGCGCCGACGGTGCTCATCGCGGCCGCGCCGGTGTCGGCAACACCGCCGCCGTTCTCGCCCGTGTCGGCCCCCGCGCCGCTCGAAGAGGCGGTGGACGAAGCGGCCTTCGTTTCGCCGCCTGTGGCGGCTGTCGAACCGGTGCAGGTCAAGCAGCCTGTCGCACCGCCGCCGCCGCGCACTGCACCGAAGAGCGGCAGTGGCAGCAGCAAGGCCGAGGCGGCGGGCAAGAAGCCATCGATGATGCCGCCGTGGGGCATGGTGGGCGTGCTGCTGATTGCGTTGGTTGCGGTGGGTTGCTGGATCGGCCTGCGCCTGACTTCAGGCAAGCCCGACACGACGACCGCGATGGTGCCGGTGCCGCCGCCTGCCGCGCCGATGTCCAACGCCGCCTCGCCGCCGGCCGTCATGCCGCCGAGCACTGGCGCGTCGGCTGCCGCCGGGGCCACCCCGCCGCCTGCGACCGATGGCACACCCGCCGCTGGCGGCAGCGCTGTCGCCGGTGGCACCACGCCGCCCGCGGCACCACCTGGCAGCGCGCCTGCGGCAGGGCCGCTGACGCCGCTCGACAACGTGCCGGTCGCCGCCACGCCGGCAACGCCCGCGACCCCGCCGGAGCCCGCGCTGTCGACCTCCGAAGTCGAGGACTGGAACCTGGCCCAGGCCGAGAACTCGCGCGAAGGCTACGAGGCCTATCTGCGCCGGTACCGGCGCGGCCTCCATGCGCGGGAGGCGCGCAACGCCATCGCCGAACTGAACCGGCTGTCGCCGACGGTACCCGTCGCGCCCGGCACGACGCCACCCGGCACCACGACGACCACCGCGACCGGCACCGTGCCGCCGGTGGTGGTGGGCGGCACGCCGCCGCCCGCGGCATCACCCGGTACGGGCCGGGTGCAGTTCAACATCCGGCCGTGGGGCCAGGTGTTCGTCGACGGCGCGGACCGCGGCGTGAGCCCGCCGCTCAAGTCGCTCTCGCTGCGCCCGGGCATCTACAACATCGAGGTGCGCAACGGCGACCTCGAGGCCTACCGGCAGCGCGTGACGGTGCAGGACAGCCGCTCGGCGCCTGTGGTGGCACACGAGTTCAAGTAGCGGCCCAGGGGGCTTCACGCGCTGCGATGCAGCGCCCTGCGGTACTGCACGGCCTCCGCCACATGTGCGACCTGAACGGCGTCGGCCGAGGCCAAGTCGGCGATCGTGCGCGCCACCTTGAGCGCGCGGTGCGTGCTGCGCGCCGACCAGCCGAGCTTGGCGGCGGCGTCGTAAATGAACTTGCGCGCCGTGGCATCCAGTTGGGCGTGCCTGTCGATGGCACTGCCTTGCAGCGATTGGTTGGAATGGCCCTGGCGCTGCATGGCACGCTCTCGCGCCGCGACCACGCGGCTGCGGATGCTGTCGGTCGATTCGCCGGCAGGTGCATCGAGCAGCTGCTGTGCTGAAACGGCGGGCACCTCGATGTGCAGGTCGATGCGGTCCAGCAGCGGGCCGCTGAGCTTGCCCTGGTAGCGCGAGATCTGGTCCGGCGTGCAGCGGCAGGACTTCAGTGCCGATCCGAGGTAGCCACAGGGGCAGGGGTTCATCGCGGCGATCAGCTGGAAACGTGCCGGAAACTCCGCGCGTCGCGCGGCCCGGGCGATCGTGATGGTGCCGGTCTCGAGGGGCTCGCGCAGCGCTTCGAGCGCAGAGCGTGCGAACTCCGGAAACTCGTCGAGGAAGAGCACGCCATGGTGCGCCCTGGAAATCTCGCCCGGCCGCGGTGGTGAGCCGCCACCCACCAGTGCCACCGCACTGGATGTATGGTGCGGCGCCGACGTCGGTCGGTTCATCCAGCGCTCGGTCGCGAAGCGGCCGCCCAGGCTGGCCACCGCGGCGGTTTCCAGGGCTTCGTCGATGCTCATTGCCGGCAGCAGGCCGGCAAAGCGCTGCGCGAGCATGGACTTGCCCGAGCCCGGCTCGCCCACCATCAGGAGGCTGTGGCCGCCGGCTGCCGCGATTTCGAGTGCCCGCTTGGCGCCTGCATGGCCCTTGACGTCGGCCAGGTCGGCATAGAGCGGGGTGGCTGTTCCCGGTGCGGGCTGAACCCGTGCCCAGCCATCGCTTGGCGCGTCGGGCAGTTGCGACGCCGCCGCATCGCCTTCGGCGATGAACTGCCGCACCACATCGAGCAGGTGCCTAGCCCCATACACCTCGCCACCGGGCACCAGCGCGGCCTCCTGTGCACTGTCCATGGGCAGCACGAGCCGGGTCGCGACGCCGCGCGTGTGCAGGGCCAGCGCCATGGCCAACGCGCCGCGCACGGGCCGCAGCTCGCCCGTAAGAGACAACTCGCCGGCGAACTCGTGCCCGGCAAGCCGTGCGCTCTCGATCTGCCCGCTGGCCGCGAGGATGCCGAGTGCAATCGGCAGGTCGAAACGACCCGAATCCTTGGGCAGGTCGGCGGGCGCGAGATTGACGACGATCTTCTTGTTGTTCGGAAATTCGAGCCCGGCGTTCTGGATGGCCGAGCGCACGCGTTCGCGCGCTTCCTTCACTTCGGTCTCCACCAGACCCACGAGCGTGAAGCTAGGCAAACCGTTCGCCAGATGCACCTCGACCGTGACACTGGCCGCTTCCAGCCCTAGCAAAGCGCGGCTTTGCACCAAAGACAGACTCATTTCTCTTCCTCTCCCCAAGATGGTGCGCCCATCTTTTGTTGACCCATGGCAGTGCGGCACGCTGGTGCCCGCAACCGATCGAAAGATTCTTTGTAACGATTTGGCTCTCACCACGGTCTGGGTGCGCCCTCTTGAGAGGCGCTATTCGTGCGGTTTGGCACGCTCCCTGCTTTGAGGGTGTTCAGGTTCCACAACACTTGCGAGGAGTTTCCCGATGACGCACCGTAACGCCGTCCAGGCGCTGATCGTTCTGGCCACTGTATTGACCACGTCGGGCGCTGCCCTGGCGCAGACCGCAGCAACGACGGACGCCGCCGCGGCGCCAGCGGCGGCTCCCGCTCCGCTGTTGACCGGCAACATTTCCCTGACCAGCAACTACAAGTTCCGTGGCCAGGACCCGGACATGCTGGGCAAG
>CAMATD010000031.1 GCA_945860785.1 Variovorax sp. YR752 | reverse complement strand
TGCACGTAATAAACCGGGTTGTCGTTGTTTTTCGTCACCGCGAGGTCGGCGTCGAAGGTGTATTCGGTGTCGGGCTTGCGGCTCAGCAGAAAGAAGCGCACGGCATCGGTGCTGGTCCACTCGATCAGGTCGCGCAGCGTGACGTAGCTGCCGGCGCGCTTGCTGATCTTGACCTCTTCGCCGCCCTTCATCACGCGCACCATGGTGTGCAGCACGTAGTCGGGATAGCCCTCGGGGATGCCTTCGCCCGCCGCCTGCAGGCCGGCACGCACGCGCGCGATGGTGCCGTGGTGATCGGTGCCCTGGATGTTGACCACGGTGTGGAAGCCGCGCTCCCACTTGGCGATGTGGTAGGCGACGTCGGGCACGAAGTACGTGTACGTACCGTCCTGCTTCTTCATCACGCGGTCCTTGTCGTCGCCGTAGTCGGTCGACTTGAGCCACAGCGCGCCGTCCTGCTCGTAGGTCTTGCCAGCGGCCACGAGCTTCTGCACCGCGGCCTCGACTCGGCCGCTGGTGTAGAGGCTGGACTCGAGGTAATAGTTGTCGAAGCGGACGCGGAAGGCCTGCAGGTCCAGGTCCTGCTCGCGGCGCAGGTAGGCCACGGCGAACTCGCGGATCGAGTCGAGGTCGTCGATGTCGCCGCTGGCGGTGTATTCGCGCTCATGAGACTTGACGGTCTTCTTCTCTTTGAAGTCTTCGGCGATCTCGGCGATGTAGTCGCCGTTGTAGGCCGGGGCCTTTTCGCCGCTCGGCCATTCGGGGTCGCCGGGCTTGAAGCCGCGGGCGCGCAGCTGCGTGCTGTTGGCCAGCGTCTGGATCTGCACGCCGGCGTCGTTGTAATAGAACTCGCGCCAGACGCTGTCGCCCTGGGAGGCGCGCAGGTTGCAGATGGCGTCGCCGAGCGCGGCCTGGCGGCCGTGGCCGACGTGCAGCGGCCCGGTCGGGTTGGCCGAGACGAACTCGACCAGCACCTTCTCGCCGGTGGCGGACTGCTGCCCGAAAGCAGCGCCGGCGGACAGCACTTCGCGCACGATCTGCTGCTTGGCGGCGGTCTTGAGGCGGATGTTGAGAAAACCGGGGCCGGCGATCTCGATGGCCTCGACCCATTGGCCGAAAGCGGGGGTGGCGAGCAGCGCAGCGCTCAGTTGCTCGGCCAGTTCGCGAGGCTTGCGGCCCAGCGGTTTGGCGAGCTGCATGGCGGCGGTGCTGGCGAAATCGCCATGCGCCGCCACCTTGGGCGACTCGAACGCGGCCTTGGAGCCGGCGCCGGGTGAGAGGGATTCGAGCGTGTTCGCGAGCGCCGCGAGCAGCTCCTGTTTGACCAATAGCATCTGCGAATTTTACCGGGGGCAAACCCGGACCCAGTTGACCATCGTCATCCGATCGTTGCCGTCGGCCGTTAGGATGGGCGGCCCCGGGGCGGGGCACCTGTCACAACTCAACCTTGCAAGGACATATCACCATGAAGAAGTTCCTTTCCCTGGTCGCCCTGGGCGCCTGCCTTACGTTCGGCGCCGCACAGGCACAAGACAAGGCCCCCGCGCCCGCTGTCGCCCCGGCTGCCGCCCCTGCGGCTGCTGCAGCCCCCGCCGCCGGCGCAACCTGCGACGCCAAGGCCATCGACAAGAACGGCAAGCCGCTGGCCGGCGCCGCCAAGAACAGCTTCATCAAGAAGTGCGAAAAAGACGCCAAGGCCTGATGAAGCCCACGCCGCGCTGAAGACGGCGCAAGAAGGAAGAGCCCGCCCCGTGCGGGCTTTTTTCATGGCCGCGCCGATGGCTACTACTTCAGTACGCTCAGCAGGTTGTTGAAGTCGTCGGTCCAGGGCCGCGTGCCGGCCACCGGCGCAATGGCGGATGCCGCAGCACCGATCGGCTCGTGCGCCAGGGTTTCTGCATCGCGCGCGACCAGCACCCAGTCGGTGTCGCGCAGCCACGCCGTGTCGGACGTGTCGTCGTGCACCAGCACCGCGTGCAGGCCCTTGGACTCGGCGATCTTCGCGACCACCGGCGCCAGCGCCAGGAAGCGGTTGGTCACGTGAAAGGCCATGATGCCGCCGGGCCGCAGATGCCGCAGGTAGACATCCATCGCCTCGGCCGTGATCAGGTGGATCGGCACCGAGTCGCCCGAGAAGGCGTCGACCGCCAGCACGTCGAAGCCCTGCGGCGGCTCGCTTTCCAGCGCCAGCCGCGCATCGCCCAGCACCCGCTCGATCCGCGCGGGGCTGTCGCGCAGGAAGCTGAACTCGCTGTCGGCCAGTTCGAACACCTGCGGGTTGATCTCGTAGACCCGATAGACATCGCCGGCCCGGCCGTAGCCCGCGAGCGTGCCGGCGCCCAGTCCGATCAGGCCGACACGACGCGGCCCCGCGAGCGCGGCGGCGATCGCGCGGCCAATGCCCGCCGTGCGGCCGTAATAGGAGGTGGGTTCGCCGCGGCGCGCCGGCACGAGGAACTGCTCGCCGTGCTTGACCGAGCCGTGGTACATCTGGCGCACGTCGTCGGCCGGGTCATCGCGCTTCGTGTCGACCGTGACCAGCGTGCCGTAGAAATTGCGCTGCATGACGCGTGCACCGGCCATGTCGTCGCGCACCTGCAGCGACAGGAACCACGCGCAACACCCCGCGACCGCCACGCTGGCCACCCACAGCCAGCGCCGGCTGCGCAGCACCGCGGCGGCCACCAGCGCCGTCAGCACCGGCCGATGCCCAGTTCGTAATAGGCAGGCAGCACGTGCGGCGCGACCAACCCCACCGTCACGCCGCCCAGCGCGCCGCCGAGCGACAGCATCAGGTAGAAGCGCGTCAGGTAGCGCGGCCCAGGCCGCAGCCGGGCCATTTCGCCGTGCAGGAACATGCACAGCGCGAACAGGCCCGCCGCATAGATCGGCAGCGCGGTCTTGACGTTGGCGCCGATGTCGTCCTGCAAGCCGAAGGCACACAGCAGCAGCATCGCGGCCGTCAGCGGCAGGAACACGCCGCGCCGGTACCAGCGGTCGCTCTCGAAGCACAGCACGAAGGTCAGCAGGTACAGCGAGAGCGGCAGCACCCAGAGAAAGGGAACGGCCGCCACGTTCTGAGTGATGTGGTTGGTCACGGCCAGCAGCAGCCAGGAGCCCAGCGCGGGCAGCGCGAGCCACAGCAGGTAGTCGGCTGCGCGCGGCAGCTTTTCAGGGGCTGCTGCGGCAACCGCGCCGCCGGTGACTTGCGGCAGCGGCCCGTCGGCCCAGCGGCGTGCCACATACAGCGTGGTGCCGCTGCACAGCGCCACGAATGCGCCGTAGCCCCACGACCATCCGTGCGCCTGCTGCAGCAGCGAACTGCGCGGCTCGATCAGCACCGGATAGCTCAGGAGCGACAGCAGCGAAGCCAGGTTCGACAGCGAGAAGTACCGGTACACCTGCGCCCCCCAGGGCGTGCGCGACACCCACGACTGCACCAGCGGCCCGGTGGTCGAGAGCAGGAAGTACGGCAGGCCGATGGTGCCGAGCAGCAGGCCCAGGATCCACCAGGTCGGGTCTTCGGCGCCGGTCGGCTTCCAGCGCGCGCTGGTTACGATCGGCAGGAAGGCGAGGCTCGCGAGCAGCAGCGCCACGTGCAGCGCCGCCTGGGCGCGAACGCGAAGATGGCGCGTGACCCAGTCCGAGTAGGCATAGCCCGCGAGCAGCACGATCTGGAAGAACACCATGCAGATCGACCACACGGCGGCCAAGCCGCCGAACCACGGCAGGATCTGCTTGGCAATGAGCGGCTGGACCAGGAACAGCAGGAACGCGCTGCTGAAGATGGTGCCGGCAAACAGAAGCTGGATGCCGGTGCGACCCATGCCGGCTTACTTGCCGAAGCCGCGTGCGAGGAACACGGCCACCAGCGGAATCAGCGCGATCAGGTGCGCCTGGATCATCACCAGCTTGCGCGTCTTCCTGATGTCGTCCTCGACCGGCAGCTTGCCGGTGGAACGCAACGTCTTGCGCCAGCGGAAGTAGGTCAGGGTCGGAAAGATCGAGAGCACGCCGATGATGATGAACAGCCCCAGCTTCACGTGCAGCAGCGGGTTGGTCCAGTACCAGGCCGTGCCCTTCACGCCCCACCAGGTGCGGGCGATGCCGGTGGCGAGCACCGCGATGGCGGCGATGCCGTAGACCATGTCGACCTTGGCGAGCCGCTCGACCACTGCGGCGTTGAGCCATTGGACGCGGCACAGGGCGGCTTCGCTGGAAATGAACACGACCATCGTCAAGATGGCCAGCAGATGCAGGTAGGCGAGGATGGCTTCGAGGGTCATCGCTGGCTTTCTTCTTGAGCGGGTTGCAAATGCAAACTGATTGTGACTCCGCTCAAGCGTCTTCAGGCCGTCCTCCCCAGAATGCGGGCCGTCCGTACTGCTCCTTGAGGAAATCAAGCCACAGTCGCACCCGCAGCGGCAGGTGCTTGGCGCCCGCGAACACCGCGTAGATGCCGTTGGGCAGCGCGGCAAAGTCGTCGAGCAGCGGCACGAGCAGGCCGACGTCGATCTCGGCCTCGACCTCCCAGGTGCTGCGCCAGGCGATGCCGTGGCCGGCCAGGCACCAGTCGTGCAATACTTGGCCGTCGGAACAATCGAGCGGGCCGCTGGGGCGCAGGTGGATCAGTTCCTGCACGCCGGCCTCGGTCGTGATGCGAAAGGCCCAGCCGCGCGTCTGCGAAGCGTCGCTCGACAGCGTGAGGCAGGCGAAGCGCGACAGCTCGCCCGGGTGCTTCGGCGTGCCGTGGCGGCGCAGGAACTCGGGCGTTGCCACGCAGCGGCGGCGGTTGTCGGCGAGGCGCACGCTCACGAGCGACGAATCGGGCAGGTCGCCCACGCGCACCGCGCAGTCGAAGCTCTCGCCGGTCACGTCGACCACGCGGTCGCTGAGGTTGAGCGAGATCGTGACCTCGGGGTGCATCGCATGAAAACGCGGCACCAGCGGCGCGACGTGGCGGCGGCCGAAACCGGCCGGTGCCGTCACGCGCAGATGGCCGCTGGCCTTGATGCCGCCGGCGCTCACGCTGGCCTCGGCATTCGCGAACTCGGTCAAGAGGCGCTGGCAGTCTTCGAGAAAGGCACTGCCCTCGTGCGTGAGCGTGGTGCGCACCAGCAGCTTGACGCCCAGCCGCTCCTCCAGCGCATCGAGCCGTCGCCCCATGATCGCGGGCGCCACGCCCTCGGCCTTGGCCGCGGCCGTGAGACCGCCGCGGGTCGCGACCGAGACAAAAGATTCGAGTTGCTTCAGACGGTCCATGGGGCGGGAACTATATCGCCCGCCGCCGGGAAAGCCCTTCTTTCTTATTCGGGCTTCACACCCGCATCGCGCACCGCGACGCCCCAACGCTCGTGCTCCGCCCTGATGTACTGCGCCGACCGGCACGCTGCCCTCGGCCTGCAGCTGCGCGATGGTGGCCGGCTTGGCGAGCGCCTTGTCGATGGCGGCGTTGAGCTTCTTCACGATGTCGGCGGGCGTGCCGGCCGGCACGACGATGGCCTTCCAGTCGACCGCCTCGAAGCCCTTGTAGCTTTCGCCCACGGTCGGCACGTCGGGCATCACCGGCAGGCGCTTGGCCGAGGTGACGGTCAGCGCGCGAAGCTTGCCGCCCTTCACCATCGCGAGTGCGCCTTGCGGCGTGGCGAACATGTAGTTGGTCTGGCCGCCGAGCAGGTCTGTGATGGCGGGCGCGGCGCCCTTGTAGGGCACGTTGAGCACCTTGAAGCCCGCGCGCTTGGCGAGCACCTCGCCCGCCATGTGGCCGAGCGTGCCAGTGCCGGCCAGCGCCTGCTTGATCTCGCCGGGCTTGGCCTTGGCGGCCGACACCACGTCGGCCAGCGTCTTGAAGGGCGCATCGGCGCGCACCACCAGCACGACCGGCTGCGCCGCGACCACCGACACGGCCACCACGTCCTTCAAGGCGTCGTACGGCATCTTCGGAAAGAGCGTCGGGTTGATCGCAAGGTTGGCGGTCTGGCCCAGGCCGACGGGTAGCCGTCGGCCTGGGCCTTGGCCACCACGTCGATGCCGATGTTGCCGTTGCCGCCCGCGCGGTTGTCGACGATGAAGGTCCACTTGGTGTCGTCGGTCACCTTCTGGACGATCAGGCGCACGACGAGGCGCACGGGCTTATCGGGCCAGGCGTGGTGTCGGCGGCGATGGCAGGAAGGCATGCAGCGGCTGCGGCGCAGGCGAGCAAGGCGCGCCATGTGAATGAAAACATGAGGTCAGTCTCCGAGAGTGCTGTTGTGTGTCTTGAGGGCAGCGATCTGCGCATCGCTGTAGCCCACTTCCTTCAGCAGCTCCTTGCTGTACTCGCCGATGTGCGGCGGCTGCAGGCGGATGCCGGGGCGCGCGCCGTCGAGCGTGAACGGCATCAGCGGCACCTTGGCCTCGCTGCCGTCGTTCATGCGCACCGGCGCCAAGCCGCCGGTGGCGTTGAGGTGCGGGTCGTCGAACAGGTCCTGCGGCTTGGTGATGGGCGCGAAGGGCAGCTCGTTCTTCTCGAACACCGCGCTGAGCTCGGCCGCGCTGTAGCCCGCGAGGTGCGAGCGCAGGATCGGCATCATCCATTCGCGCGCGTTGACGCGGTCGTTGTTGGTCTTCAGGCGCGGGTCGGCCAGCATCTCTTCGAGGCCGAAGGCCTTGCAGAAGATGAGCCACTGCTCGTCGCTCACCGCGGCGAGGAATATCTGCTCGCCATCCTTCACCGTGAACACGTCGTACACAGCCCAGACCGAGATGCGGCTGGGCATCGGGTCGGCGGCCTTGCCGGTGGCGGCGAACTGCATCATGTGCTGCGCGACCAGGAAGACGTTGTTCTCGAACAGCGCGGATTGCACCTCGCAGCCCTTGCCCGTGAAGTCGCGCTGGCGCAGTGCGGCCATCGCGCCGATGGCGCCGAACATGCCGCCCATGATGTCGTTCACGCTGGTGCCCGCGCGCAGCGGGTTGCCGGAGCGGCCGGTCATGTAGGCGAGGCCGCCCATCATCTGCACCACCTCGTCGAGGGCCGTGCGGTGGTCGTACGGGCCGGGCAGGAAGCCCTTGTGGCTCACGTAGATGAGGCGCGGGTTGAGCTTGGCCAACGTCTCGTAGTCGAGCCCCAGCTTCTTCATCGTGCCGGGCTTGAAGTTCTCGCTCACGATGTCGGCCGTGGCGATCAGGCGCAGTGCGGCTTCCACGCCTTCGGGCTTCTTGAGATCGAGTGCGATGCTTTTCTTGTTGCGGTTGAAGGTCGGAAAGAAGCCCGAGCCCGAGCCGAGCAGGCGGCGCGTGTTGTCGCCCTCGATGGGCTCGACCTTGATGACCTCGGCGCCGAGGTCGGCCAGCAGCAGGCCGCAGGTCGGGCCCATCACCATGTGGGTGAACTCGACGACGCGGACGCCTGCGTAGGGGAGCGGATTGGCTTCAGACACGTGCGATGGTTTCCTGGACAAAGCCCTTGGGCAGGCCGGCCTCGGGTGTCATGCCGTAGACCGGTTCGCCGGGCAGGCCGGCCATGAGCGGCGCGCGCGCCGCGATGAGTTTCTGGATGTCGATGCCGGTGCGAACGCCCATGGCTTCGAACATGAAGACGAGGTCTTCGGTGACGGCATTGCCCGAGGCGCCAGGCACATAGGGGCAACCGCCGCAACCGCCGCAACCGCCGAGCGAGGCGTCGAAGGTGCGCACGCCTTCGTCCCACGCGGCGAGGCAGTTCGCAATGCCGAGGCCGCGCGTGTTGTGCATGTGGGCCGCGCCGGCGTGCACGCCGAGTTCGGCGCGCAGGCGCTTGAAGAGCCGACGCACCTGCGCGGGGTTGGCGTAGCCCACGGTGTCGGAAAGGCCCGACTCGTCGACACCGGCTTCGATGCATTGCGCGGCGAGGCGGATCACATCGTCTTCCGGCACCAGCCCCTGCAGCGTGCAGCCGAAAGCGGTGGAGATGCCGGCTTCGAGCTTGACCTGCCGCGCGATCGCGCGGCGCAGTTCGGAGATGGCGCGCACCTCCTCGACCATCTCCGGTCGGCGTCTTGCGCACATTGGCGAATGCGCCACGCTCGCCGAAACCGGCATCGTGAGCTTGTGCACGCCCGCTTCGAGCGCGGCCTGCGCGCCCTTGCGGTTGGGCACCAGCGCCATCACCGTGAGGCCGGGCAGCGTGATCGCGTGGCGCACCACGTCGGCGGCGTCGGCCATCTGCGGCAGCAGCTTCGCGGGCACGAAGGAAGCGACCTCGATCTCGCGCACGCCGGCGGCGTAGAGCGCGTCGATCCAGCGCAGCTTGTCGGCCGTCGGATCGTGGCCTTGACCGATTGCAGGCCGTCGCGCGGGCCGACCTCGCTGATGAGGACATCGGGGGGTGTCATCGACTTTGTCTCCTTGGAGCGATCGGATGTTGATCGCTTGACAGTTCTATCTAACAGAACTAAATTCCGTCAAACAAGATTAAACTGCTGATCGACTTTCACTGTCAAGTCACGCCATGCCCCGCAAAGCCCAGACCAAATCGGTTTCCGACCTCAATGCCGCCCCGGGCGGCGCTGCCGCGGTCGATCGCGCGCTGAGTCTGCTCTCGGCGTTCCAGCCGGGCGACGCGGCGCTGACGCTCGCGCAGTTCGCCGAGCGCACGCAGCTCTACAAGAGCACGGTGTTGCGGCTGCTGGCTTCGCTCGAACACGCGCGGTTGATTCGCCGGCAGGACGACGGGCGTATGCATTGGGCATGGAGATCGCGCGGCTGCATGGGCTCTATGCGGCATCGCAGTCGCTCGACCGCATCGTGCTACCGGTGCTGCGCGCGCTGGCTGCCGCCACGGGCGAGAGCGCGGCGTACCACGTGCGGCAGGAGCAGGGCGAGAGCTGGGTGCGCCTGTGTCAGTTCCGGGTCGATTCATCGCATGTGGTGCGTGACCACGTGCGCGCAGGCGACCTGTTGCCCAACGATCGCGGCGCGGGTGCGCGCGTGCTGATCGCCTTCGGGCCCGAGGCCGAACGGCCGCGCGGCGCGAAGGGACGCAAGTTGCACGACGCGATCCGCGCACAGGGCTACTGCGCGCTGGTGGGCGGCCGAACTGGCGGGCATCTCGGCGCCGGTCTTCCCATGCGGACGGCAGCCTCGCCGCGGCGGTCACGCTGACAATGCCGACGCACCGCTACGACGAGGGCTACATCGAGCCCGTGCGCGCTGCGGCGAAGGAACTCAGCGGGCAGGTTTGACGGTCTTGCTCCTTCCCCTCCCGGGGGAAGGTTGGGATGGGGGCACGCGGCCTTCGATAGGCCGCCGGTTGGCGATGGTTGCGCCGCCTGCCCCCACCCCGGCCCTCCCCCGGAAGGGGAGGGAGAAATGCAGGGGTCCTTCAGAATTCAGCTTTGAAGCCTGAGTTCTTGATCGGCATTTCCCAGCGCTTCAGATGCGCCGCCTGAATGGCAGCGAGTTCGGCCGGCCCCGCATGCGCCGGCACGAGCCCCAGCGCGTAGATCCTGTCCTGCACATCGGGCATGCGCAGTGCATCGGCCACGGCCTTGTCGATGCGCGCGACCACCTCGGGCGACATCCCCGGCGGTCCGTAGAGCCCGAAGAACGCATCGGCCGTCACGTTGATGCCAGCCTCCTTCAGCGTTGGTACTTCGGGCAGCGCACGGCTGCGCTGCTCGCCCGTCACCGCGAGGATGCGCACCTTGCCGGCGCGATGGTGCTCGATGGTTTCCGACGCCGTGTCGACCATCAGCGGCACCTGCCCGCCGATCAGGTCCTGCGCAGCCGGCGCGCCGCCGCGGTACGCGACGTGCGTCATCGGCACACCCGCCGCCTGCGCCAGCAGCTAGCCCGCGAAGTGCGGCACCGTGCCCGAGGTCGCGTAGTTGGCCTTGGCCGGGTTGGCCTTCATCCAGGCCAGCACCGTCTTGATATCACCGGGCGGCGCGCCCGGCCCCGCTGTCACCGCAAAGTCGAAAGTGCTGCCGAGCGAAATCGGCGTGAAGTCCTTCGCCGGGTCGTAGCCAAGGTTCGAATAGAGCCACGGGTGGATCACCATCGCCCCGCTCGGCGAGAAGATCAGCGTGCTGCCGTCCGGCGCCGAGCGCTTGAGCTCGGCCAGCGCGAGACGGCCAGCCGCGCCGGGCTTGTTGTCGATGATGACGTTCTGCCCCAGCGAAACGCGCATCTTGTCGGCAAGCAGCCGCGCCACCGCGTCCGCCGACCCACCCGGCGGAAAGCCGACCAGGATGCGCACCGTGCGCTCCTGCGCGAAGGCCATCGGCGCAGCGGCCGAGGCGGCAATGACGGCAGCGGCCTGCGCTGCGAACTGGCGGCGTTTCATGGTGTTGTCTCCTCGGGTGGTCGTTGTCTTTGGGCGCAGCGCTGTCAGCGCAGTGCGGCCAGCACAGCCTTGTTCTGCTCCGGCAGGCCGATGCTGACGCGCAGCCATTGCGGCAGGCCGTAGTTGGCGAGCAGCGAAACCTCGATGCCCGCGGCCAGCAGGCGCGCGTGCACGGCCTGGCCGTCGCCGACCTGCACCGCCAGGAAGTTGCCCGACGAGGGGATGTACGCGAGGCCCAGTTCGGTGAAGCCCGCGGCGAGCTGGTCGCGTCCGGCGGTGTTCAGTTCGTAGGTGCGCGCGAGGAAATCCGCATCGCCCAGCGCAGCCACCGCCGCGGCCTGGGCCGGCGTCGTCACGTTGAAGCGCGGGCGCTGCGCGTTCATGCGCGCCGTCAGTGCCGGCTGCGACACGCCATAACCGATGCGCAACCCGGCCAGGCCGAAAGCCTTGGAGAAAGTACGCGCCACGATCAGGTTGGGCAGGCGCCGCACCCATTCGATGCTGTTGTAGCGCTGCGCGGGCGCGAGGTACTCGGTGTAGGCCTCGTCGAGCAGCACCGTCACATGTGCGGGCACCGATTGCAGGAAGGCCAGCAGCGGCGCAGCATCGATGAAGGTGCCGGTGGGGTTGTTCGGGTTGGCGACGAAGACCAGCTTCGTGTCGTCGCCGATGGCGGCGCGCATCGCGTCGAGGTCATGCCCGAAATCGCGCGACGGCACGACGGTGGCGCGCGCGTGGGCATGCGCCGTGGCCTGCGCGTAGACGATGAAGCCGTACTGGGAATAGACGACGCCCTCGCCCGGCTTCAGGCTCACCTGCGCCGCGAGTTCGAGGATTTCGCTCGATCCGCTGCCGAGCGTGAGCCACTCGGGCGACACGTCCAGCCGGGCGGCGAGTGCATTCTTGAGCGCGGTGCCGTTGGCGTCGGGGTAGTTGCCGGCACCCTCGAGGGCGGCTGCGGCGGCGCGGCGCGCCGATTCGGGCATGCCGAGCGGGTTTTCGTTGGAGGCCAGGAGGATCATTGCGGCGGAGGTCGGATTATTTAAGAAGTTAAATATATCCCGCGCCTGCGCCGGGCTCCTATCAGTGCCTACCCTTTGAGCGGAAAGACGCGCCCTTTAGCGATTACCTTCATTTTTGTCATTGATTAATCTCACTTTCGGCCCTTTACTCGCCAGCAAAGTATCGAATAAAGTTCATCCTATCTATGGCACAATCCGGGGCAGTTCTCTTCGACGCATACGGCACCCTGTTCGACGTCTACAGCGTCGGGCAGACGGCCGAGCGCCTGTTTGCCGGCCAGGGGCAGGCGCTCGCCGCGGGCTGGCGCGACAAGCAGATCGAATACACCCGGCTCGTGACCACGAGCGACAACGGCGCGCACTACCGCCCTTTTGGCGAACTCACACGCGCCGACCATGTGCTGAGCGTGGACGGCATCCGCAAATACAAGACGCACGCCGAGGCCTACCAGCTCGGCGTGCAGGCCACCGGCCTGCCGCCCGCGCAGATCGCCTTTGTGAGCTGCAACGGCTGGGACGCGCTCGGCGCCACCTGGTATGGATTTCGCACGCTCTGGGTCAACCGCTACCGGCTTCCTTTCGAAGAACTCGGCACGCAGCCTGAGCGCACCGGCAGCAGCCTGCGCGACGTGCTCGGGTTCTTCTGACATCCTTCATTTCCTAGTTTCTGTATTGCGTTCTCAAGGAGAGAAAAACATGACCGCCCGCACCACCACCCACGGCCTCCAGGTTGCGAACGAACTCCATCGCTTCATCGAAGACAAGGTCCTGCCCGCCACCGGCGTGGCCAGCGAGGTCTTCTGGAAGGGCTTCGACGCCATCGTCAGCGACCTCGCGCCCAAGAACATCGCGCTGCTCGCCGAGCGCGACCGCCTGCAGACCGAACTCGACACTTGGCACAAGGCCCACCCCGGCCCGATCGCCGACATGCCGGCCTACCGCGCCTTCCTCGAGAAGATCGGCTACCTGCTGCCGCAGCCCAAGGGCGCGAAGGCCACCACGACCAACGTCGACTCCGAACTCGCACTGCAGGCCGGCCCGCAGCTGGTGGTGCCGATCCTCAACGCGCGCTATGCGCTCAACGCCGCCAACGCGCGCTGGGGTTCGTTGTACGACGCGCTCTACGGCACCGATGCCATTCCCGAAACCGATGGCGCTGACAAGGGCAGGGGCTACAACCCCGTGCGCGGCGCCAAGGTCATCGCGTTCGCGCGCAACGTGCTCGACCAGGCCGCGCCGCTGGCCAACGGCTCGCACAAGAACGCGACCGGCTACAGCGTGAAGGACGGCAAGCTGGTCATCGCGCTGCAAAGCAGCAGCACCGGCCTGGCCGACCCCGCGCAGTTCATCGGCTACCAGGGCGATGCCGCGGCACCGTCTTCCGTGCTGCTGAAGCACACCGGCATTCATCTCGACATCCGCATCGACCGCAGCACCGCCATCGGCAAGACCGATGCGGCCGGCGTGAGCGACCTGGTGCTCGAAGCCGCGCTCTCGACCATCCTGGACCTCGAAGACTCGGTGGCCGTGGTCGATGCCGCCGACAAGGTGGTCGCGTATTCGAACTGGCTCGGCATCGTCGAAGGCACGCTCACGGAAGAAGTCGCCAAGGGCGGCAAGACCTTCACGCGCGGCCTCAACGCCGACCGCGAATACACCGGCGCCAACGGCCAGCCCGTGAAGCTGCACGGCCGCTCGCTGATGTTCCTGCGCAATGTGGGCCACCTGATGACCAACCCGGCCATCCTGTACGCAGGCGGCAAGGAAATCCCCGAAGGCATCCTCGACGCCGTGGTGACCACCACCATCGCCACCATCGACTTGAAGCGCAAGGGCAACTCGCGCACCGGCAGCATCTACATCGTCAAGCCCAAGATGCACGGCCCTGCAGAAGTGGCCTTCGCGAGCGAGCTGTTCGGCCGCGTCGAGCAGCGGCTCGGCCTGCCCGCCAACACCGTGAAGCTCGGCATCATGGACGAGGAGCGCCGCACCAGCGTGAACCTCAAGGCCTGCATCGCCGAGGCCGCCGCGCGCGTCGCCTTCATCAATACCGGCTTCCTCGACCGCACCGGCGACGAGATGCACACCGCCATGCAGGGCGGCCCGATGATCCGCAAGGGCGACATGAAGGCCAGCGCATGGATCGGCGCTTATGAAAAGAACAACGTGCTGGTCGGCCTGTCGTGCGGCCTGCGCGGCAAGGCGCAGATCGGCAAGGGCATGTGGGCCATGCCCGACCTGATGGCCGCGATGCTCGAGCAGAAGATCGCGCACCCCAAGGCCGGCGCCAACACCGCCTGGGTGCCCTCGCCCACCGCTGCCACGCTGCACGCGCTGCACTACCACCAGGTGAGCGTGACGGCAGTGCAGCAGGAGCTCGAAAAGATCGATGCCGACGGCGAGCGCGACAACATCCTCAATGCGCTGCTGCAGGTGCCGATTGCGGCCGAGGCCAAGTGGACGCCTGAAGAGCGCCAGCAGGAAATCGACAACAACGTGCAGGGTATCCTCGGCTACGTGGTGCGCTGGATCGACCAGGGTGTGGGCTGCTCCAAGGTGCCCGACATCCACAACGTCGGCCTGATGGAAGACCGCGCCACGCTGCGCATCTCGAGCCAGCACATCGCCAACTGGCTGCTGCACGGCGTGGTGACCAAGGCGCAGGTCGACGAGACCTTCCAGCGCATGGCCAAGGTGGTCGACGAGCAGAACGCGGGCGACCCGCTGTACCAGCCGATGGCCGGCAACTTCACGACCTCGGCGGCCTACAAGGCGGCGCAGGAACTGGTGTTCAAGGGCATCGAGCAGCCGAGCGGCTACACCGAGCCGCTGCTGCATGCATGGCGCCTGAAGGTCAAGGGCGAGGCCTGATCGACGTCGGCCCGCACCTTGTGTCGGGCTTGAAGGAAAGAACGACGCCGGAGAGCGCCGTTTTTACTATCGGTGTGGCGTCATGGCAAATTGGAAGCAATCCAATAGCCGCTTGTCCTCCGTCACTTGCTCATGTGGAACGAGCAGATACAGCCACGGCTTTCCGCCAATGTTGGCTGCATGCTCTGACGCATGTAGGCACCAGAGAGCGCCGGCCTGGGCTTTGGCCCTCACATCCTCGGCCTCCATCTCGTTCCGCGCCTTGGTTTCACACAACAGCAAATGGTTCGCCGTCTCAACCACAAAGTCGGGCACGTATTCTGGATGCTCGGAGCCGAGCTTGTAGAAGAGCTGAAGCTGCCCCTTCGCGGGCTTGAACCACTTGCTTGCATCGCGTTCAAGAATCACTGCAAATCGCCGCTCGGTGTCGGAGTCAAACTTCTGCACCGGATAAAGACATCGAGAAAAGCCTCCGAACAGCATTTGCTTGATACGACTGGGTTCTTCGACTGTGTCCCGGTAGTCCCGAGTCGCCTGTCCTGCTACAGCCGTGTATGTTGGCGCCTTGAGCGCAGTGAATCCTCGCCGCACCTCCACTTCATATTGCGTCGCAGACTCGAAGAAATGCTCCGCCATCTGCGCATGAATATTCCGGGCAATCAGTTGCCGGTCGAGGTCGAGCACATTGCGCACTTTGGTTTCATCAGACAAATAGCTTCGCAGATGCGCTACCAACTGGCCGGCAAGGTCGTACAGCAAGCCCGCGTGCGTCGTGTAGTCAAAGTCGTCAAAGTCGATCAGCGCATGGACGATGTAATCCTCCAAGCGTCGCTCGGCACGACCGCCCTGCGCAGACAACGTGAACTGCTCATGTGTGCGCAGCGTTTGCCCTACGAGCGAACGATCTTTGGGCTGCAGATGGAGCCCAGAAACGTCCAGGGTGAAGGGCCTGAAGCCGCTCGTCACTTCGCCCTTGGGCGCCACAACGATGCGTGGGATGTCGATGGTTTGTTGAACGAGATTTTCGACAGCACGACGCACCACATCCGCCAGATCAACCTCGGGTGGCGCGTCAGCGCCTTCCAGCAGCGTGGCTTGCTGCGGCGGTAATTTGGCTCTCACCGTTTCAGCAATACGCGCCTGCAACTCGGGGCTGAGCAACGCTTGGCGAGTGGGCGCATCTTGCGGGCGCAACTCGTAGCTGGCCACCGCCTCCATCGCAAAGATCGCCGCCTGCCGTTCGGGCTCTGTTGTGAAAAGTGGCGCCACTGTCGCACCGGTCATGTAGGACTGAACGGCCCCAGCACCCGGCAGCGCCAAGCTGCCGATAGCGCTCTCCCAGTTAGGCTGCACGACCACGCTGCGCGGCATACCTCCACCTGCTGCATCCGGCGCATCCAGAATCAACTGCTTGAGTCGGATCGGCGAGTCCGCACGATTCGCGTCATCGATGATTTCTTGGAAGCGATCGTGCGCGATGATGCTGAGCCGATCCACCTCGGCAACGCCTGTGCGCTTGCCATAAGGCAAACGCAGCCCCCGCCCGATCGATTGCTCCACCAGCGTGCGTGCGTTGGCCGCCCGCAGCGGAACAACGGTGTAGAGGTTGGTCACATCCCAGCCTTCTTTGAGCATGTTGACGTGAATCACGATCTCGGTCGGCTCATCCACACTTTCGACGGCGAGAAGGCGGCGCACCATGTCTTCTTCTTCGGCACCGGACTTGCTGCTGTCGACCTGGATGACCTTGCCTCCATAGCGCCCGCTGAAGAAAGCGTCGGACTGCAAGTGCGCCAGCAATTGGCTGGCATGCGTGGTGTCGCGGGCAATCACCAGCATGAAGGGCTTGACCTCTTTTACGCCGTTGGTCCGCGCATATGTCTGCAGCTCGACCTTAGTGGCTTCATGCATGCGCACGCCGTCCTGCAGCTTGACGCGCTCCACCTCTTCGGGTGGCATCTTGCTGGCGTCGAAGTGGCGCTGCGTCACCACCGCAGGTTCTTTTACGAAGCCGTCTTCCATTGCCTGTGCAAGCGGATAGTTCATCACGACATTCTTGAACGCCACGGGCCCTTTGGTCGTCTCGACGAAGGGCGTGGCCGTCAGTTCCAGTCCGATCAAAGGCTTCAAGTCATTGATGGCACGCACACCTGCACTGGCACGGTAACGATGCGATTCGTCCATCAACAGCACAAGATCCGGCAAGCTCGCGAGATAGTCAAAGTAGCTCTGGCCGATGTACTCCGAAAGCCGCTTGATGCGTGGCGATTTGCCACCGCGTACTTCGGAATTGATCTTCGAAATATTGAAGATATTAATGGTCACGGGCGAGAGCAAATCACCCAATGCCTGTGCTCGCTCTTCGTAGTTGTCGCCTGTGATGATCTCGGGCGGATAGGCGGCAAAGTCGGCCACCCCCTTGAACACGTATTTGGACGTGTTGGGCGTGAAATCGCCAATCAGCTTGTCATAGATCGTGAGGTTGGGCGCCAGCACAAAGAAGTGCTTGATGCCGTGAGCCTTGTACAGGTACGCGATGAAAGCGCCCATCAGCCGTGTCTTTCCGACCCCTGTGGCCAAGGCGAAACACAGCGAAGGAAACTCACGCTCGAAATCTTGCAGTGCAGGCAATTGCTCTTTGAGCGTTTCCAATACGACCGCCACGTCTGCCGCATCGCGTTCATGCCGCAGCATGCCCGACGCGGCCTCCAGTGCAGCGGCAAGCTTGACGAGCGATTCCTTCTGGGGGGGCGCAGGCTCATCCTCCCCGAGGTGTCGTTGACATCGCGCTGGCTCATGACTTGTCTTCTTTCATCTTCTTCTTAGGTTACGCTTCAGCTGGGGCGATGAAGGACAAGTGCTTCAATTCGCGGCGAAGCTCGCGCCCCAGCTCCTGCTCCGTCGGCAGATGCAGTTGATAGCGACTGGTGAAGATATTGCGTTCCTGCTGCTCTCCCAGGGGAGTACTTCACTACCGCATCGTTCTTGTCCGGACACAAGATCACGCCCAGCGTCGGGTTGTCGCCCTTAGTACGTCGTTCGCGGTCATAGTAGTTCACATAGAACTGAATTTGCCCCAGATTGCCGTGGGTCAGCTTGCCGACCTTGAGGTCGATCAACACATAGCACTTAAGCACCGCGTGATAGAAAACCAGGTCGATGTAGAAGTGATCACCATCGACTGTGATGCGCTCCTGGCGCGACACGAACGCGAAGCCTTTGCCAAGCTCCAGCAAAAATTTGGGGAAGTTGCCAGTGAGCGCCTGCACCAACTTCAATTCAACCAGCCTCGGAGATTCGGGCAACCCCAGAAACTCGATCACCAGTGGGTCTTTCAACACGTCGATCAGCTGCGTCACTTCCTGCCCATGCGTTGCCAGCCTCATCAACCCTTTTTTGTCTTTGCTCTTGGCCAAGCGGTCATACAGCAGGCAGGCTGCCTGACGCGACAACTCGCGCACCGACCACTCATTGCGGATTGCCTCGACCTCATAGAAGGCCTGTGCCCCGGCACGTCCCACGCGCAGAAGCTGGCGATAGTGGCTCCATGACAGCGAAGGATGCAGCGCACCAAGCAGCCAGCCTTCTTCGCCAATCGATTTCCGTGACGGCGTCTCGGGATTTGCGTTGACGAGAAAAGCCGGCACCACCATCGACGACTTCCGAGTCGCCGTCTCGGAAATCAGCTGTGGATAGTCCAGATAGAAGTGCCGGAAGGCTTCAAGATTGTCCACGGAGTAGCCGTGCCCAAACTCGGCGTTCAGGCGCGCCGACAACTCAGCCAGCAACTTGGCGCCGTAACCAGCCCGGCGCCGCTCACGCTGCTCTTCCTCGACAATCTCGCGCCCGATCAACCAATTGGCCGCGACCTGCGTCGTGTTGACCGTGCGCACCACCCCAGCGCGCGCAGCGTCCAGAATGTCGCGTACCCGGCTGCAGACAATGGACGACTTGCGCGCCGGAGTCGCCACTTCAACCTGCCTCGCCATCGACGGCAGCAAAGAAATCGGATTGCGCTGATGTGTCCATCGACTTTTGCGCCATCGGCAGATTCGCCACATTCAGGCTGTAGTCGTCATGCCCCCATTCGCAGCGGTCTTTCACCATCTTGGGGATCTTCTTGATAGTGAGATTGGGCCAGCGCTCGCCCGCCTGTGTTGCCGAGACACCGCGCCATGCGCCGCAGCAGACCAGCAATGAACGGTCTGACCCCACCTCATCGCTCAACGCGGCGAGTTGCTCGGAAGACAGGGTTTGCGTAGTGACATAGATGAAGTCTCGCTCGCTGGAATGGCCTTGCCGCCACCACAACACGTCTGACGGCGCATAGCTAAAACCCTCCAGCTTGCACATAGCAGCTGCCAACATGCCGGCGTCGTATTCGGGGTTGATGACGAGGTTGCCCCAGCGGTCAGTAGACAGCAGTGTGGGTGCCAATTCGTAATAGCGAAAGCCGCCACCACCCTGCCAGCCAGTGGCCTGCGTCACACCGCCGGGGTCTCGCCCGTCAATGACCTTCAGCAGGCGCGGAACAATGTGCGTGTGGCAGTGCTCTCCCAACTCCACCATGATCCAGCGGCGCCCCATCTTGTGGGCGACAGCGCCAGTGGTGCCAGATCCGGCGAAAGAGTCAAGAACGATGTCGCCAGGGTTGGTGGCGAGAGTCAAAACTCGCAGCAGCAACCTTTCGGGCTTTGGCGTGGCGAACGCATCATCCGGATTTATCGCCTTTACTTCCTCTCGCGCTTCATGATTCTGACCGACCTCTGTGTGCAACCAAATGGTCGGCGCAGGCGGTTCAGCCAACTTCAATTCCGACAGAAATGTCTTTCTCGACGGATTCGCCGAGCCATCGGTCCCAAACCAAATCTCGTCGTTCTCGTCCATTCGACGGAGTGCCCCTTCGGGAAAGCGAGGTGACGTGCCCTTGGGGGGGTCCAAACAACGCCGTTCTTAAACTTAAAAGAGAAAGATTGCTCTCGTTCTGAACCCGTCCGCTTGGCGTACAGAGGCGTCGCCTTCCACGGTCCCTTTGCGTGACCATCCGGATTCCGGTAGCGGCTATCCATCTCGGCGGTGCGTCCCAATCGGTTGGGACGCCAAATCTCTTTGTCCCGTGCATATATCAGCACATGATCATGCGTATCAGCCAGCCACTTTGAATCATTGGAAATCGTGTACTTCTTCTGCCAAACCGCATTCGAGACAAAGTTTGACCGCCCAAACACCTCATCACATAAGACCTTAAGGTAATGCGCTTCGTTGTCGTCAATCGTGATCCATAGCGACCCCTCTTCAGATAGCAAGCGCCGAATGATCTCCAGTCGATCGCGCATTAGGCCCAGCCAGATGGAGTGCTCCAGTCCATCGTCGTAATGCGCAAATGCACTGCCTGTGTTGTACGGTGGATCGATAAACACACATTTCACCTTGCCCGCAAACTCCGCCTCCAGCGCCTTGAGCGCCAGCAAGTTGTCACCTTTGATCAAACGGTTGTCGAAGATGTCCGAGTCGTTCACGCGCGACGACGCGTGGTAGCTGCGCCTAGGGTCTTCCAGCAGAATTCGAGGCTCCAAGCGTGGCCGCTGGTCTTTACCGATCCACGTCAGCTCTAGTTTTTGTCGAGTCATGAGAACTATTTTCCAGCGTTCAGGGCACGCATTACATCGGTCTTGAGGGCTTGAAGATTTCCAGGATCGGAAAACACTTCAGCAGGAATTTTCCCAGCCCAATGCGGGCTTTCCCAAGCCTTGGCAAGCTCGTCTCGGACGCTATCAAGGGTTTGAGATATCTCCAGTCGCTCCACGCTGGTCAAGGTCAGCGTGACGGCGTCGATCAGGGATCTCTTCTGCGTGAATACCAGATGCGAAATCAGTTCGATAGTTTCACTGGTGAAAGCAGCATCTTCGGGCGCCTGACTCACCAGATCAGCGTTGATCGTGGTTCGGATCATCCGGCCGATCTGGGTGGTCCGCCAGAGGCGTCGTGCGGTCAGATCATCAGGAAACAGCTTTCCGTACAAGGAGTCAGTGGCCTGCGTCACCGCGTCTCCGGCCAAATTGCGTCTTCGATCCCACAGTCGCCCAGGATCGCTGCGGAGCAGGCAGAGCAACGGCATACTTGCAGCGCCGGACAGTGAGCAAGCCAAGCAGTTGGCCGCTTCTTGGGCAGTGAATACCTTCTCCGCGGCGTGTGGGTCGGATGCACTCTGCTTGTAGATGTACGTGATGCCCGCAGTCTTCAGCGCTCGCCGCCAATCCTCCTGGTTAATCGTCAAGCGCAATGAAGTCTTGCACCTTGACAGCGTTCTGGCTGTTCCGATATTCCGTCACCCTGTCTCCGAAATCTGCTGCGCCGCTTTCCTGAATACAAGTCACAAGAACATACGCTTGATGTGTGTCGTAGTGTGCTAACGGTTGCTGGGCCACGGTGCCCGCGGTCTGGGCCCCATTGATGATCGAAACACCCGTCAGTCTGAATCGCCCTCGAGCTCTGTGCGGATCCATTGAACCGATCGGTGTGATTCGTTGGCAGAGCAGCGTGATTCCATTGTTGAAATAGAGGAAGCCCCCCGGTGCCTCAGTCAACGTGCGAGTGATCTCCGCATTGACCTCGGACGATCCTCGATACCGACGGATGTTGGCGCGGACCAGCGCGTGATCGTGCCGTTGGTAGAGCTCCGCCAACTCGCGCACTCTCATCACGCCATAGAAGGCTCGGGCCGGCGCATCGACCAAGCCAAAGTTCTGAAGTTCGATCTCGACTTCCGGTTCCTGCTCAGCGCGGCGTGCCATCAAAACATCGTGAAAATCGCTCAGCCCGAAACGCACAAATTGAGCTCGATCCGGATGGACCGTGTTGATGCTCTTCGTCGCGTCGGCAAACAACGTTCGACGATCTTCGTCAAGTGAAGTGCCTGTGTAGACCAAGGCGAACTTGATCTTGTAGTCGCCGTTCATTGCAGCGTCGATTGCCGCTTTGCGCTGTTTCAACGCGGCGTTGAATCTTTCGAACCTCCCTGCAGCGAAGTCCAACACTCCGTTCTGGAACTTGGAAGCATCTCCCAGAATGGGCTCCCCCACACCACCATGGATGTACATGGACTGCACCAGCCAGATAATGCCGGTAGCGCCAATGTAAACGGAGTCGACTCCGTGGTCCTGACCGCCATCGATGCTTGCCGCGACTGCATCGGCCTTGGAGGCTCCCGCCTGTGACATCAGAAAGAACGCCGCCAATGCCTTCGAAAGAAAATTCCGCTCTTTGTCTTGGTCTAATTTTCCAAGGCCTTCTATGAGATCGGTGAACTCGACTTTGAGATACGCCTGAATCTGCTGCACCTCAAGCGGACGTGGAGACGTGGTCGCCATCAAGCCAACTCCCACGCAATGACAAACACCTCTTGCAGCCGCGCTACGCTGGACAAACGCGACTCGAGGTCATCGATCAGACGACTGCGCTGCGCGTCGATCTCATCCTGTCGATCAAAGATTCTCCGCCTCAACTGGCCGCGCTTTTCTTCCAGCGCACGCTGTTGCTTCTGCCAGTGCAGCTTCTCATCCAGGGTGCCCGAAACACTGGCGGTGCGGCGCACGTCCTTGATCTCCCGATCTAGTTCCTTGACCTCGTGCTCCAGGCCGATCTTCAGATCGTCGGCCCAAGCATCGAGTTTTTGCACCTCACCATCAAAGTGGCCCAAGTTACGCAGATTGATCTCATTGAGGCGAACGTTTTGCAGCGCAAGCACCTGGCCTTCAAGGGACGGTGGTGGCTCGTCAAACAACTCGCTGGTCAGCAACTCGGCGGGCAGCCGCAGCAATTTGTCCGGGTCTTCGTAGTGCAAAGGATGGCCTTGACTATCGACGGCCGCAACCAACAAATGCTCTTCGGTCACGCCAAGCGATTCCACGGACAGCACACTAACGGCCAGCCATCCATGCTGGCCGCGGAGATCCCGCAATGTCGCAATATGGATGCCGTACGCGTCGTAGTCAAAGCGGAGTCGAGCACGTGGCAAGTGGCGGGCGCGAGCAGCGGCAATGAGCGCTTGCGAAAGCGGGTGACCAACGCGGTACAGGTGCGCATCGCCTGTACAGCGAGGCAATTCATAGCGGCCTAGTGGCACGACCGCCGCGTCTGCGGCCTTCACTGTTGCGGGCAACCCGTGCAGGTCGAAGCCACCGTCGTCATCGAAACTGGCATCCCCTTGCAACTCTGTTTGCGTCAAATCCAAGAGCAGTCGCTCGAAGCGATTGCGCGAACTTTTGCTTTCGCTCTGTCGCAGCCTGAGCTTTTCTTGCACCGCTTCGTCGAAGTTCTCCAGCAACAATTGCCGCGTCTTGAGCATGGCGGGATTGATTTCGCCGGACAGATCGAGCTGCAATTGTTGGAAGGAGGCCTCGATCTCTTTGGGCTCACGGCAAGTTTCGTAGATTTCTGCGATGCGACGCTCAAAGTCGACACCGCTGCCGATGGTTCCCAACACTTCGTCACTGGCGCCGAAGACGCCTTCGAACAGTTGAAACTTCTCAGCCAACAGGTCGTAAACGCGTTGATCAGCCGCATTGCTGCGATCGATGAAGTTGACCACCACCACGTCGTGCTTCTGGCCGTAGCGATGGCAACGGCCGATGCGTTGCTCGATACGCTGGGGGTTCCAAGGCAGGTCATAGTTGATGACGAGCGAGCAGAACTGCAGGTTGATGCCCTCGGCGCCCGCTTCAGTTGCAATCATGATGCGGGCTCGATCCCTGAAGTGGTCGACCAGCGCAGCGCGTGTGTCGGCCGTGCGTGAGCCGGTGATGCGATCGGTGCCCGAGTGCCGGGTGAGCCAATCCCGATAGACCTCCGTCGCCTGTTCGCTATTGTTGGCTCCATTGAAGAACACTGTCTGGCCGGCCCACTCGCTGGCCTCTAGCAGGCCAAGCAAATAGTCCTGCGTACGACGCGATTCAGTGAAGATCAGCGCCTTTTTGGGCGCGCCGAGACCGTCGAGTTTACCGAATGCCAACCCGAGTGCAGTCAGAAGTGCATGGCCCTTTGCGTTGTCACGCAGCGTGCTGGCGCGTTGCTGAAAGTCACGCAGCTCGGCGATCTCTTGCGCCACACCTGAAACCGAAATGGCTTCGGGTTTACCAGTTTGCTCCGGCCATTCTTCTTCGGTTTCGTCCAGTGCTTCGTAATCTTCGTCCAAGGTCTCGGCCAGCGACTGATCTGATGGCTTGCTCGCCAGCTCGGCCTCGAGCCGAGTCGCCATAGTGCCCAAGGCGCCAGCGATGGCGAAGCTAGACGAAGCAAGCAACTTCCACAGCACCAAAGAGATGAGCTGACGCTGGGCCGCAGGCAGCGCATTGAGCACCGGTCTCCGCAGGTAGTCCGCCACGTCTTCGTGTAGTGCCTTTTCTTCCGGCATGGGCGTGAAGTCCTGCACCATGGGAATTCGTCGCGTGTACGAGATATACGGCTGAACCTGGCGGCGCAGCGTGCGCATGCAAACAGATTGCAGACGGGCGCGCAAACGCGCAAAAGTATCGGCGTTGCCTAGCCCGCTGAATTGTTCGCGAAAGCTATCGGGGTCGCCAAAAACCTTGTCGTCTACCAGACTGACCAGACCGTACAGCTCCATCAAGGAGTTTTGCAAAGGAGGGCTGTGAGCAAGACCTTGGGCACGTTGCTTAAGGCATCCTTCAGCGTCTTGCCAATGACGTTGCCGCGCTTGTAGACGTTGCGCAATCGATACGCTTCATCCATGACGACCAAGTTCCAGGAAACACTCTTAAGTTCGTCAGCCTTGGTTTTTGCAAACTGATACGAGCAAATTACCACCCTGTCAGAGACTTCGAACGGATTGTGCAAGCCTTCTTTGCGCATTTGCTTAAAGCTCTTGGCTTCAAGGATAAGGCTTTGCAGGCTGAACTTATCCTCCAGTTCTTGATGCCACTGTTTGCGCAAGTTGGCCGGCACAATGATCAGAATGCGCCGCTTGCGCTCGGCCCATCGCTGGGCGACTACAAGACCAGCTTCTATGGTCTTGCCGAGCCCGACCTCGTCGGCGAGGATGACGCCTTTGGACAGGGAGCTCTGGAAAGCGAACAATGCGGCTTCAACCTGATGAGGGTTGAGATCTACCTGCGCATCAACCAGCGTCGACGCGAGCTTGTCAGCAGAATCTCCTTCAATTTTCCGCGAAAGCAGCCAGGCGCAGTACTGCGTCTGATATTGGGTAAAACCGGGGGCCAAGCTTGGTTCTCTCTGAAGCGTCCGTGATTATCAGCGCGTTCAGAAGTGGCGGAACCCCGGCAGCAGAGACCGGGGCATGGCATGCCCGAAGTGCGCCATACCACGCACATCGCGCACTGGAGATGTACGCCTTGGCGCCTCAAGATGAGGGGAAGACTGGCCCGCGCCAGCCCTTCATCCTGCGGACTTTAAGTGGCGGGCGCCGCCCGACATGCGCGAGTTGCATGCCATTAGCATTCGAGCCGTTCCCCCAAAAGACCTCCCTTTCCAATGAAAACGAACAGGCGGCGCCCGTCGGCAGACACCCCGCCCTCCCCGCTGGTCGGCGTCCGCGACCGCGATGCTCGTCGCCCTGGCCACTGCCTTCGCGCTGAGCCAAGCCTTCCGCACGGTCGGCGCCATGATGGCCACGCCCCTGACCCGGCACTTCGGCCTGACGCCCCAGGAACTCGGGATGTGGGCGGGCACCTTTCACTTCGCGTTCGGCATCATGCAGCTCGCGATGGGCGTGTCGATCGACATGCTCGGTGTGCGCCGTACGGTCTTGACCGCCTTTCCCCTGGCCGTCGCGGGCGCCGTGCTGTGCGCGATGGCGTCGAGCTTCAGCGCCTTGATCCTGGGGCAGGCGCTGATCGGTGTCGATTGCGCGCCGGCGTTCCTGGCCTGTACCGTGTTCATCGCGCGGCACTTCGAGGCCTCGCGCTTCACCGCCATGTCCGGGCTGGTGATGAGCCTGGCGGGCCTGGGCATCCTGTTCACCGGCACGCCGCTGGCCTTGCTGATCGAGGCCTCGTCGTGGCGGACCGGCTATGCGTGCTTGGCCGCGTTCGCCGTGCTCTCGTGGCTGGTCATTTTCTGGCGCGTGCGCGAACCCGCGCGTGCGGCGGATCAACCGGACCCACAGGTGCCCGCCGAGCGCCAGTCGCTGCGCAAGGCCGTGCGCGAACTGTTGCCGCTGTTCGCCATGCCGCACACCCTGGGGCTGATCTGCTTCGCCTGCGTGTCGTATGCGGCCTTCATCACGCTGCGCGGCCTGTGGCTCGGGCCGGTGCTGCACGAGCGCCACGGCCTTTCGCTGATTGCCAGCGGCAACGTGGCGCTGGTCATGACGGTCGCCGGCATGATCAGCCCGACGCTGTTCGGGCGCATGGACCCGGGCGGCGCAAGGCGCGGCCGCTGGATGGCCGGCTGCGCGTTCGCCGGTGCACTGATGTTCGGCGCCATGGCGCTGACGCATTCGCGCGCGGTCGACATCGGCCTGCCGATCGTCTACGGCCTTCTCTCCGGCTACAGCGTGCTGCAGTACGCGTACACCAAGAACGCCTACCCGGCGGCGATGACCGGGCGCGCGATGGCCTTGCTCAACATGGCCATGTTCCTCGGCGTCTCGCTCATGCAATGGACGACCGGCGTGGCCGTGTCGTGGGCCGTGTCGTGGGCCGTGTCGTGGGCCGTGTCGTGGGCCGTGGCGCATGGCGCCGAGCCCTTCCGCGCGGTGTTCCTCACGGTCGCGGGCATGCTGGTCGCCGGCACGTTGGCGTTCCTGCTGCTGCCGCGCGCGCACGAACGCCCGCGCGCAGAGCCGCGCGACCCTCGCGCCTGATCACCTGTCATTCAGGCAGTCGGGCACGCACTTCGCGGCGGCTGAGCTGGCGCTTGGCCACGGCGTAGACGAAGTCCTGCGCGTACGTGACCTGGCGGTATGCCGTTCCCGCCGGCGCGTGGCACACGCCGCGTCGGGTCACGAGGCAGCCGCGCAGCACGTCATAGCGCTTCTCTTCCTTCGCACCGAGCCCCTTGTTTTCGGGGAACGGTGCCAGTCGGATTTCGAACCAGCAGCCATCGACAAGATGCCACTCGATGGCGTCGTCGATCACGATGCGGGCGATCACGATCTTTGGCTTGCTAGCAGCCCGGTTCTGCCGCGCCTTGAGCCGGGCTCGGTTGGGGAGCAGGATGCCGGTGACCGGATGCACGAACAGTTCCACGCGCAGTGCGTCGCGCAGCGGCACATGCAGATCGCCGCCCCAACGGCGTGGCCGCACCCGCACTTCGCCGTCGCGCAGCACGGTGTCGCGCACGACGAAATCGTCGATGTGCTCGAAGATGTGCGCCTGCACCGTGCTGCGACGGTCGATGCCGCCGCAGATCTCCGCATACACCTTGTCCCACGGCCGGTGCACCTGCTTGTGCAGCCAGCGTTTCAGCGGCGCGAGGTTCTCGTTGAGCCACTTGCGGTGCTGGTAGCCACGCTGCATGCCCAGGTGCGAACCGCGCTCCTTGCTGTTGCGAAAGGCGCGCCCGTCCCCCTGCACGCGACCACCGCGACGCGGCCGCTCGACGATGACCTTGTCCATGTCTTCACGCATGTCAGTCCTCCCGCCCGAGGCTGCGCGCAGCCTTCTGCAAGGCGACCTTCTGCGCACGCCGCTCCGCACGGTGCGTGCGCAGATGACGCCCTGCGCCCTGGCTCGATTCGCGGCGCGCCATCGCAGCCACCACGGGATTGCGAGGTGCCGCCACCGGCACCGAAAAGTAGAACCGGCCCAGACGCTTCTCGTCGTCGCGGGCCCTTCGTTGAGCACTCATGTGCGCACACTCCAAAAACAAAAAGGCCCCGGCGAATGGCTGCGCGGGGCCTTTGTCGATGGGCCTCGGCGGATGCATGGATGCACATCCGGCCGGGGCGGTCGGTGTGCGGGTCAGGTGTTCAGAAAACGGTTCATTGAATGGAGTTGTCGCCCGGGAGGTTGGTCGTCGCCAGGCGAGAGAGAAAAACGGTTGCTGAAAAACGAAGGGCGGATTTTGGCGAGCACGCAGGCGATGCGCAAGCGCTGCATGAATCGCTGTGGCGCAAAGCCGACGTGGCTTCGTGCGCGAATCCAATCGCGCTTCCGCGCCGTATTGATCTCAAGCGCATCGCGCCTCCGAGCTGCTGGCGGTTTCCACAGAGATCTTTGTGCACCTTTCTTTCCAGGAGACTTCCATGAAAAAACTCATGATCGCGGTCGGTGTTTCGGTCCTGCTCGGCGCTTGCGCGGGCGGCATGGGTGGCAGCGCCGCATCGAACCCGATGGTCGGCGGCGCCGCGATGTACCCGACGAAGGACATCGTCGACAACGCAGTGAATTCGAAGGATCACACGACGCTGGTTGCCGCGGTCAAAGCCGCGGACCTGGTGGGCACGCTTAAGAGCACGGGGCCGTTCACCGTGTTCGCACCGACGAATGCCGCCTTCGCCGCACTGCCGGCCGGCACCGTCGACGCGCTGCTCAAGCCCGAGAACAAGCCCACGCTGACCAAGGTGCTGACCTATCACGTGGTGGCCGGCAAGATGGACGGCCCGGCGCTCAGAACGCGATCAAGGCAGGCGGCGGCAAGGCCATGCTGAAGACCGCGAGCGGCGGCACGCTGACCGCGACGATGATCGGCAGCAACGTGATGGTGACCGACGCCAAGGGCGGCATGGCCACGGTGACGATCGCCAACGTCTACCAGTCGAACGGCGTGATCCACGTCGTCAACAAGGTGCTGCTGCCGGGTTGATCGTTCTCTCGCACGGTACGAGCGCGGCGGGCCTTCATCAGGTTCGCTGCGCCGCCTCCGCTTCGTCGCGCAGCCATTGCGCGAAGTCCTGCGCGTCGCGGTTTGTCGCGGTACGCCTCGAGGTCTCGACGAAATAGCCGCGGTGCGATGCCGCGCCCTCGCCGAGCGGCGCCACGAGCCGGCCATCGCGCACCAGCTCGCGCAGCAACGGCAGCCGGCCGATCACCACGCCCTGCCCCGCCACCGCGGCGGCCACCGCATCGGCATACTGCGTGAAGCGCAGCGTGCTCTTCATGCGCAGGTCTTCCAGTCCCATCACCTTGAGCCAGGGTTCCCAATCGGCGGTGGGCGCTTCGCTGTGGTCCGGGTATTCCACGGTCAGCAGCGTGAGCTTCGAGAAATCCGACAGCTCGCGCAGCGACGCGGCGAGTTGCGGAGAGCACAGCGGGATCACCGACTCCTCGAACAGCGCCGGGCCGACACCCCGGCCGATCGGCGCAAAGCGCACCGCCAGGTCGATGCGGCTGTTCTCCAGGTCCAGCACTTCGAGCGTGGCCGACACGCGCACGTCGACCTGGGGATGGCTGCCCGTGAAGCGCGCGAGCTTCGGAATGAGCCAGAGCGATGCGAAGCCCGGCGTGGTGGTGATCGCCACCTGCCGCGGCGCGGAACTGGCGCGCACCCGATGCCGTGGCATCGCGCAGCCGTTCCAGGCTGTCGGTCACGGCGCGCTGCATGACGCTGCCCGCTTCGGTGAGCGACAGCGCGCGGTGGCGGCGCTCGAACAGCAGCACGCCCAGGCTGGCTTCGAGCTGCTGGATCTGCCGGCTCACGGCCGACTGCGTGAGGTGCAGCTCACCGGCTGCCAGCGTGAAGCTGAGCCGGCGCGCGGCCGCCTCGAAACTGCGCAGCAGTTCGAGCGGCGGGAGTTCGCCACCCAGGGTGCCGGAGGGCTTTCGCATTCTCTGCAAGCATGCAACGAGTTCCGAATGACCGCGTGTAAGGACGAGATCAACTCACTATATTCATTCGTATCACGAATGCAATGGAGCTTGCCATGAGCACCCGCCAGAATCCTTCTTCCTCCCGCTTCCACGTCAGCCTGCCGACCCGCGCCGTCTTCGCCGTGCCCGATGGCGCGGGCGTGGGCATCGAATGCCGCAGCGGCACGGTCTGGGTCACGCTCGACCGCGATCCGCGCGACATCGTGCTCGAACCGGGCGACCGCTTCGATGGCACGGAACACCGCCGCATCCTGGTATCGGCACTGACCTCGTCGTGCATCACCGTGTCGGATGCGCAGCCCGCCGCGATGCCTCTGCCGCGACCCGCGCGCCAGTGGTCGCCTTGGCGACTTCTGCCCCACGGGTTGTCCCCGGCTTGACCGGAGTGCCATCGGCATCGACCCTCGATGCCATGGACTCCCAAGCACTGATCCTCTACGAACTGGCCGACGGCATCGCGACGCTCACGCTGAACCTGCCGGCCAAGCTGAACCCGATTGCGCACGGGCTGCAGATCGAGTTGCGCGACACTCGAGTTGCGCGACACGCTGGAGCGCATCCGCGACGACCGCGCGGTGCGCGCCGTGATCCTGACGGGTGCGGGCAAGGCCTTCTGCGTGGGCGCCGACCTCAGCGCGATGGCGCCCGGCGAGGAAGGCAAGTCGCTCGGCACGCAGACGGTCGAATGGATGCAGTCGCTCAGCAACCTGATCGAGACGCTGCGCACGCTGCCCGTGCCGGTGGTCGCCGCAGTCAACGGCCCCGCGGCCGGTGCCGGCGTGGGCCTGGCGCTCGCGGCCGACGTGACAATCGCCGCACGCAGCGCGTACTTCTACCTGCCCTTCCTGCCCAAGCTCGGCATCGTGCCGGACCTGGGCTGCACCTGGGCCATTCCGCGCCGCGCCGGCAAGGCGCGTGCGATGGGCATGGCGCTGCTCGACGAGCGCCTCAGTGCGGGGCGCGCCGTGCAGTGGGGACTGATCTGGGCCTGCGCCGACGACGAGCAACTGCTCGACGAAGCACGCGCGATTGCGCAGCGGCTCGCCCGTTTGCCGGCACATGCAGTGATCGAAGCGCGCGAAGCCTTCGAGGCCTCCGAGCGCCACACGCTGAAGGAACAGCTGCACTACGAAAGCGAACGCCAGCGCGAGCTGATCGACCGCCCGAGCTTCCGCGAAGGCGTGAGTGCCTTCCTGCAGAAGCGGCCGCCCGCCTTCGAGAGCCGCTGACATCCTGACACTGGCGCCTGCCGGAGGCCTGCGGGACAATGCCGCATGCCCATCCTCAACGCCTTCTACGCCCAGTCGGGCGGCGTCACCTCGGTCATCAACGCGTCGGCCTGCGGCGTGATCGAAACGGCACGAAAACACCCGGACCGCATCGGCAAGCTCTATGCGGGGCGCAACGGCATCATCGGCGCGCTGACCGAGGAGCTGATCGACACGGGCGCCGAATCAGCTGAAGCCATCGCGGCATTGCGCTCCACGCCTTCGGGTGCCTTCGGCTCCTGCCGCTACAAGCTCAAGTCGCTCGAAAAGAACCGGCGCGAGTACGAGCGGCTGATCGAGGTGTTCAAGGCCCACGGCATCGGCTACTTCTTCTACAACGGCGGTGGCGATTCGGCCGACACCTGCTTCAAGGTGAGCCAGCTGTCGCAGTCGCTCGGCTATCCGCTGCAGGCCATCCATGTGCCCAAGACCATCGACAACGACCTGCCGCTGACCGACTGCTGCCCGGGCTTCGGCTCGGTCGCGAAGTACGTGGCGGTGTCGACGCTCGAGGCCTCGTTCGACGTGCGCTCGATGGCGGCCACGTCGACCAAGGTGTTTGTGCTCGAGGTGATGGGGCGGCATGCGGGCTGGATTGCCGCGGCGGGCGGGCTGGCTGCGGACCATGGCATTCCGGTGGTGGTGCTGTTCCCGGAGATCGAATTCGACAAGCCGCGCTTCATCGCGCGCGTCGATGAGCTGGTGAAGCAGCACGGCTACTGCTCGGTCGTGGTCTCCGAAGGTTGCCACCATCCCGACGGCACCTTCCTGGCCGAACAGGGCACGCGCGATGCCTTCGGCCATGCGCAGCTCGGCGGGGCCGCGCCGGTGGTGGCGCAGATGATCAAGGACGCGCTGGGCCACAAGTTCCACGGGGCCGTGGCCGACTACCTGCAGCGCGCGGCGCGGCACATCGCCTCGGCCACCGACGTGAAGCAGGCCTACGAGCTGGGCCAGCGCGCGGTGGAGCTGGCGCTCGAGGGCCGCAACGCGGTGATGCCGACGATCGAACGCACCTCCGACGTGCCGTATGCCTACCGCCTTGGCAGTGCGCCGCTCGAATCGGTGGCCAATGTCGAGAAGCCGATGCCGCGCGATTTCATTTCGGACGACGGCTACGGCATCACCGAGAAGTGCAGGCGCTACCTGCTGCCGCTGATCGAGGGCGAGGACTACCCGGCCTACCGCGACGGCCTGCCGGTCTACGTGACGCTGCAGAACGTTGCGGTGGCGAAGAAGCTGCCGGCTTTCGAGCTCGCATGACGACAACAGCGGCAGCGCCAGTCATCGACGCCACGCGCTGCCCGCTGTGCGGCGAGTCGAACCGCTGCGCGATGGAACTCGAACGCGAGACGGGCCAGACGCAGCCGCCCTGCTGGTGCATGCAGGTCGACTTCAGCAATGCGCCGCTCGCGAACCTGCCGGAGTCCCTGCGGGGCCTGGCCTGCATTTGCGCGCGCTGCGCCGCGGGGACGCCACCGCCTCAGGACTGACCGGCGCTTTGCGACTGGGATTGGGATTGTGACTGCACCTCTTCGGGCGCAGGCTCGGTGGGCTCAGGCGCGGGCGCCGCCACGTCACTGGAAACCACCATCGTCGGCGCCGAGCCGGACCGCTGCGCCGTGATCACGCGATGGATGAACTGCAGCTTGCCCACCGCCGCGCGCGGCAGCACGAAGGGGTAGTAGTCGGGCTGCCCCATACTGCGCGACAGCTCGTTGAGCACGTTGGTCAGCAGCACCCAGCCGTTGATGAAGTCGAGGAATGTCGCGGCATCGGGGTGGTCGGGCTGCCAGAGGTCCTCGACGGTGAAGAGGTCGCTCGTCAGCTCGACGTTGGTCGCATCGACGCCGAAACTCATCGCGGTGTCCGCGGTGTCGACCATGTGCAGGTAGTGGGCCCAGGTTTCGGCCCAGTCTTCCCACGGGTGCGTGCTCGCGTAGCTGCTGACGAAGCGGTCGGCCCAGTCGGGTGGCGGGCCCTGCTCGTAGTGCGCCTGCAGCGCGGCCGCATAGTCGGCGCGGTCGTCGCCGAAGAGCGTGCGAAAGTCCTCGCTCCATGGCGTGGGCTCTACCAGCAGGTCCCAGTAGTAGTGGCCGATCTCGTGGCGGAAGTGGCCGAGCAGCGTGCGGTAGGGCTCGCGCATTTCGGCGTGGATGCGTTCGCGCACCGCGTCTTCGGCCTCTTCCGCATTGAGGGTGATCACGCCGTGCTCGTGGCCGGTCATGACGTGCGGGCCGCCCGGCATGTTGCTGGGGAAATCGAAGGCCAGGCCGTGCACCGGGTCGGCACGGCGGCTCACCACCGGGAGGCCGAGGGCGAGGAGCTGCGAGATGAGCCGGCGCTTGGCCTGTTCGAGCTTGCGCCAGAACACGCCGTTGCTCTCCGTCGTGAGATCGGGAATCGTGCGCGTGACGCTGCAGGCCAGGCAGTAGCCCGGCGCGAGGCCCTGGGTATCGGCCGGGATCGTCTCGCCCTCGCGCGGGGCCGGCACCATCCAGCTGCAGGAGGCCGGGGTCATGAGGTTGG
>CAMATD010000030.1 GCA_945860785.1 Variovorax sp. YR752 | reverse complement strand
GGGGCGACACGGAGAGCGCAAAGGCGTAGTCGTTGACGTGCGAGACGGGCACGAAGTCGCGCTCGGCGTCGTAGTTGTTGTCCTTGAAGACGATCGGCGCCACCACCATCACGGCGGGGTTGGCGAGCATCAGCACGTTCTGGTTGGCCGGCGTGAGCTTCACTTGCTGCGCTGCGAGGCGGCCGCCCGCGCCGGGCTTGTTGTCGACGATCACTGGCACGCCAAGGCGCGTTCCCAGCTTTTCGCCGACGACGCGCGCGACGCGGTCGGTGGCGCCGCCCGGTGCGTAGCCGACCACGATGTGCAGCGGGCTGTCGAGCAGCGCCTGCGCGTTGGCATGGACGGCGATGGATGCAGGAGGCCGGCTGCGGCGAGCAACGTGGCAAGGCGGCGGGTGATGGGTGGGTGGGCGTGCATGGTGGTGGGTCCTCCTCGTTCGGTCGTTGGCCCGGAAGCTGGGCCGCGGGTCCGCGGCTGCGGACGATTCTGGAGAGGCTACATTCGACTGATCAAATCAACCATTGCCCGGATTAACCCGGCTCCCGCCCGAGATGACCGCTGCGCCACACCGCCCGCTGGACGACCTGCTGCTGTACCGGCTGTCGCGCCTGCTCTCGGTCGCGGGCAGCATGGTGATCCGGCTGTGCGAGGGCCGCTTCGGCATCACGCGGCGCGAATGGCGGCTGATTGCCACGCTCGCGAGCCAGGGCGAGCTGGGCTCCTCGCAGCTCGCCGAGCATGCGCAGCTCGACCGCGCCCGCACCTCGAAGGCCGTGAGCTCGCTGGTCGAGAAGCAACTGGTCTCGCGCGTCGCCCGTGCGGGGGACCGCCGGCAGGTGCAGCTGTGCCTCACCGAAGTCGGGCAGGCGGTGTACGACCAGCTCTTTCCGCTGGTCACGAAGATCAATGCCGAACTGATGGGCGCGCTGGACGCCGACGACGCGACGCGCTTCGACGACTCGCTGCACCGGCTGCAGGCGCGGGCCGAGCGGATGGTGAAAGAAGCCGTGCTGCCCAAGGCGGACCGTGGGCGCCGGAGAGCTTCACCGACAGGACGCAGATCCGCGACGACTTCTTCTTCTTGAGGTTTGCACCGTCTGTGCGTTGCCGGACCGACGCGCGAGGCATGCATGGCCAGACTGTGGCCATCCATGACCCAAGACACCCAACCCACGCTCACGCCCACATCGCTGCAGCAGATCGACGCCTACTGGCGGGCCGCCAACTACCTCTCGGTCGGCCAGATGTACCTCTGCGACAACCCGCTGCTGAAACGCCCCCTCGCGCTCACGGACGTGAAGCGCATGCTGCTCGGGCACTGGGGCACGACGCCGGGGCAGAACTTCATCTACGCGCACTTGAACCGCGTGATCAACAAGTACGACCTCGACATGATCTATGTCAGCGGCCCGGGCCACGGCGGCCCCGCGGTGGTGGCCAACACGTATCTCGAAGGCAGCTACAGCGAGGTCTACCCCGACATCAGCCGTGACGAGGCCGGGCTGCAGAAGCTGTTTCTCCAGTTCTCGTTTCCCGGCGGCATTCCGAGCCATGCCTCGCCGGAATGCCCGGGGTCGATCCACGAGGGCGGCGAGCTGGGCTATTCGCTCAGCCATGCCTTCGGCGCGGTGTTCGACAACCCCGGACTCGTCGTGGCCTGCGTGGTGGGCGACGGCGAGACCGGGCCGCTGGCCACCGCCTGGCATTCGAACAAGTTCCTCGACCCGGTGACCGATGGCGCGGTGCTACCGATCCTGCACCTGAACGGCTACAAGATCGCCAACCCCACCGTGCTGGCGCGCATCAGCCGCGAGGAGCTGGAGCAGCTCTTGCGCGGCTATGGCTGGACGCCTTGTTTCGTCGAGGGCTCCGACCCCGCCCTGATGCACGAAGCGATGGCGACGGCGCTGGATGCGGCGGTCGAGCAGATCAGGGCCTTCCTAGCAGGGCGCCAGGACCGGCGGCCAGACGGAGCGGCCGCGCTGGCCGATGATCGTGCTCGCATCGCCCAAGGGATGGACCGGGCCGAAGGTCGTCGATGGCAAGCAGGTCGAAGGCAGCTTTCGCGCGCACCAAGTGCCGGTCTCCGATCCATCGAAGCATCCCGGCCATCTCGAACTGCTGGAAGGCTGGATGAAGAGCTACCGGCTCCGAGGAGCTGTTCGACGCCCGGGGCCGGTTGATGCCGGAACTGGCCGGACTGGCGCCGAAGGGCACGCGGCGCATGGGCGCGAACCCCCACGCCAACGGCGGCGTGCTGCTGCGCGACTTGCAGATGCCTTCGTACCGCGACTACGCGGTGGAGGTGCCCACGCCGGGCGTGCGCGGCATCGGCGACACGCGCGTGCTCGGCCCTTTCCTGCGCGATGTGGCAAGGCTCAACGACGCGCAGCGCAACTTCCGCGTCTTCGGACCGGACGAGACGCTCTCCAACGGACTGGAAGCGCTCTTCGAAGCGACGCAGCGCCAATGGAATGGCCAGACCCTGCCCACCGACGAGTGCCTCGCACCCACCGGCCGCGTGATGGAAATGCTCAGCGAGCACCAGTGCGAGGGCTGGCTCGAAGGCTATTTGCTCACCGGGCGGCATGGCGTCTTCAACTGCTACGAGGCCTGCATCCACATCGTCGATTCGATGTTCAACCAGCACGCCAAGTGGCTGAAGGTGACCTCGAACATTCCGTGGCGGCGCAAGCTGGTCTCGCTCAACTATCTGCTGGCCTCGCACGTCTGGCGGCAGGACCACAACGGGTTCACCCACCAGGACCCGGGCTTCATCGACGTGGTCGTCAACAAGAAGGCCGAGGTCGTGCGGGTCTACCTGCCGCCGGATACCAATTGCCTGCTGTCGGTGATGGACCATTGCCTGCGCAGCCGCCACTACGTGAACGTCGTCATCGCGGGCAAGCACCCGGCGCCGCAGTGGCTGACGATGGATGCCGCCGCCAGGCATTGCGCCGCCGGCATCGGCATCTGGGACTGGGCCAGCAACGAGGGCGATCAGGCACCCGACGTGGTGATGGCCTGCTGCGGGGACGTGCCCACGCTCGAGACTCTGGCCGCCGTTTCGATCCTGCGCGCCCACCTGCCCGAGCTGAAGGTGCGTGTCGTGAACGTGGTGGACCTGATGAAGCTGCAGCCGCACACCGAGCATCCCCACGGCCTCCGGGATGCGGCCTTCGACGCGCTGTTCACGAAGAACAAGCCGGTCGTCTTCGCCTTCCATGCCTACCCGCGCCTGGTCCACCAGCTCACCTACCGCCGTGCCAACCACGACAACATCCATGTGCACGGCTACAAGGAAGAGGGCACGATCACCACGCCTTTCGACATGACGGTGCTGAACGACATTGACCGCTTCCACCTGGCGATGGACGTCATCGACCGCCTGCCGCAGACGGGGGACAAGGGCCTCTACCTCAAGCGGCGGCTGGAAGAAAAGCTGGTGGCGCACCGGACGTACATCGTCCGGTATGGGGAAGACATGCCCGAGGTCCGCGACTGGACGTGGGGACGGCGCAGTCCGTGAACGCCGGCGTTCACAGATGGGGCCGTCGTCTTTTATCGATGGCACGGCCTTGGCCTGGCATGCCGAACCAGCACAGCACGAAACCAGCCAGCAGCAAGGCGACTGCCATGGCAATCGCGTGGTGCATGCCTTGCATGAAGATGGCAGGCTCGGCGTCCCTGACCAGAAAACCGCACACGGCAACACCGAGCATGCCGCCCACCTGGCGTGCGGCATTGAGCACGCCCGAGGCAATACCGGTCTGCGCCGGAGCGACCGCCGACAAGGTCAGATTGGTCAAGGTCGGAACCATCGTCGCAATGCCGCTGGAGGCCATCAGCATGGGCGCGATCAACCAGCCATAGGCACCCACCCTCGATGCTGACGGGCCACAGCAAGGCGTAGCCGAGAGCCGCCCAGGACATGCCGAAGAGCATCAGCCCTCTTGCACCCAGCCGGCCGTTCAGCCGGCCGACGAGGATGCTCACTGCCATCAGCACCACCGTCATGGGCAGAAAGGCCAGGCCAGTCTGCTGCGGCGAGAGCTGCTGTTCGAGTTGGAAAAACAGGCTGAAGACAAAGATCAGGCCGTAGTACGCGAAGTTGATGATGGCGCCGCACACCGAGGCCAGCGTGAAGCGTGGCAGCCGGAACAGCGCCAGCGGCAGCATCGGCGAGGCGCTGCGGGACTCGATGGCGATGAAGCCGGCCGCCGATGCCAGGGACAGCAGCAGGCCGCCGTAGACCCTGGGGTGTTCCCAGCCCAGGCGCCCGCCGCGCTCAGGGCATAGGTCAGGGCGGCCAGGGCCAGGCAGGCGGCCGCCTGGCCGGGAAGATCGAGCCCGCGTCGGGGGCCGACTGTGTTGCGTCGGTCGGGCTCGGCATGGCGCCAGCTCAGATAGAGGCCGAGCAAGCCGATGGGTAGATTGACCAGGAAAATGCTGCGCCAGCCGGCATGGCTCACCAGCATTCCGCCCAGCACGGGCCCCGCCGCGAGGGCGATGCCGCCCGCTGCGCCCCACCAGCCCACGGCCCGGCTGCGCCGCACGGGGTCTGGAAAGGCCTGCTGCAGCATGGACAGGGAATTGGGCACCAGCATCGCCGCGCCAAGCCCCTGCGCGATGCGCGCGAGGATCAACGCCGTCAGGCTGGGGGCCAGGCCGCAGCCCGCCGAGGCCAGGGTAAAGAGCGCGAAGCCCAGCATGTAGACGCGCCTGGCGCCCAAGCGGTCGCCCAAGGCGCCGGCCGACAGCAGCAAGGCGGCGAAGACCAGGGTGTAGGCATTGACCACCCATTGCAGCCCGGCGATGTCGGTGTCGAAGCCCTGGCGCAGTGCGTCCAGCGCCACGTTGACGACACTGACATCGAGCAGGACGACCACGAAGCCGATGGCCGCGGCCACCAGCGTGCCGCGTGAGCGCGCGTGGGATATGGAAGACATGGCAGGCATTCGAGAGAGCTGGAATGCCTGGATACTGGGCTTGATGGGGGCGTGCGTACATTCCCTAAAATTGCACACATCCTGGAGAAAACGCACTGATGATGGACTGGGAAAGTCTGCGCCACTTCCTGGCGGTCGCCCGCATTGGCACTCTCTCCGGCGCCGCCCGCGCGCTGCAGGTGGACCATGCCACGGTCAGCCGCAGGCTGGCCTCGCTGGAGTACGAGCTGCAAGCCGCCCTGGTCGACCGCCTGCCGCGCGCCTGCCGGCTGACACCACTGGGCCATCAGGTGTTCGAACAGGTGCAAGCCATGGAAGAGGGGTCCTATGCCATCGAGCGGCTGCTGCATGCGACGCGTGCGCCGCTCGATGGCAAGGTCTCGCTCAGCGCGCCGCCGGTCCTGGTGACGCAGCTGCTGGCAGGCCACATGGCCGAGTTCAGGCGCCGTCATCCGGGGCTGCAGCTTGCGGTTTCGGCCCAGGGCCAACAGGTGTCGTTGACCCGGCGCGAAGCCGATGTGGCGCTGCGTCTCGTGCGGCCCAAGGACGCCAGCTATGTCGTGCGGCGGATCGGCCGCATGCACTTCGGGCTGTATGCCAGCAGCGACTATGTGCATCTGCAGCGCCCCGCCGAGTGGGAGTTCATCGCCTGTGACGCGTAGTTCGACGAGATGCCGCAGCAGCAGTGGCTGCTGGGACTGGCCGACGGCCGCCGGGTCGCCTGCAGGCTGAGCGACATTTCCGGTCACCTGGCGGTTGCGCGGGCCGGCGCGGGCGTGGCCGGGCTGCCGCGCTTTCTTGGCGATGTCGATCCGGATCTGCAGCGGCTGGAGCCGGACGGCAAGCCCTTCTTCCGCGACATCTGGCTGCTCGTGCATCGGGATCTGCGGCGCAGCGCTCCGGTGCGCGTGGTGATAGACTTCATGGCACAGATCGTGACCGAGCAGCCGGCGCTGCGGCTGGCCTTGTAGATCGCCACGGAGCGCTTGCTCCAGGCCAGCGACAGGGCTTCCTTGGCCTTATTCCTGGCCCTTCGCAAACCGCAGCAGAACCCTGCTGCGCGGCAGGTCGCGCATGAAGGGCGGAATCGAGAGGGCCAGCAGCAGCGCGGCAAGCGGCACGACGCACACGAACCCGACGTACTTGAACCCGAGCGCGCCTACCGCACCGCCGAGCACGAACATGCCGATCAGCCCTGCCGCCCTTTGCATGCGGCTGCGGTCATGGTGGACCGCGGCGGCGGGCGCCGCGCTCCCGTTCCAGTAGAGCAGCTTGCCGATCTCGATACCCAGGTCGGTGATGTTGCCGGTCATGTGGGTGGTTCGGATGCTGCCCCCGGAGGTCTTCGAGGCGACCGCATTCTGCAGGCCCATGATGAAGGACAGCAGCAGCACGGTGAGCGGCACAGCGAACGGCGTGGCCCAGGTGAGCGTCACGGCGCCCATCAGGCCGAAGGGAAACATCAGCGCGGCTTCCAGCAGCAGCGGCAAGGCATAGACGCTGTGCAGATGATGCTGGCGGCCCCAGCTCACCAGCACCACGCAGATGGCAGCGCCCGAGAGAAACGCCAGCACGGCACCGAGCGCATTGAGCAGCAGCTTCGCGTTGCCCAGCACCAGTCCGTCGGCCAGCTGGGACGCGAACCCGGTCATGTGCGAGGTGTACATGTGAAGCACCAGGAACCCGCCCGCATTCACTGCACCGGCATTGAAGGCCAGCAGCAGGCCGAGCGCCCTGTTCGTCGAGGGGGCGCGATGCCGGCTGGTGAGAAAGCGCAGTCTGCGCATGGTGGAGGTGATCCCGTTGGCTGGGGGCACCCATTCTTACTCACCCCGCGACTGCAGCTCTTCCTTTTGCGCGAGGCGGGCCGTCTGCGCAACGCAATACGCGAGCAGCTCGTCGAGTTCGGTGGACTTGTCGAACACCGCGTCGGCGCCCAGTTCGAGGGCCCGCTTGCGGATCTCGGCGGTGGCGTAGTTGGTCAGGACCACGACCTTCTGGTACTTCTCGCGGCGGCGGCATCCGGCCAGCATGCCCAGGCCGCTGCCGCCCTGCAGGTAGAGGTCCACGATCGCCAGGTGCCAGACCCCGTCGTGCGTGTTCAGCCACTGGCTGGTCTCGGCCTGCGTGGCGGAGTGCGCGACGACCCGCACGTCGGCAATCTCGCGCAGCGTGTCGATTAGGTTGTCGCGAATCCTTGCGTTGTCTTCGGCCAGGTAGGTGATGAGCGTGGTCATGGTGTCTTTCGTGTTGCTGCCTTGATCGACAGAAGCACCCGGGCGCTGCAGAAGCTGCGATCCGTGGGCGCATCTCGAAGTAGGACAAGCGTCGGGCACCGCGAGAAGAGGGCAGCCGGCCTACGCGCGGGGCGGTTTGCGGGTGCTAGAAATCGATCATCCCAACCAACCCTGGAGCACACATGACAGCGACAGCGAAGCAGGAAGTGCGGCCGAATCTCGACCAGCAAAGCCACGAAACCCAGCGCTACGGCGAAATCGTCAAGCTGCCCAACGGGCTCTCGGAAAAAGTCTGCAAGGAGAGCGTTGCGCTGCTGAACCAGTGCCTGGCCGACACGATCACCTTGCGCGACATGTACAAGAAGCATCACTGGCAGGTGGTGGGACCGACATTCAATCAGCTGCACCTGATGTACGACCAGCACTACGAAGGGCAGGTGCTGCTGGTGGACATCGTGGCCGAACGGATCCAGCTGCTGGGCGGTGTCGCGCTCGCGATGGCGGCCGACGTTGCCGAGACGACGCAGATCGCCAGGCCGCCGCGCGGCCGCGAACCGGCTGCGGTGCAATTGCGGCGGCTCGCCGAGGCGCACGAGCAGATCATCGTCGCGGCGCGCGATGCGGCCGAGAAAGTCGACAAATCAGGGGACGCGGGCAGCAAAGACGTGTTCGTGAGCAATGTGCTTCGCACCAATGAACTGCAGGTGTGGTTCCTCACCGAGCACCTGGTCGCTGCCTCGCCGGTGGTCGCCTGACGCCGGTGCCCCGGCACGGCCGGGGTCAGGCGCTGGTGCGCTGTCTCGCCGCGGAATGCCCCTTGTCCGTGACGCGCATGATCGTCGCCTGTCCCGAATAGACGGATCGTCCGCGCTCGTACAGGACGGGCGGGAGGTCCGCCTCGATCAGTTGCGCCGCCCGAAGCACGTCGCACTTGTGGATTTCGAGCTGGTCGTCGATTTGCATCGGCAGTTGTGCGCAGCACAGCCGACCGAGGAGTTGCATCGGCATCTAGGTTCTTTCGGTTGTCCAGGCGATGGCGCCGTGCGCGGGATCGGGCGGCGGGGGCGCGATGGCCTGGCTGTCGATGTCCGCGCACAGGGTGGCGTCCAGCACGGGCAGCTTGCCGCTGCTGAGCCGCGTTTCTGCAACCCACACCACCGCGCCGTGCAGGATCTTTGGCAGCGTGCGTCCGTGCAGGTAGGCCCGAACGAGGGCGTCGGCTGCCACTTCGGAAGAACTCATCAGGGGGTCATGGTGTTTCTCCATTCGATGGAGGCTCTGAAATCCACGCTACCCCTAAAGTGGTAACCGCACCGTTCGCCAGCGCACGTTCGCAGCGAAAAATAGCCAGGATGTTTGTGCGGCAACGCACAGACGGCGAGGCATCCGCTGCAAAATGACGGGCACTTTGGAATCTCCTTCCGTCATGGCATCGTTCCCGCCTTTGTCCTCATCGCGTGCAGCCGCGGCGCGCAACAGCCTCCTGGAGGTCATGCCGCCGGAGGTGCTGGAAGGCCTGACGCCGCTCCTCGAGCTGGTGCCGCTCAAGCTGGGCGAGGTGCTCTACGAATCGGGCGTGGTCCAGCAGCACGTGTTTTTCCCGACCGATTGCATCGTCTCGCTGCTGTACGTGCTGGAGAACGGGCAATCGGCCGAAATCGCCGTTGTCGGGTTCGAAGGCATGGTCGGCGTTTCGCTGCTGAGGGGCGGCGGCAGCACGCCCAACCGCGCGGTGGTGCAAAGCGCGGGCAACGCATTTCGCCTGAGCGCCAGCCACATCAAGCAGCTGACTGACAACGGTGGGCCGCTGTTGCATCTTCTGCTGCTGCGCTATACCCAGTCGCTCATCACGCAGATGTCGCAGACAGCGGTCTGCAACCGGCACCACTCCCTGGAGCAGCAACTGTGCCGCTGGCTGCTGCTGAGCCTCGACAGGCTGCCCGGCAACGAGCTGGTGATGACGCAGGAACTGATCGCCAACATGCTCGGCGTGCGGCGCGAAGGCGTGACGGAGGCGGCCGGCAAGCTGCAGCGCCTGAACCTGATCAAGTACTCGCGCGGCCACATCACGGTGCTGGACCGCCCGGGTCTCGAGAAGCAGGTGTGCGAATGCTATGAGGTCGTGAAGCGGGAGACGGATCGCCTGCTGCCCCGCCAGCTGGCGACCTGATCCCGCGGCGGTTGCAGCCACTTTCGGTGCGCCGCCGCACAGACTCGGGGAGAGTGGGCAGCAACAATGCGTCCGGTAGCGCACTCCCGCGCTGATTCTTCTCAACAGGCGGTTCCGTGACATCAGACCCGACCCGCCCCGTTCTCAATCGCTTGCTCGAGGCGCTTCCGATCGCGGACAAGGCGCATCTGCATCGACCGATGCGACAGCGTGCAGCTGGCCACGGCCCAGATCCTCTACGAGCCGGGCGATGTCATTCATCACATCCACTTCCCCACGAGCGCGTTTGTCTCGCTGGTGTCCACCGCGGACGGCCACGACGGCCTCCAGACGGGCATGGTGGGCAACGAGGGCGCCCTGGGCTACGAGCTGTCGCTGGACGTGCAGAGCGCGCCGCTGCGGGCGCTGGTGCAGGGTGCGGGCATGGCGTGGCGCCTGACGGCCCAATCGTTCGCCCAGGAGCTGGAGCAGAACACGACGCTCAAGCGCATTCTCAACCGCTACGTCTGCGTGTTGCTGATGGAGTTCGGCCGCTCGGGCCTGTGCAACCGCTTCCACCAGATCGAGGAGCGCCTGGCGCGCTGGCTGCTCACCACGCAGGATTACGCGCATACCACGCACCTGGCGCTGACCCATGAGGTGCTGGGCCGCATGCTGGGTGTGCGCCGGGTCGGCATCACCAATGCCGCGACGGCGCTGCACACGCGCCAACTCATCGACTACCGCCGCGGTGTCATCACCATCACGGATCGCCAGGGGCTGGAGAACGCGGCGTGCGATTGCTACCGGGCCAACCGGCGCAGCTATACGCATCTGATCGCATAGCGGGCGGTTGCCGGGAACTCTCTAGGCGGGGCCGCGAAGGTCGTTTTCGCGCAGCATCACGGACTCCATGGAGCCCTGTGCCAGCCGGCGCCGCACGGCCGCATCCATTTCCTCGACATGAAGACCGAAGGTGTGCAGCGGATCGGCCTCTTCGCCGGTGCGGTAGTGATAGCGCAGGGTTTCCCTTCCGATGCTCGCGCTCACGTCCTTGCCCTCCACGGTCACCGAGAACCGAACCGTGCCCGAAGCGTCATGAAAGAAGGGTGCGTCGGCCATCGCTTCAGCGGTTGGGAGGAACAACGACAACGGTTCCGCCACCGGCGACGCCGCTGTTGCCCCTGGCGCCTGTTGCGCCGGTACTGCCGGTATTGCCCGTGTTGCCCTGGTTGCCGGTTTCACCTGTGGCGCCCGTGTTGCCTTGATTGCCGGTGTTGCCCGTGGCACCCGTGTTGCCGGTGTTGCCGGTGTTGCCGGTATTTCCGCGCGCGCCCGTGGCGCCTGTGTAGCCGGTGCTTCCGGTATTGCCCGTGTTGCCTTGAGGGCCCATGGGGCCTGTGCAGGCACCGAGTGCTAGCAGAGCAAGGAGGAGCATGGATGGCATTGCGTATTTCATGGGATTCCTTTTGGAACGATGCGCAGAAAGACTTCCGCGTTGGGCACTCTCGCCCGGAACGCGGGCGGCGTCTGTTCGTTCCCACGCTTAGGCCGGATGGCCTGCTGCGGCCGCGGCCATGCCGGCGGTATGCTTTCGCCGGCATCAATTTCCCGAGGGGAAGGAGCAGGCGATGAGTTCCATCGAAGAAGTCTGGGCGTACCGCGAGGAGACGCTGTACCCGAAGCTGTTCGGCGAAAAGCACAGCGGCATCTACGTGCTCGATGCCGACGATTTCACGTCGCTCGGCGCCGAAGACATCGATCCGCGCTGGCTGCATCTGGGCGTGTTCGAGTTCGAACCGACGCAAACGCGCAATTCGTGGCTCTACGTGACCTCGGGCGGATCGACGCCCTGGGAGACGGAGCCTGCCGAGTACGACACCGAAGGGTATTCATGGCTGGGCACCGAACTGGTCATCGAAGTGCCGTCGCAGCCAAAAGACCAGTGGACGATACGGCTCCTGCATCGGCTGCTGGCCTACAACGTCCTGCTTGCGCACGGACAGTTCGGCGAAGACAAGCCGCTGCTCGACTACGGCGGCCGCATTCCCATCGGGGAAGTGATTCGCGAGAAGGGTGCCATTGGCCTGCGCAACGTCGTGCTGGCGGAGCCGAAGCACTACCCCGCGACGGCGCAGCTGGCCTCGGGCCGGTTCGATTTCCTGCACACCGTCGGCATCACCGATTCCGAAAAGGACTGGGCCAAGGCGCACAGTTCCGAGGCGCTGGTCCGCCTGCTCGAAGTGCACGGTGGTTTCCCCGTGACGGACCCGCGCCGCAAGGCGGTCGTCTGAGCCGGGTCAGCTGCCGACGTACGCCGCGAGGTGCTCGCCGGTGAGCGTGGTGCGCGCGGCGACGAGATCGGCGGGTGTTCCCTCGAAGACGATCCGTCCGCCGTCGTGCCCGGCGTCGGGGCCGAGGTCGATGATCCAGTCGGCGTGCGCCATGACCGCCTGGTGGTGCTCGACCACGATGACCGACTTGCCGGCGTCGACCAGCCGGTCGAGCAGGCCGAGCAGCTGCTCGACGTCGGCCAGGTGCAGGCCGGCGGTTGGCTCGTCGAGCACGTAGACGCCGCCCTTCTCGGCCATGTGGGTGGCCAGCTTGAGCCGCTGCCGCTCGCCGCCGGACAGCGTGGTGAGCGGCTGGCCGAGGCTGAGGTAGCCGAGCCCGACGTCGGTGAGTCGCGCGAGGATGGCGTGCGCAGCCGGCGTGCGCGCGTCGCCCACGCCGAAGAACTCCGTGGCCTCCGTGACAGACATGGCGAGCACTTCGCTGATGTCGCGGCCGCCGAAGTGGTGCTCCAGCACCGAGGCGTGGAAACGCTTGCCCTCGCACTCCTCGCAGATCGTGGCAACGCCGGCCATCATCGCGAGGTCGGTGTAGATCACGCCCGCGCCGTTGCAGGCGGGGCAGACGCCCTCGGAGTTGGCGCTGAACAGCGCCGGCTTGACGCCGCTGGCCTTCGCGAACGCGTTGCGGATCGGGTCGAGCAGGCCGGTGTAGGTGGCCGGGTTGCTGCGCCGCGAGCCGCGGATCGAGCCCTGGTCGACCGACACCACACCCGCGCCCGCGGGAATCGATCCGTGCACGAGCGAACTCTTGCCGGAGCCCGCCACACCGGTCACGACGACCAGCACGCCGAGCGTGCACATCGACGCTGACGTTGCGCAGGTTGTGCGCCTTCGCACCGCGTATCGGCAGCGTGCCGGTGGGCTTGCGCACCTTCTTCTTGAGCGCGGCCCGGTCGTCGAGGTGGCGGCCAGTGAGGGTGCGGCTGGCGCGCAGTGCTTCGACCGTGCCTTCGAAGCAGACGGTGCCGCCCGCCGAGCCGGCGCCGGGGCCGAGGTCGACCACGTGGTCGGCGATGGCGATGGTCTCGGGCTTGTGCTCCACCACGAGCACCGTGTTGCCCTTGTCGCGCAGCCGCAGCAGCAGGCTGTTCATGCGCTGGATGTCATGGGGGTGCAGCCCGATGGTCGGCTCGTCGAAGACGTAGGTGACGTCGGTGAGCGAGGAGCCGAGGTGGCGGATCATCTTCGTGCGCTGCGCCTCGCCGCCCGAGAGCGTGCCTGAAGGGCGGTCGAGGCTGAGGTAGCCGAGGCCGATTTCCACGAACGAATCGAGCGTGTGCGCGAGCTTTTCGAGCAGCGGCGCGACCGAGGGCTCGTCGAGGCCGCGCACCCACTCGGCCAGGTCGCTGATCTGCATCGCGCATGCATCGGCGATGTTGATCTTCTTGATCCTGGAAGACCGCGCACCCTCGCTGAGCCGGGTGCCTTCGCACTCGGGGCAGGTGCTGAAGGTCACCGCGCGTTCCACGAAGGCGCGGATGTGCGGCTGCATCGCGTCGACGTCCTTGGCGAGGAACGACTTCTGCACGCGTGGGATCAGCCCCTCGTAGGTGAGGTTGATGCCGTCGACCTTGATCTTGGTCGGCTCCTTGTGGAGCAGGTCGTGGAGCTCGTTCTTGGTGAACTTGCGGATCGGCTTGTCCGGGTCGAAGAAGCCGCAGCCGTTGAAGATGCGGCCGTACCAGCCTTCCATGTTGAAGCCGGGAATGGTGAGCGCGCCCTCGTTGAGCGACTTGCTGTCGTCGTAGAACGCGGACAGGTCGAAGTCGGTCACCGCACCGCGGCCTTCGCAGCGCGGGCACATGCCGCCGACGCGGTTGAAGGTCTGCTTCACGGTCTTGCTGGTGCCGCGCTCGACGGTGATGGCGCCGGTCGCCCTGACCGAGGGCACGTTGAAGGCAAACGCGCTCGGCGAGCCGATGTGCGGCTTGCCGAGCCGGCTGAAGAGAATGCGCAGCATCGCGTTGGCATCGGTCGCGGTGCCGACCGTGGAGCGCGGGTCGCCGCCCATGCGCTCCTGGTCCACGATGATCGCGGTCGTCAGGCCGTCGAGCACGTCGACCTCGGGCCGCGCCAGCGTGGGCATGAAGCCCTGCACGAAGGCGCTGTAGGTTTCGTTGATGAGCCGCTGCGACTCCGCGGCGATGGTGCCGAACACCAGCGAACTCTTGCCCGAGCCGGAGACGCCAGTGAACACGGTGAGGCGGCGCTTCGGGAGTTCGACGCTGATGTCCTTGAGGTTGTTCATGCGCGCGCCCTGCACGCGGATCCTGTCGTGGTGGTCTGCGGCGTGGGGCGTGTTGTTCTTCAGCATGTCCTTCTTTGGGGCCTTGCTCATCGTGTCTCCGTCGTGTGGGGCGGTTCAGCGCAGTTGCTGGATGCGGATCATGTTGCCCGCGGGGTCGCGTACGGCGCAGTCGCGAACGCCGTAGGGTTGCTCGGTCGGCTCCTCGACGATCTCGGCGTTGCCGGCCTGCAGCTTCGCGAAGGCGCCGTCGAGGTCTTTGGTGGCCAGCAGCATCGTCGCGTAGGTGCCCTTGGCCATCATCTCGGCGATGGTGCGGCGCTCGTCGTCGGTGATGCCGGGGGTGGCGGCCGGTGGATACAGCACGATGGAGACGTCGGGCTGGCCGGCGGGGCCGACGGTGATCCAGCGCATGCCGCCGTATCCGACGTCGTTGCGGATCTCGAAGCCGCGGGTGTCGCGGTAGAAGGCCAGCGAGGTGTCCGGGTCGGTGTGCGGGAGGAAGGTCGAGTGGATGGTGATGTCCATGGCGATGGTGCTAGGTGGGTTCGGGCGCCCATGCTAGTTCCGGCGCCGGGTCCGGCGCTTCTCGATTCCTGATCGGTCGTGTCACCTGCCTGGCCACGCAGGACGGAATCCCCTCGGTCGTGTTCGCGTCCTGGCGCCGGTAGACGCCGGGCGGCACGCCGACCAGCTCGGTGAAGCGGGTGGTGAAGGTGCCGAGCGACCCGCAGCCGACCGCGAAGCAGACTTCGGTAACGCTGAGGTCGCCGCGGCGCAGCAACGCCATTGCGCGCTCGATGCGCCGCGTCATCAGGTAGGCATAGGGCGGCTCGCCGTAGGCGATGCGGAACTGGCGGCTGAGGTGGCCGCCCGACATGCCCACGTCGCGGGCGAGCGTCTCGACGTCCAGCGGCTGCGCGTAGTCCCTGTCGATCCGGTCGCGTACGCGGCGCAGCCTTGCAAGGTCGCGCAATTGCTGCGTGGCGGTGGGTTTGCTGGTCATCCGCGCGATCGTGCCACGTCGCGCTGGAGTGCTCAAGCCGTTGCCGCAGCCATCGTCGGATCGGCCTCGACCCGCATCTTTGGCAGAAACTGCGGGTACTCGCGCTGCATGAAGTCGATCAGCCCTTCGCGCACGCTGCAGCGCAGGTCGAAGGCCAGCCCCGAGGTGGCGGCGGTGCAGAGCACGCGGATCCGCATGGTGCGCTCGGTGGCGTCGTTCACGCGCAGGTTGAAGAAGCGGCCGTCCCACTCGGGCGCGGCCTTCACGATGCGTTCGACCTCTTCGCGCAGCGGCGCCAGCGGCATGCCGTAGTCGACGTAGATGAAGACCGAGCCGAGCAACTGGGCCGAGTGGCGCGTCCAGTTCTGGAACGGCTTCTCGATGAAGTAGGTGAGCGGCAGGATCAACCGCCGGTCGTCCCAGACAGATGCGCGCGACGACGAAGGTGCCGGTGATCTCCTCGACGCGGCCCCATTCGCCTTCGACCACCAGCACGTCGTCCATGCGGATCGGCTGCGCGAGCGCGATCTGCAGGCCGGCGATCAGGTTGCTGAAGACCGGCTTGGCCGCAAGGCCGGCCACGATGCCGATCACGCCGGCCGAGGCCAGCAGGCTCGCGCCGACCTGGCGCGCGCCAGGAAAAGTCATGAGCATCATCGCGCCACCGGCCACCAGCACCACCGTCATGGCGGTGCGCGCGAGCACGCGCGTCTGCGTGAGCACGCGGCGGGCCTGCAGGTTGTCGGCGACGTCGGAGGGGTGCTGCGCCAGCACGCCGTCGGCAAAGCCGCTGATGGCCCTCACCGTGAGCCAGGTGGTCGCGGCAATGAGCAGCAGGCCGTTGAAATGCCGCACGCTGCCGATGAAGCGCAGGTCGTCGGGGGCCGCCTGGAACACGAGCAAGAGGGCCAGGAACGGCAGCACCAGCCGCGCCGGCGCATTGCAGTTGAGCACCATCGCATGCACCGCGGGCGCGGGGCGGGTGATGCGTTTGAGGACAAGGCCGCCGATGCGGTGGACCAGGAGAGCGAGCGGAACGGCGACGAGGACGGCAATCCAGGTGCCGAACCAGGGGTGGGCAAGTATCTCTTGGGTCATCAGGCGGTGGTGGTCGAAGCTTGCGTTGTCTCGTTCAGGGGTTGAAGAATGCGCGCCGCGTCGTCGCGCAGCTGCGTGGCAAGGGCCGTGGCCAAGTCGAGTCGGCGCAGCAGCCAGGGGCTGATGTCGTTGTCGAACGGGTCGGGCAGGGGAATCGCGCCGCCCACGGCGGTGGAGCCCGTGCTCTCGGGGTGAGAGGAGCCCGTGGTGGGCGTGGTTCCGATGGCCGCTTCGATGCGCTGCGCGGTGCGCGCGAGCGGGCCTTCGACTTCGCCCGGCGTGAGGCGGTCGCGCCGGAGCACCAGCATCGATTTCACGGCGCTCAACTGCGCGAGCAGCTGGTAGCTGTGGGCCTGCAGATGCTCCAGCGGCTCGAGCGGCGGTTGCACCGCGCGCGGTTCGGAGAGCGAGCGCTGCGTGGCCTGCACCAGGGCCGAGAGGCTGTCGAAGGCCTCGTGGCGCGCGAGCCGCCACTCGAGCTCGGGGCTGGTGTCGACGGCCTGCAGCTGGCCCAGGCCGAGCGCGAGCCGCGCGTGCCGCGCCTGCGCGGTGAGCACGCGCGCCACCAGTGCCGGGATCTGCGTGCGCTCCCACGAAGGCAGCACGTAGCAGAAGCCCCAGGCCAGCGCGGCGCCGATCAGCGTGTCGGCGATGCGCTCGAACAGCGCGAAGATGGGCGCGGTGCCGGTGTTGAGCATGTGGGCCTGCACGAGGCCGAGCACGGTGGCCGCCACCGCGGTGATCAGGTAGCGCCGCACCGCAAAGCTGTGCGCAATGGCCTGCGATACCGTCACGATCAGCAGCAGCCTCAGCGCCGAGGGGTGTGCCGAGAGCAGGCCCACCGCCAGCACGCAGCCCAGCAGCGTGCCGGCGACCCGGGCATTGCGCCGCTCCAGCGTCTGCGAGAGGCTGCCGCGCAGCACCACCACGATGGTCAGCAGGATCCAGTAGTCGTGCGAGCCCCAGGGCATCGACACCGCAATGGCATAGCCGGCAGCAATGGCCAGCGCGGCGCGGATGGCGTGGCGCAGCGGCGGCTGGTCCCAGCGCCACAGCGTGAAGAAGGGGCGCCACGACCAGTCGGTCGGGCTCACGAAGAGCTGCCAGTTGGCGCGCACCACGGCGAGGTTGGGCTCGGCATCGCCGCGCGCCATGGCCGAGAGGCGCAGCACCTCGTCGTTGATGCGGTCGATGCGGCTGGCAAGGCCGCGCGCCAGCATCGCGGCGGTGAGGCCGAGGTGGCCATGGTGGCCGTCGTCCGCGGACACGTGGATGGCCGCGAGCCGCGGGCGCCGGTCGGCCACCGCGGCGGGGTGGCGGCCCATCATCAGCGCATCGGCCAGTTCCACGGTTTCGTCGGAAAGCTCCTCGAGCACGCGGCGCATGTCGATGAGCGCATCGGCATGGGCGGGGTGGGCCCGGAGCGCGTCGAGGTCGAGTTCGCTTGCGAGCAGCTAGTCGCGCATTTCGAGCACGATCACCAGCATGGCGGCGAGCCGCTGCCGGCGCGGCGTGCGGGGCGATTCGAGCACGATGTCGCGCGTGGCCTGCAGCTGGTCGGCCAGCGCGGCCTGTTCACGCAGCAGCTGGCCCAGCACGGGGGCGGGGGTGTCGCGGATGTCGCGGGTTTCGTCCTGGGGCGTGAACTGGCCGGCCTGGTGCGCATCAGCGCGGCCAGCGAATACAGCACGTCGGCCACCGACTGGGTGCGAAAGCGCCCGTTGAGCGCCAGGTTGGCGAGCGTGGCCCAGATCACGTAGAGGCCCGCGCCCAGCCCGAAGTGCCAGGTGCGCTCGACGGCTTCGGCCATGCCGCTAGGCGTGGGCGTGGCCATCGAGAAGACCATCGAGAACATCACCGCGATCGCGATGGGAATGCCGCGCTTGCCCCAGGCCATCGCCAGGAAGGCCATGAAGGTGGCGGGCACCAGCAGCAGCCCGAGGCGGATCGGCGCGGTGTGCAGCATCTGCACGAAGAAGAAGAGCGGCAGGCCGATCAGCGGTGCCGGCAGCATCTGGAAGAACTTGCCGCGGCGCGGGCCGGGCAGATCGGGCGGCGCGGTGACGATCACGCCGGTGGCCGCGGCCGAGGCGGCGATGGTGCCCAGCCACAGGTGCACGCCGCCCGAGATGAACAGCAGGCCGAGCGCGACCGTCAGGCCGCTCGCGACGTAATGGCTCAGCGCAATGCGCAGCGCGGCACGGACCCGGACGGCGGCGCGGGGCCCCAGCATCACTTGGCGGAAGCGTCGCCCTCGCGGCGGATGCGCGTGAGCTTGCGCGGCGCAGCAGGCGCGGCGGCAACGGCGGGCGCTTCGCCTTCACCCGGCTCGTCGACGAACTCGGCGACGGTGCTGCGAGCGTAGAGGTCGACCGAGGCGTCGGCATTCGGCTTGGTCGAGGCGGACACGGCGCGCACGCGGTCGCTGGCGCGCAGCTTGTCGTCCACGTTGGCGAACTTCGAGTACTTGGCGAGCAGCGGCACGATCTGGCCGTAGATGCGCGGCGCACCGGCCAGGCATTCGCGCTGCTCGAGGAAGTCGGGCTCGCCCGTGAAGTTGCCGACCAGGCCGCCGGCCTCGGTGACCAGCAGCGAACCCGCGGCCACGTCCCAGGGGTTGAGGCCGGTTTCGAAGAAGCCGTCGGTGAAGCCGGCCGCCACGTAGGCCAGGTCCAGCGCTGCCGCGCCGGGGCGGCGCAGGCCCGCCATGCGGGGCATCATGTCCGCCATGATGGCTAGGTACTGCTTGAAGTTGTCGCCGGTGCGGAACGGAAAGCCCGTGGAGATCAGGCACTCGCTGAGCCTGGTGCGCTTGGAAACGCGGATGCGCCGGTCGTTCATGTAGGCGCCGCGGCCCTTGGTGGCCGTGAACAGGTCGTTGCGGCTCGGGTCGTAGATGACCGCCTGCTCGATCTTGCCGCGCACCGACAGCGCGATGGACACGCAGTAGACTGGGAAGCCGTGGATGAAATTGGTGGTGCCGTCGAGCGGATCGATGATCCAGACGTAGTCGGAGTCTTTGGCGCCGTGTTCGGTGCCCGATTCTTCGGCCAGGATGCCGTGCCCCGGGTATGCGCCAAGCAGCGTTTCGATGATGACTTGCTCGCTGGCGTGATCGACTTCGGTGACGAAGTCGTTGACCTGCTTTTGCGAGATGCGCACGGCCTCGACGTCGAGGGCGGCGCGATTGATGATGGCGCCGGCGGCGCGTGCGGCCTTGACGGCCACATTGAGCATGGGATGCAGGTTGGGGGACGACATTCTGGATTGTGAGAAGAACGGTGGGGTTGGTCCCCCGGAGGCGACCCGGCGATGCGGGCGGCGAGAATCGGGCATTTTACCGGCTCCGCCCGTTAGTGTCTCCAAACCCGCCATGCGCACCCGTTTCATCCTGATCCAGACCAGCCACGCCGGCAATGTGGGCGCCGCCGCCCGCGCCATGAAAACCATGGGTTTCGACGACCTCGTGCTGGTGGCGCCGCGCTGGGCCAACGTGCTGCGGCGCGAGGAAACCATCCAGCGCGCGAGCGGCGCCCTGGACGTGCTCACCAACGCCCGCATCGTCGAAACGCTGGACGAAGCCCTCGACGGCGTGACCCACCTGTGCGCTACCGCGATGATCCCGCGCGACTTCGGCCCGCCCACCCGCACGCCCCGGGAGCACCTGGAGCCGCTGGTGAAGCAGGGCGACCAGCAGCACGTCGCCTTCCTGTTCGGCTCCGAGCGTTTCGGCATGCGCAACGAGGACGTCTACCGCTGCAACGTGGCCCTGAGCATCCCGACCGACCCGAAATTCGGCTCGCTGAACCTGGGCGCGGCCATCCAGGTGGTGGCCTACGAATGGCGCCTGGCGCTGGGCGGCTACGAGGTGCGCGATGCCACGGCGCCCGTGGAGGCGGCCGATGCCAAGGCGGTGGCGGGCATGCTCGACCACTGGGAGCGTTCGCTGGTGGACATCGGTTTTCTGGACCCGGCCGCGCCCAAGAAGCTGATGCCGCGGCTGCAGCAGCTGTTCAACCGCGTCCAGCCCACGCCGGAGGAGATCCACATCCTGCGCGGCATCGCCAAGGCCATGACCGACGCAGCCCGCGGCCCCCGAAACAGCTAAAACCCCATCGTTCGTACGCGAAGACCCCCGGCTTTAGACTGCCCGGCCCCTATCGATATAACGACAAAAAAGGCAGCGATGTTCTCTCGACTGCGCGCCGACATCCGGTGCATCCTCGAACGCGACCCGGCCGCCCGCAGCGCCTGGGAAGTGATCACGGTCTACCCCGGCTTCCATGCCGTGGTGCTGCATCGCTGGGCGCACAGCTGTTGGACGCATGGCTTCAAGTGGCCGGCCCGCTTCATTGCGCACTGGTCGCGCTGGCTGACCGGTATCGAGATCCACCCTGCGGCGAAGATCGGCGAGCAGGTGTTCTTCGACCATGCCATGAGCGTGGTGGTGGGCGAAACCGCCGAGATCGGCGACGGCTGCACTATCTACCAGGGCGTGACGCTGGGCGGCACCTCGCTCTACAAGGGTGCCAAGCGGCATCCGACGTTGGGGCGCAACGTGGTGGTGGGCGCGGGCGCGAAGGTGCTGGGCGGCTTCGTGGTGGGCGATGGGGCCAAGGTGGGCTCGAATGCGGTGGTGACCAAGCCGGTGCCTGCGGGCGCCACGGCTGTGGGCAACCCGGCGCGCATCATCGAGGCCGAGTCGGCGGCGCGGCGTGAGGAAACTGCTTCGCGCATGGGGTTCTCGGCTTATGGCGTGACGCAGAACGACGATCCGCTGAGCCAGGCCCTGCGCGGACTGATCGCCAATGCCTCGGGGCAGGAGCACCAGATTGCGCTGCTTTGGCAGGCGATCGAGAAGCTGTCTGCGCATCCTGGCACCAAGGACTGCGTGCTTGGGGATGCGGCGCGTGATGCGAGCTTCGAGGCGGAGAAGCTCACTCAGCTTGTGGGGAAGTAGCGGGGATTGCTTTCGGGGGCTTGCGTTCGGGGTGCGTGCACAGGACACCGGGTGCTCCCCTCCGCGAATGTCCCCCGGCTTCGCCTCCTCCTTTATTTCGCTGCGGGGAGCACCCGGTGTCCTGCGCACGTGGGCAGGCTGCTGTTGTCTGCGCCATCGATGTTGGGGACACTTCGGCTTTCGGCGGCGGTAGCGGACGTTCACACCATGTCAAAAGTAGAGAAACTTTGTTCCACCTATGAGCTGTTCGGTCTTGCTCTAAAAGAGATTCCGGGCAAGACCCCAGAGGCGATCTACCAAGTATGTGCGCGGAGTGCGGGGCTTCGTCGCCGCAGCCCGCGAAGGAACTCCCAAGCCGACCCCCTCGCAGGTGGCTGCGGGATTGGAACAAGGTTGGCGAGAGATGCTGAATTCGCTACCGGACTTTCCGAAAGAATGGCGGCCCGCTGTAGCAAAAGCTTGGTTCGCGGCGACCGAGCATGCATATCCATGAGTTCATGGCAAATGAGGAACGACGACTTGCCAAAGTGCTTGATCGCGGAAAAATCCGCAGCGAAGCAGAGTTCTATCGAGTTCGGCATGAAATCGATTTACTTGAAGGTCAGCCTGACAGGCAAGCTGAACTGCACCGGCTGTATTCCATGATCGATGCTTTCGAGAGACGCCCCTGACGTCTGGCACCGGCCGAGGCTGTGTGAAAACTCCATTGAGTCACGTTTTCAGGGGGGCCTTGACCCCTTGGCACATCTGAAAAAACGCAACCTGGGCCCATCTGAGAGATCGACCTTCGGAGTGATGTCGACCTCATTGAGTTTTCACACAGCCTCGGCCAGAAGCCGTCCCTCATTCGCTACGCTATCGCGTCCACGTTGCCAGCCAGTAGGAAAACAAGGCTTATCTGCCGAAAGGAGGCTGATTGGTGCTGAGAGGAAGCTGTCTCTGCCAGGGCGTGGCGTTCGAGATCGACGGTGCGATCAAAGACCCGCTGTATTGCATTGCTCGATGTGCCGGAAGGCGCACGGCACGGCCTTCCGCGCGCGAGGCAAAGTCCTGGCGAAGGCATTTCGTTGGCTCAGGGGTGAAGAGCTGGTCCGGTATTACGAGTCATCGCCGGGCGACTACCGCGGGTTCTGCTCGGTATGTGGCTCCAACCTCATCAGCAAGCTCGATGCCAAGCCATCTGTCTACGGGCTTGCGCTCGGCGTCCTCGACGACGATCCGCAAGTCAGACCTGTCTGCCATGTCTACGTCGGGTCCAAGGCGCCGTGGTTTGAGATCACTGACTCACTGCCTCAATATGAAGGGCTGCCTCCTGGCGCAGGTCAAGCCAACGAGCCAAGTAGTGACATCTGACTCCTTCATCGAGCGGACATCCGACCGCTGCCCTGCGCATTTTGCCTGCCGAATGACGTAGCCGCCGAAAGCCGCCCGGCCGCGTTGCAAGGCGAATCGGCTGTGGGCGCCTTCGAGAGGACAATCGAAGTAGTTCAGCTCGAAATCACAGCCACGACCATGCCCCGCCTCGACGACCCCCTCCACGACGCCGAAATCGGCTCCCGCGACAGCACGCTCGACACCACCCGGATCGACGACGTGCGCATCGGCGCCGTTCGTCCGCTCATCACCCCTGCGCTGCTGCAGGAACGCGTGCCCGTGCGCGACAACACGCTGGCGCTGGTCGAAGGCAGCCGCGCGGCGATCGCCGACGTGCTGCACGATCGCGACGACCGGCTGGTCGTCGTGGTCGGCCCGTGCTCCATCCATGACCACGACCAGGCCATCGAATACGCACAGCGTTTGAAGACGGTCGCCGACTCTCTGCAGGACGACCTGTTGATCGTGATGCGTGCCTATTTCGAAAAGCCGCGCACCACCGTGGGCTGGAAGGGCTACATCAACGACCCGCACCTGGACGGCAGTTTCGCGATCAACGAAGGTCTGGAGCGCGCGCGGCGCCTGCTGCTCGAGCTGACCACCCTGGGGCTGCCGACCGGCACCGAGTTCCTCGACCTGTTGAGCCCGCAGTTCATTGCCGACCTGATCGCCTGGGGTGCCATCGGCGCCCGCACCACCGAGAGCCAGAGCCATCGGCAGCTGGCGTCGGGCCTGAGCTGCCGGTCGGCTTCAAGAACGGCACGGACGGCAGCGTCAAGGGCGCGGCCGACGCCATCCTGGCGGCCCGCGCGCCGCATGCCTTCATGGGCATGACCAAGATGGGCATGGCGGCGATCTTCGAGACGCGCGGCAACGACGACTGTCACGTGATCCTGCGCGGCGGCAAGGCCCCCAACTATTCTGCTGCGGACGTTGCGTCCAGCTGCGAGGCGCTGCTGGCGAACGGCCTGCGGCCCCAGGTCATGATCGACGTCTCGCATGGCAACAGCAGCAAGCAGCATCAGCGACAGATCGTGGTCGCCGAAGACGTGGCGGCGCAGATCGCGGCCGGCGAGCGGCGCATCACGGGCCTCATGATCGAGAGTCATCTCGAGGAAGGGCGGCAGGACCTGAAGCCTGACGTCGCCCTCAAGCACGGTGTCTCGATCACCGATGCCTGCATCGGCTTTGCCCAGACGGTGCCGGTGCTCGAGGGACTGGCTTCGGCGGTCAAGGCGCGGCGGCGGCTGTCGAAGGCGTGAGGCTGGAAGGTGCCTGCTTGCTTGCGGGTGCTACTCGCGTGATCTGGGCGCGTCGGGTGGCTTCAGACTGGCTGTGGGCCTCTTGCTGCTTGGCTGCGGACACGTACTATCGGCCACAAGCCGACATTTGCCGCTGTGGCGGGATTGAGCCCTCATCGAGTTTCACGCGAACGGTTTTCACCGTCCTCTACTTTTTGCTTCAACTTCCCAATGGAACACATCGACGCTTATGAGGGGCTCCCAAAGTGGAAGCACCCGGTTGCAGGACTGGGAAGCGGGCATCTGATGCTCGATCTGAAAGACGAAGTTGATCTCCGATTTGTTTGGGATGTGCTCACCGACTTCATGCAGGTAAGAGCTGGTCAGCCACCTTCAGAGTTTTCAAGTACGTTTCCCGCTCCAACGCTTCCACCCTGCTTGATCTACATGACTTCGATAGGTGACGACGCAACGCTTTTGAAAGCGATGTTCGGTTCTTTCGGACACCTTCCGCAGACAGGTTTCGCTGTTCAGAAATTAGAGATTGGGAGAGGGCCGCAAATAAGGCTCATTGACCTTACAAGTTCGGATTTAACGACGGATATCGGCGAGCTGATCGAAGGTGGCGGCGTTACCCTTGTTCGAGGAGCCGAACGTGTTGCCGAGCCTCGCCCGGATCTCGTGCTTGAATTCCGATTTAAGCCTCCACGGAGGCAGCCAAAGGGAAGGCAGTACCTCTGGGACGTCTATGTCAGCAGTTTTTCGGCGCTAGCCGGACACCTGACAACAGGCCCTCTCACCACGTTGGTGGTCCATGCATGACGCATAGGAAGCCGTGCGGGTCGCGCGAAAGCGACCGCCAAGCAAGTAGCAGTCGCTGCCAGACATTCATATCGAACACAAAGTGCATTTGGATGCCTGCTTGGGGACAATATCTACTACCGCTTTGGGCCCTTTGAGCCGACAACCTGTCCGGCTACAGTCGGCCACAAGCCGACGTTCAAAGTCGCCTCTCTATAGAGTCAGTTGTCGACCATCTCACCGAAAAGTAAATATGCCAAATCCTGACGATATATGGCCCTTCGAGGAAGCGCCAAACGTTGCGTGCTTCGCCGTGAAGTCAATCATGGAGGGGCCAAGCCTATTCTCTTGGTGTCGCACGACGCTGAGAGTGAGTCTTGGCAAATACTCACAGGAGACGCGTTCAACATGAATGAAGCGATGTTGCTCCTGCTTAAGGACCTCGTGGCGCTCGACGAAAGTTTGCTCGAACTGGCTGACCTGTCTTGGGGTTGATCGGCTTGGCGTGAGCGCTCCGGCGCGCTATGGATTCGTCGAGCCGACGCCGAACAGACCGCCGATTGAGCACAGTGGACAGAAGCAACCGGATGGGCGACAACAGGATTTTTCTGACGGTTGGCGCGAGCAAGGCTCATTCGTCTCGCTGGAAACGCGCTGAAATTAATCGGCTGCTTCGATATCGGGGGCAACTCGTGAATCGGTGACCTTTCTGATCGGTGCAACTCTATTGGCCCAGCTTCCAAGCGTGTCGCCTTGCTCATAGAAGAAGATCAACTCTCCGCCAGAACCAAGCTCGTTCAACGGCGGGCTCTCATTGAGTTGGAGGAGCAAGGGAACGTACTCGATACGCAAGCCAGAGATTGCAGGAGGGTCCGGCAGGGTTGCCAAATGGTGTCGCGATTCACTCACAAACCCGAGAAGCACGTTCCCGTACTCAAAGGTGGAGTAATTCTCCTGCGCTGCCTTTATGAACTGCTCCACGTCTTGCGTGCTGAAACCGTCCACCCCCGCCAGGACATAGTCAATCATGAAGAACTCGTTCTCTACTTGGCCAAGGTTGGCGAATCACCAGTAGTCTCGCGGACTGGCGAAGATCGACACCAAGCGCATCCGATGCTCGTACCTCCAGCCGATCCAATCGCGGAGAGTGAGCTCAATGAGATCATTTTTTTGCAGCCCCGCCGCCACCTTTTGCAGTGCAGTGTTCGCCGACATGCCCAAGGTCTGCGTTTTGGGAATCGATAGGCTCCATCCCTTCTCGTGAAAGGAGACTTTCTGCAGATCAACGGCCTCCCACCAGCAAACGTTTGTGCTCGGATCGCAAAGAATCACAATTACAGGAGTGGCGTAGTCGGCCCAATATCGAAGATGCTTGTAGTCGCCGCGATAGGTGATAGACGTCTCGTCTTGCTCCTTCAGGTACGAGGGGCCGCACTTAATCTGGACAGCAATCAAACGACCATGGCTCTCGCCTTTCTCTGACCTGAGTTCAACTTCGCCGTCAATGCCGATGTCGCTTGTGGGCTTCTCTCTGAAGATCCACTTCAGATCCTGATGAACTTTCAAGCCGACGAGATGAACCCCCGTCCTACCTTGTTGGTCAGTGTCGGATGCGACGGGGACTTTGTTGTCGGTCATTGGTTCTCCTGGAAGCAGCAAAGCGTACAGCAACTTGTTCCGCCTCTCGAGAGGCAGCGGGCCGCCGCGTTGTGATCGCAAGAGGGAGATGGCGCACCTCTGAGCAAGCACCGCCCAACTTTCAACTGCTACCAGGGGGACCGCATCGAACGGATGCAACAGTCGACTTGGATTCGGGGCAAACGGAGCGTTGGGTGAAGCTCGCTTCTGGCGAGGTCGCTTTGAAGCAATCCACCATCGCCGCGCTTAGGTTTGTGTTGGTGTGCTCGCAGTCCCATGGCTGCTGCCGCCGAAGCCACGAAGTGAGGGGCCGCTTGAAGGTAGAGCCTAAGTCGGCTTCGGGCCCCTTCGCGATGGTGCCGCGACCGGCTACAGTCGGCCAATTTCGGTCCTTCACGACGGGCTGCTTTCGGCGCGTTCAGTGCAGCAACAATAGAGCACAGGTGTTCGCGGGCTTTGCACCAAAGTGGTGTCGTAGAGCCTATTGCCGGCCATAGGGCAAATGTGAGAAACCGATGTCTTTGTCGTCTTCAATGAAATACCTCTCCGAACGCGGTGTCGCCGTTACGGAGATGTCACCGGATCGGTTCTCGCTCCACGTCGAGGGCAAGCGTCATTCGATTTTGGAAGAGGGCTTCGAAGGCTTTCTCTTTAGTTGCTGGGACTACGCTCCTGGCCCTGGCAAGGACGACTTCCGCGTCGCGTTTGGCGAGCTTGATGACGCACTGCTAGCCGTGTGGTACTTCTACTTTGGTGAACCTGTCAGGGTGAGTGAATGGCACGTGTCCATGCATCAGCATCCGAATTGGTCCTTGGGCAAGCTGGCATATCGCATCGCCAACGCCATCCATGTCAACTCGAGGCAGTTTGAGGTGACCGCAGAGTTGCGACGAGGCGACTTGATTGCGTTCGCATCATCCGCGGGTGGCCAGCCTCTGTCAGCGGGTAGATATGCGACAGCGTTGCGATCGCAATTCATTGCTTGCTCGTCAGCTTCAACGTCCTCGCAGACTCTGATGTTGCGCCGAGACTTGGAAGAGGCCTACGTTGTGGACAGCCAGCAATAAACAGGTCGGAACGTCACGGCGTCAATCTTCGCGCGGCAGGATGCGTCGTGGTCAATACCGGGCATCCGATAGTCTCGAAAACGACAGGAGCCGCCGTTGAATCTTGCCGAGTACTACGCAGAATTTCACCGCTTCATCACTGGCGAGGTGGGCAACTTCCCGGCGCATGTTGCGGCTGAGATCGCGGCTGCCCACGAAATTGGGCTGACCTTTGAGCAACTGAAACGGTTTCTGGCCCGGCGAACTGAGATAACCAGCGTCTCGTCTGCTCTTGTCGCCAGCACCCTTCCGGTCGAGACGGTGCAGCGAATACTCGACGCCAGGAGTGACGGTGCGGTACTTCCGAACGGAATTCTTTCTCAGGCATTTTCCCCCGAGGAAGTCCGGCAAGAGCTTCGGGCGAAGGTCTTTGCTGGCAGCTAAATCGCATGTCCAGTTTCGGCGGTGCCGACGTCGATGGCAGCAACGAAGAATAACCAGTCAGCCGCCCTTTCTAGGCAGTAGCGCGTCCGGCTACAGTCGGCCAGCAGTGGACATTCCTTGCCGCACTTCGTTGTCGGCCTGCATTCCGAAAATCTTCAGACACGAGTCCTCTCCTCATGAAAACTGTCACCGGTGACCTGCTCCAACTCGCTCTGAATGGCGAACTCGACGTCATCATTCATGGATGCAATTGTCAGTGTCAGATGGGCAAGGGCATTGCCCTTTCAATCAAGCAGCGCTTCCCGGAAGCCTATGCAGCAGACTGCCGTACAACGAAGGGAGATGAGCAGAAGCTCGGAACATTCTCCGAGGTAGAGATCGTCCGCGGCCCGCACTCCTTCCATGTGGTGAATGCATACACTCAGTTTCACTGGCGAGGTGCTGGCGTCAAAGCGGACTACGAAGCGATCCGAAAGGTGATGAGAGCAGTGAAATCACGCTTCACGGGAAAACGCATCGGCTACCCAAGGATTGGGGCCGGCTTGGCCGGTGGTGACTGGGAGGTCATCCGAGCCATCATTGATGAGGAGCTTGCAGAAGAGGATCACACGTATGTCGAGTTCAGCGCATAGGCTCTGATCAAGCGGGCCCACTTCTTGGACTGAGTTCGGCCACTAGCGGTCAGTCATAAAACGGCCCGTTACTTCTGCTTCAAACCGTCTGCTGTCGGCCTAATGTTTCGACTCAAGAACGGAGCTTGAACCAAGCCGACCTTGGCGCCTGACTGGAGCTGCGACTGGCGTACCTCGTGAGCCGTCTTCCTTGTAATAGCTCACGGCTGGCTGGCGATGCAGCGCCCAGGAACTGACTCTGTCTAGCGAGTCCTAGAATTCATAAAAGTTACGTTGGAGTGAGGATGACAACATCGCCGTGGACTTACGTCATCGGTCCGTTCGTGGGCGCGTTTTTGGCCTTTGGGTTGGCACGCATGTACGACGCCAACCGCCGCTTCAACGAACGCCTTGCTGCTGGCAATCTGGCACTCCTTACGCTGAAGAACCAGTTCAACGACTTTACCCTGTTCCGCCTTGGCTTCGCGGAGGACTGCAGGCGCATCACACTGACCGGCGACGAACCTATTTGGACACTCGTACGCCCAAATTTCATGCGTTATGGCGACTACGAATTCGACTACAAGGAGGTTGCTTTCCTGTTCGAAAGCGGTGCTCACCCACCAGCGTTCGACGACATCGAACTAGCGCAAATGGCGCATCACGATCTGATCAAGATGGACGAGCATCGAACAGCGACTGCGCGGGAAACGCAGCGACTGGTCGCGAAGGAAGGCAAGGTCGGTGAAGGGCTCGATGTGGCTGAGAAGATCATTGGAAAGGCAATGGTGGCCGAGCTGGAAATGCTTGCTTCTGGCCTTGCCTTGAGGGCTGCGGACAACGAACAGGTTTACTTGAAGGCATTCAGGTCGCTTCGCAGTGCGCTTCGCGAGCACATCATGCAGACCTGGCGTTATCGTGTTGGCTACCTCTGGAGGATGCGGCACGACGCAACTGTGGAAGACATGCTTGTGCAGTTGCGGCTAAGGCTCGAACTGGGCTTCAATTCTGACGAATTGCCGCCGTTCCCGGAGAAGCTGCAAGCAACGGTGAACGAAACCCTAGCTGCCCGCAAAGCATATAAAGCTAGAGCGAAGGGCTAAAAGTCGTTCGTGCAGGCGTTCTTGACTGAGTACGAGACACTTGCGCCGCGGCTATAGCGCAGCCTGTTCGGATACTGACCCCGAGAACCTTCGTTGGTACATAAGAGTCCGCTTCGGAGCGGCCTGAACTTCTGCAACGGGCCCCAAGCAGCCATCCCGAACCCGAACCTTGTTGGCCAAGAGCCGCATTGTGCGGAACGATCAACGACCGTGAACCACCCCTCACTTCAAGAACGTCGCAGACGCGCTGTGCAACGACCCATGCACATGCCCCGCATGCTGCCCGAAGGTCTCGGGCGCGAGCGCGGCGGTGTCCAGCTCCTGCAGGATGCCGCAGGCGTTCGCCGATTCGGGCCCGCAGCACTGCAGACGCAGCGCCTTCAACTGCTTCTCGAGCGTCTTCAACTCCGAGATGCGCGCGGCCACGTGGCCGATGTGGTCGTCCAGCAGCTGGTTGACCTGACCGCAATCGTCCTGCGGCGCATCGCGGAATTTCAACAGGCTGCGGATTTCGTCGAGCGTCATGTCCAGCGAACGGCAGCGCCGGATGAAGCCCAGGCGCTGGGCATGCTCGTCGTCGTAGATGCGGTAGTTGCCGTCGGTGCGGGCGGGCTCGGGCAGCAGTTGCTCGCGCTCGTAGTAGCGGATGGTTTCACCGGGGTATTCGCGACCTTGGCCAGTTCACCGATTTTCATGATGCGGCAAATCCAGAAGTGGAAATTCGGCGTTTGACTCTACACCTGCTTCAGGGTTTCCAATTCTTTTCATGACGAACCAGAACGCTCTGAACCCGGTGGTGCCACACCCTCATCCGCACGACCATGACCACGGTCACGACCATTCGCACGGACACGACCATGCGCATGTCGAAACGGCCTGCTGCGGCAGCCCTGTTTGCGGCTCGTCGCCCGCCGTCGATACGGCCGACATCCCGAAGGGCGCCTTGCTCTTCCGTATTCCCACGATGGATTGCACTGTGGAAGAGTCCGAGATTCGCCGCGCGCTCGAACCGGTCGCCGGCGTCAAGGGCCTGCGCTTTCGTCTCGGTGAACGCACGATGGCGATCACGACCGAGGAGGGCGCACTGCCCGGTGCGCTCGACGCCATCCGCAAGGCCGGCTTCAAGCCCGAAGCTCTCGGCGACGCGACGGGCCAGGCCGCAGGTGCCCAGGTTGCCCCCGCGCGCATCGCGGGGATGAGCACGGGCCTCGTGCGCCTGATCGCCGCGCTGGTGCTGGCCGTCGCGGCGGAGTCGATCTCTTTCCTCGCACTCGAAGGCAAGGGCTTCATGGCCGCAGAGATGGTGCTCGAGCTCGCGGCCATCGGGCTGGCTGGCCTCGACACCTACAAGAAGGGCTTCGGCGCACTGCTGCGCGGCCGCCTCAACATCAACGCCCTGATGGCCGTGGCTGTCACGGGCGCTTTCATCATCGGCCAATGGCCCGAGGCTGCGATGGTGATGGCGCTCTACGCGATTGCCGAGTTGATCGAGGCGCGTGCCGTCGACCGCGCCCGCAATGCCATTCAAAGCCTGCTGGCGCTCGCGCCCGAACAGACCGAGGTGAAGCAGGCCGACGGCAGCTGGCAGACCGTGATGGCCGACACGGTGGCGCTCGGCGCCATCGCCCGTATCCGCCCCGGCGAGCGCGTGCCGCTCGACGGCGTGGTGACCGAGGGCCTCAGCGCCATCGACCAGGCACCGGTCACCGGCGAGAGCATTCCGGTCGACAAGACCGTGGGCGACCCCGTCTTCGCGGGCACCATCAACCAGACCGCCGCGCTGGAGTTCCGCGTCACGGCGGTGGCGGCCAACACCACGCTCGCGCGCATCATCCATGCGGTCGAGGAGGCGCAAGGCACGCGCGCACCCACGCAGCGCTTCGTCGACAAGTTCGCGGCCATCTACACGCCCGCGGTCTTCGTACTGGCGCTGGCGATCGCGCTGTTCACGCCGCTGTTCATGGACTGGACCTGGCTGCAGGCTATCTACAAGGCGCTGGTGCTGCTGGTCATCGCGTGCCCGTGCGCGCTCGTCATCTCGACGCCCGTCACGGTGGTGAGCGCGCTGGCATCGGCCGCGCGGCGCGGCATCCTGATCAAGGGCGGCACCTACCTCGAAGAGGCGCGCAAGCTCAGGGCCGTGGCGCTCGACAAGACGGGCACCATCACCGAAGGCAAGCCGAAGCTGGTCGAGTCCAGCCTGCTCGATGCGTCGGGCAACGAGGCTGCGGTGTTCGCGATTGCCGCGAGCATTGCCGGCCGCTCGGACCACCCGGTGTCGAAGGCCATCGCCGAGGGCTTGAAGGGCATCCGCGAAGAGGTCGGCGACTTCACCGCGCTGCCGGGCCGCGGCGTGCAGGCTGCGCTCGCGGGGCAAACCTATGTGCTCGGCAACCACCGCCTGATCGAAGAACGTGGTCTGTGCACCCCGGCACTCGAAGCCGAACTCAAGCGCCACGAGGAGGCGGGCCGCACCGTCACCCTGCTCGCGTCGAGCCAGGCCGTGCTCGCGCTGTTCGCCGTGGCCGACACGATCAAGGAATCGTCGCAGGCTGCGGTGGCCGAACTGCGCGCACTCGGCGTCGTGCCCGTGATGCTCACTGGCGACAACGCCGCGACGGCCAAGACCATCGGCGCTCACGCAGGCATCGAAGACGTGCGCGGCAACCTGCTGCCCGAGGAGAAGCTCGGCGCCATCAAGGCCATGCAGGAGCGCTACGGCGCGGTCGCAATGACCGGCGACGGCATCAACGACGCACCGGCACTCGCACAGACCGACATCGGCTTCGCGATGGGCGGCGCGGGCACCGACACGGCCATGGAAGCGGCCGACGTGGTCATCATGAACGACGACCTGCGCCGCATTCCCGAAACCATCCGCCTCTCGCGCCGTGCGCACTCGGTGCTGTGGCAGAACATCACGCTGGTACTCGGCATCAAGGGCATCTTCTTCGTGCTCGCAGTGTTCGGCAGCGCGACGATGTGGATGGCGGTGTTCGCGGACATGGGTGCGAGCCTGCTGGTAGTGGCGAATGGGCTGCGGTTGATGCGCGCACCTTCGGGCGAGAAGAGCGGAGGCTGAGGCCTACCAGCGCGCTGCCCACTTCTCCAGCGGCACGCGCGCCGCATTGCACACATAGCTCACCGCGTGGTACCACCCCGCGAGCATCATCAGCTCGACCAGTTGCGCATGGCTCCAGTGGTCACCGAGGGCCTGCCAGAGCGCATCGTCCACATCGCTGGTGTCGTGCAGCTGATCGACCACCGAGACCAGCAGAGCGTCGCGCGGCGCGAGCAGCGCAAGGTCGCCGTCGGCCGCCGCCATCACGCGCCGGTCGGTCTCGCTGAAGCCGGCGGCGTCGGCAAAGCCGGTCCAGTGCACGCCCCATTCGTACTCCGCGCCGCAGCGGGCGCAGACCCGCATGATCACGATCTCGCGTTCGCGCAGGCCGATGGCCGCCTTGCGGCCCAGCAGGTAGCGGCCGAGGTCCAGCGTGCGTTCGGCGAGCGCGGGGTTCACGGCCATCACCTTGAAGAGCGCGAGGATCTCGGGCGCCTGCGGCGGCGTCATGCGGGTCAGCAGCGCGCCGACGGGCTCGGGGTAGGGCGGCTCGAGCGGCAGAATCCTTGGGGCGCGGTTCGGGTCCAGGCTTTTCGGGGCGGTGTTTGCCACGGGCGGGTCCTTCCATAGAATGCGGTGCAAATCGCTACGGAAATCGTAGCGTTTGGCGCAGTCTATCGCTACGAAATGCGTAGCGCAAGAGTGCGCCGCATCGATCACCGAAAGAACGGTATGGAAGACGAAGAAGCATCGACATCGCAGCCCGCGCCCGCCGTGGCGCGGCGCCCCATCATGCGGCTGCTGGAGCAACTGGGCCGCAAGGGCACGCTGCGCATCCTGTGGGAGCTGCGCGATGGCCAGCCCCAGAGCTTCAGGGCGCTGCGCGTGAGCACGGATGACATGTCGCCCTCGGTGCTGAACGACCGGCTCAAGGAGCTGCGCGCGGCGGGCATCGTCGAGCTGGTCGATGCGGGCTATGGGCTCACCGAGGCGGGCGGCGAGCTCGTCAAGCGCCTGAATCCGCTCAACCAGTGGGCCAATCACTGGTTCGAATAGCGCT
>CAMATD010000029.1 GCA_945860785.1 Variovorax sp. YR752 | reverse complement strand
GTCATCAACGTGGCGAGCCGTATCGAGGGCATCAACAAGCAGCTGGGCACGCAGACGCTGGTGTCGGAGGCCACCTTCGAGGGCCTGAAGGGCCGGCTGCAGACCCGCCGCATCGAAGAACTGGTGGAGCTGCGCGGCCGCCAGACGCGCCTGGTGCTGTACGAGCCGCGCACGCCCTAGCGGGCTTCAGCGCGGCGACGGGGTGACGCGCACCAGCACCAGGTTGGCGGTGGTGCCGCCGCCCTGCGTGAGCACCGGATACTGCGTGTCGTTGATGAACAGCAGCTGCTCGCCGCGCAGGATGCGCGCCGACACCGCATAGCGCATGCGCGGATCGATGCGCGCGGCATCGACTGTCAGCTCATAGGCGAAGGGCGGTTGCTTGCCGTTGGCCTTGATGCGCTGTTCGGCGAGCGTTACCGAGGGCGCATCCATGCGCGACACGTCGAGCAGCTGCACGACGACCTCGCCCGAAGGGTCGAGCGCGATGCGCTCGCGGTACGCCACCGTGCCGCTCACGCGCAGCGACGAAGCAGGGGGCGTGGCGGGCTTCGGTGCCGGAGAGGACGATGCGCAGGCGCTCAGCAACGAGGCGCCGGCAGCGGCGGAAAGCAGGAGGAGGCTGGTGCGTCTTTTCATCCGGATCATTATGCGGAGGCACGCTGCGCGGCGAAAGCCACATACCAATCGAGGCTGCCGGGGTTTGCCATGGCTTCACGGTTGACCACCTTTTCGATCAGCTGGCCCAGCAGCAGCTTCTTGATCGGCAGCTCCTGCTTCTTGCCCGAGAGCGTGCGCGGAATCTCGGCCACCTGGAAGATGTCGTTAGGCACGAAGCGCGGCGAGAGCGAGGTCTTGATCGCGTTGTTGAGTCGGGTGCGCATCGCGTCGTCGAGCGCAATGCCCGGGCGCAGCACCACGAACAACGGCATGTAGCTGTCGCGGCCCAGGTATTCGAGATCGACCACCATCGAGTCGAGCACTTCGGGCAGGCCTTCGACGGCGCTGTAGATCTCGCTGGTGCCCATGCGCAGGCCCAGGCGGTTGATGGTGGCGTCGCTGCGGCCGTAGATGATGCAGCCGCCGTCCTCGCCTATCCTGATCCAGTCGCCGTGGCGCCAGACACCGGGGTACGTGTCGAAGTAGCTCGATACATAGCGCGCATTGCCCTCGTCGCCCCAGAAGTAGAGCGGCATCGAGGGAATGGCCTTGGTGCAGACCAGCTCGCCGACTTCGCCGATGACCGGCTGGCCCTGCTCGTTCCACGCCTCGACCGCATGGCCGAGCTCGCGGCACTGCATCTGGCCCGGCACTTCGGGCAGCTCGCGGTTGCCGCCGACGAAGGCGCCGCAGAAATCCGTGCCGCCGGAGATGTTGCACCACCAGACCTCCTTCGAGCCCGCGTCGAGGATCTGCTTCGAGCCCCAGCGCTGCACCTCGTCGGGCAGCGGCGAGCCGGTGCTGCCCAGCGCCCGCACGCGCGCGAGATCGCCGCATTCTTTCGCGACGATGCTGGCCTTCATGCAGTTGGTGAAGTAGGCCGCGCCCGCGCCGAAGAACGTCACCTTGTGCCGCGCCACGAAACGCCACAGCACGCGCCAGTCGGGCTTCTCCTTGCTGCCCGCCGGGTTGCCGTCGTAGATGCAGATGGTGGCGCCGAAGGCCAGGCCCGAGAGCTGCGAGTTCCACATCACCCAGCCGGTGGAGCTGCGCTCGCCGAAGTTGTTGGCGCCGTAGCTCGCGCCTACGTCGTTGTGCAGGCCGCAGGCGTGCATGGTGAGCAGGATGCCGCCCTGCCCGTGCACGATGGGCTTGGGCAGGCCGGTGGTGCCGCTCGAATAGACGATCCAGATCGGGTGGTCGAAGGGCAGCCATTCGGGTTCGAAGGCGGCGACTTCGGCGTCGTTGCGCGCGGTGGCCTGCGCCCAGTCGACGTCGTGTTCGACGGGGCTCGCGGCGAAGGGTGTCTTCACGAGCAGCAGTTTCTTCACGCTCGGCAACTGGGCGCGCAGCTCCTGCAGAACGGCACTGCGGTTGAGCGGCTTGCCGCCGTAGTGCACGCCGTCAACGGCGATCAGCACCTTGGGCTCGATCTGACGGAAGCGATCGGCCACCGCGGCCGTGCCCATATCGGGGGCGCACACGCTCCAGATCGCGCCAATGCTCGAACACGCGAGAAACGCGACCATGGTTTCCGGCACGTTGGGCATGTAGGCCGCCACGCGGTCGCCGCGCTGCACGCCGAGCGACTTCAGCGTGAGCGCCACGGCGGCGACCTACCGGCGCAGTTCGGGCCACGACATCTCGCGCACCTCGCCGAGTTCGTTGTCGCTCACGACGGCGGGCATGCCGGCCTCGTGCGCCGCATCGGCGTGGCGCAACACCTCGCGCGTGTAGTTGACCTGGGCACCGGGGAACCAGCGGGCGCCAGGCATGCGCGCTTCGGCCAGCACCGCGGTGTGCGGCGTCGGCGACTGCAGGCCGGCGTAGTCCCAGATGCTTTACCAGAAGGCATCGAGGTCGGTCACGGACCAGCGCCACAGCGCGTCGTAGGTGTCGAAGGAGAGGCCGCGTGTCTCGCGCAGCCAGTTTTGATAAAGGCGAATCTGAGGAATGTTGGGAACGGGCATCACCCAAGCGTAGCGTTGCGAACGACCGTGCTCAATTGGGGGTTGACCTCAGAGTTTGTACGTATGTACAACATTTTTGTACAGACGTTCAATACGCTCCATGAACGCCCGCACCCCGACCGTCAAGCGCAGCACCCACCGGGCCGCCGCCATCCCTGCCGACGCCGGCCGCCCCGACCGCCGGCAGGCGATCCTGCTGGCGGCTGAAAAGCTCTTCGCGCAGCACGGCTACCACGCGGTGACGATCCGGCAGATCGCCGAGGAAGCCGGCGTGCCGCTGGCGCTGGTGGGCTATTACTTCGGCCCGAAGCACGAGCTCTTCCACGCCATCTTCGAACACTGGAGCCACACCATCGAAGAGCGGCTCGCACGCCTCGCGGCGGTGGAGAACGACCCCGAGGACCCGCACACGCTGCCGCGCATCATCGAGGCCTTCACCGGCCCGGTGCTGGCCCTGCGCGCCAGCGCCGAGGGCGAGTACTACGCGCTGCTGGTGGCGCGCGAGCTCTATCACGCCACCGAGGAAGCCGACCGCGTGCTGCGCGGCTATTTCGATCCGCTGGCCGCCGCCTACATCGACGCGCTGCACCTCGCGCTGCCGCACGCCACGCGCGGACAGGTCGCGTGGGGCTACCAGTTCGCACTGGGCTCGCTGCTGCACCACCTGAACGACAGCCGCATCGAACGGCTCTCGCGCGGCGAGAACGAGCGCGCCGACCCCGTGGTGGCGCCGATGCTGGTGAACTTCATCGTCGGCGGCCTGCACGCCGCGCTGCCGCGACCCAAGACCCCGCGCACACCCAAAACCATCCCCAGGAGACAAAAGCCATGATGAAACGACGCACCCTGCTGTCGGCGCTCGCTGCCGCATCGGCCACTGCCATGCTGCCTGCGCGCGCGCAGCGGTCCCCTCCGAAGATCGTGTTCGGCTACACGGCCGTGACCGACTTCGCCTCGGTCTTCGTGGCGGCCGAAGAGGGCTACTTCAAGAAGCGCGGCCTCGACGTCGAACTCAAGTTCATTCCGCTCAACTCCACGATCCCGGCGGCGCTGCAGTCCGATTCGTTGCAGATCGGCGGGCCCACGCCCTCGGTGTTCCTGCAGGCGGTGGACGGCGGGCTCGACCTGGTGCTGGTGGCCGGCGGCGGACTCACCTCGAAGACGATGACCGGCTTCGGCCTGGTGGCGCGCGCGGGCTCGGGCATCAAGAGCCCGCAGGACTGCGTGGGCAAGAAGATCGGCGTGCCGGGGCTCGGCGCCTTCCTGCATGTGACCTTCCGCGCCTGGCTGAAAGACAGCGGCGTGGACTACCGCAAGGTCAACTTCGTCGAGGCCTCGTTCCCTCAACATGCCGACCTGCTGCGCGGCGGCTCGGTGGATGCGGTGGTGTCGGCCGACCCGTTCATGAGCCGCATCACCGAGAGCGGCGCGGGCTATGTGGCCTCTTATTACTCGACCTTCCTGCCCGAGCACAACCAGACCATCGTGCACGCGGCCAAGCGCGAGTGGGTCGAGAAAAATCCTGCGACGGCACGCGCTTTTCGCGAGGCGCTGGTCGAATCCGCGGGCTTCATGCAGCAGCCGAAGAATGACGCGAAGGTGCGCGCGGCCATCGGCAAGTACATCAAGCTGCCGCCCGAGGTGCTGGCCAAGGTGCAGGTCTCGCCGCCCGGCCCGGTCGTCACCGACAAGCAGCTCGGCTACTGGACCGGGCTGATGAAGGAGCAGGACATGCTCAAGACGAACATCGACGTTGCGAAGCTGATCGCCAAATGATCACCGCTCCCGCCCCGATCACCGCGCGCGCCGCGCTTTCCGCGGGCGTTGCGCGTTCGCCGACGAGTTCCGCAATGCAAGCCACCCCTTTCCTGCGCTTCGACGGCGTGACCATCCGGCTGGGCGGGCGCGAGATCCTGTCGCCCACCTCGTTCGACGTGGCGCGCGGCGAGTTCGTCTGCATCGTGGGCCCGAGCGGCTGCGGCAAGACCACGCTGCTGCGCGCGGCCAGCGGACTGGTCACGGCCAGCGCCGGCGAGGTGCGGCGCAACGGCGTGAAGATGACCGAGCCCTCGCGCGAGGTCGCGTTCGTGTTCCAGGACTACGGCCGCGCGCTGCTGCCCTGGCGCACGGTGGAAGGCAATGTGAGCCTCGCGCTCGAAGCGGCCGGTGTGCCCGCGGCCGAGCGCGCACCGCGCATTGCCGATGTGCTCGGCAAGGTCGGCCTTTCGAAGCATGCGCAGAAATTTCCGGTGCAGCTCTCGGACGGCATGCAACAGCGCGCGCAGATCGCACGCTGCCTCGCGCAGAAGCCCGAACTCATGATGATGGACGAGCCCTTCGGCGCGCTCGATGCGCTCACACGCCAGAGCCTGCAGGACGAGGTGGCGCGGCTGGTGTGCGACGACGGGCTCACTGTGCTGTTCGTCACGCACGACCTCGAAGAAGCGATCTACCTCGGCGACCGCGTGATCGCGCTGCAGGCCAACCCCGGTCCGGGCCGGCCCAGCCTGGCGCGAATGATCGACGTGAAGATTCCGCGCCCGCGCGACCAGCTCACGACCAAGGAGCATCCGGAATACCTGCAGTTGCGGCGTGAGCTGTTCGCCTTCATCGAGCAAGGCCATGACTGAAAGCCGCCTCCTCCATCGGCTGCGTCCCTGGGTACTGCCCGCGGTGCTGATCGGTGCCTTCGAGTGGTACGCGCGGCGCGCGGCGGCCCTCGGCAGCGATGCGCTCGCGCCGCCGAGCGCGGCAGCCAAGGCCTTCGTCGGCGCGGCCATGGATGGCTCGCTCTGGCAGGCCACCGGCTTCACGCTCGGCACTGCGGCGCTTGGCCTGCTGCTGGGCGCGGTGCTCGGCATTGCGTTGGGGCTGGTGCTCGGGCTTTCGCGCCGTGCGGCGCAGCTCGGCTCGCTCTCCATCGAGGTGTTGCGCCCTGTCCCGTCTGTGGCGCTGATTCCGCTCGCGATGCTGACCTTCGGTTTCGGCGTGCGCATGGAACTCGGCATCGTCGCCTTCGCCACTTTCTGGCCGCTGCTGGTGCTGGTGCAGTCGGCCGTGCAGCAGATCGAGCCCCGGCTGCTCGAAGTGAGCCGCGTGCTGGGCCTCTCAGCGCGCGAGCGGGCCTTCAAGATCGTGCTGCCGGCCATCGTGCCGCGCCTGTTCGTCGCACTGCGGCTTGGTGTGGCGGTGGCGCTGGTGGTGGCCGTGACGGTGGAGATCGCGGCCAACCCGAACGGCATGGGCTACGCGATGATGATTGCGCAACAGAGCTTCGATCCCGCGCTGATGCTGGCCTGGCTGGGCTGGATCAGCGTGGTGGGCTTCGCGGTCAATGCGGGCATGCTGTTTCTGCAGCGCGCCGTCGCGCGGCGGATGGGGGCGTTGTCATGAACAGCAACCGCCCCGGCATGAACTGGCTCGGCTCGCTGGCCGTGCTCTGCGTATTGATCGCGCTCTGGTGGACGGCCAGCAATGCGGGCTGGGTCAGCCGCGTGTTCCTGCCGACGCCGCAAGCCACCTTCGCGAGCCTGCTCGAAGAGCTCAACCTGTCTGGCGATTCCGGCAACGGCGAGCTGCTCGCCTTCACGCAGGCCACCGTCGGCCGCATGGTGCAGGGCTGGTTGCTGGCCTCGCTCTTCGGCGTGGTGCTGGGTGCGGCCATCGGCGTGTCGCCCGCGGTGCGCGCCTGGGTGCAGCCGACGCTCGAGTTCATCCGTCCGCTGCCCGCCTCGGCACTGCTGCCGCTCGCCATTTCGATCTTCGGATTGAACCCCAGCATGGTGCTCTTCGTGGTCGCCTTCGGCGCGATGTGGCCGGTGCTGCTGGCCACGGTGCACGGCTTCGCGGCCGTGGAGCCGCGCCTCGCGGAAGTGGCGCGCTGCCTGCAGATGTCGCGTGCTGCGTACATCTGGAAGATGGGCCTGCCCAACGCCATGCCCGACATCCTGGCCAGCATGCGGCTCGCGCTGACCATTGCGCTGATCGTCGCGGTGGTGGGCGAAATGATCGCCTCGCAAAGCGGCCTGGACCAGGCCATTCTCCTGGCCGCGCGCGCCTTCCGCGCCAGCGACCTCTTCGCCGGCATCGTGCTGCTCGGGCTCATCGGCTTCGTGAGCAACGCGCTGCTGGCCTTCGCCGAGAAACGGCTGCTGCGCTGGCAGCAGCCCTGATTCCCAAAACTTCATCCCCACACAAGGAGCCCCGCCATGCCACGCAAGTTTGTCGACCTCTCGATCTTTCTCGAAAACGATGTGCTCTCCGATCCGCCCGCCTTCGCGCCGAAGATCCAGTACTTCACGCACGATCAGACCTACGAGCAGATCGCGCCCTTCTTCCCCGGCCTTCAACGCGAAGACCTGCCCGATGGCGAAGGCTGGGCCGTGGAGCTGGTGCAGCTCTCCACGCACAACGGCACGCACCTCGATGCGCCCTATCACTTCCACTCGACCATGGACAAGGCACTGGGCGAGAAGAAGCCGGCCATTGCGATCCATGACGTGCCGCTCGAATGGTGCTTCCAGCCGGGCGTGAAGCTCGACTTTCGCCGCTTCGCCGACGGCTACGTGGTCACGGCCGGCGACGTCGAGGCCGAGTTGAAGCGCATCGGCCATACGTTGAGCCCGCTGGAGATCGTGGTGGTCAACACCCGCGCCGGCTCGCGCTATGGCAACAACGACTACGTCTCGGCCGGCGCGGGCATGGGCTACGAAGCGACCATGTATCTGCTGGAGCGCGGGGTGCGCCTCACGGGCACCGACGCCTGGAGCTGGGACGCGCCCTTCGTGCACACCGCGAAGAAATACGGCGAGACGCAGGACGCCTCGCTGATCTGGGAAGGCCACAAGGCCGGCCGCGACATCGGCTACTGCCACATCGAGAAGCTGCACAACCTGGAAGTGCTGCCGCCGACGGGCTTCTTCATCAGCTGCTTTCCGCACAAGATCCGCGGCGCCTCGGCGGGGTGGACGCGTGCGGTGGCGATTTTCGACGACGCCTTGATGGCTGCGGTCTGAACCCGGGAGAACAGGCAAATGATTGCACTCAACCACACGCACGACATCGACGCCAGGAGCTGGCTCGCAGCAGCCAATGCAGCGGGCAGCGACTTTCCGATCCAGAACCTGCCGTATGCGGTGTTCCGCCGCGTGGGCAGCCCCGAGCCGTTTCGCGGCGGCGTGGCCATCGGCGACCAGGTGCTCGACCTGGCGGCGCTGGCTTCGGGCCAGCATGTCGATGGGCTCGCGCTCGATGCGGCGCGGGCGGCCGCGCAGCCTGCGTTGAACGACTTCTTCGCGCTCGGCGCGGCCGCATGGCAGGCGCTGCGCCACGCGGTCTTCGCGTTGCTGCGGAGCGATGCGCCGGCAGCCACCGTGGCGGACTTGCGCAAGTGCCTCGTGTCGCAGACCGAAGTCGAATACACCGTGCCCGCGCGCATCGGCGACTACACCGACTTCTACACATCGATCGACCATGCGCTGAACATCACGCGCCTGTTCAACCCCGAGGGCGATGTCACGCCGAACTTCCGCTGGATTCCGACCGCGTACCACGGGCGCGTGTCGACCATCGGCATCAGCGGGCAACGCTTTCATCGCCCGATGGGCCAGACCCTGGCACCGGGCGCGAAGGCGCCCACGTACCACCCCTGCGCACGGCGCGACTACGAGCTCGAGCTCGGCGTGTGGATCGGCGAAGGCAATGCGGCCGGCGAACCCATTCCGCTCGAACGCGCGGAGGAACACATCTTCGGCATCTGCCTGCTCAACGACTGGTCGGCGCGCGACATCCAGTTCTGGGAGATGGCGCCGCTCGGCCCCTTCCTCGCAAAGAACTTCGCGACCACCATCTCGCCGTGGATCGTGACGATGGAAGCGCTCGCGCCCTATCGCCAGGCCTGGACGCGACCGGCCGACGAGCCCCAGCCGCTCGACTACCTGGAGAGCAAGGCGAACCGCGAAAGCGGCGCGATCGACATCAACCTGGAGGTCTGGCTCGAAAGCGAGAAGGCGCGCGGCGACAAGAGCGGTCCTTCGCGCCTGTCGCGCACGAGCTTCAAGCACCAGTACTGGAGCGTGGCGCAGATAGTGGCGCACCACACGATGGGCGGGTGCAAGCTGAACTCGGGCGACCTGTTCGGCAGCGGCACGATCTCAGGGCCCGGCCCGAGCGAGGCCGGCGCGATCATCGAGCTGGCGCGCGCGGGGCAAAGCCCGGTCGCGTTGTCCAACGGCGAGCAGCGCGGGTTTTTAGAGGACGGCGACGCGGTGCTGCTGCGCGGCTGGTGCGAGAAGCCGGGGCATGCGCGCATCGGCTTCGGCGAGAGCCGGGGGACGGTGTTGCCCGCGAAAGGCTGAACCAACGCTCCAAAAGAAAAGGCCACCGGTGAGGTGGCCTTTTGCATGAAATGTGGAGCGGGAAAAGAGTCTCGAACTCTCGACCTCAACCTTGGCAAGGTTGCGCTCTACCAACTGAGCTATTCCCGCATTTCAACGGTCGAATTATAAAGGGCTCCGAGCCCGTTTTTCCCGAGCCCGAGAAAAAAGTGGGGTCAAGCGCCAAACACGATGGCGCGATGCAGCGACACGCCGGCCATCACGCCATCACGCCGTCGGCCGAGGCCAGCGTGGCGTTGTGCATCATCATGGCTGCGTCGCCCGCGGCGAACACACTGGGCACGGTGGTCATCTTCATCGCGTCGGTGCGAATCACCGGGCCGGCCGGGCCCTCGTCGAACGCGCATCCCAGCTGCTCGGCGATGGGACTGCCGGGACGCGTGCGGGGCACCATGAACATCGCGTCGATCGGCACGATCCGGCCGCCTTCGAGGCGTACACCGGACAGGTCCTGCCCCGGACCTTCCAGCGCCACGATGCGGGCTGGTTCTATCGCCACGCCGCGCGCCTGCAGCCTGGCGCGCGCCTCGTCGTCCACCGTGTTGTTGCCGTTCAGGAAGAGCGTGGCCTGGCCCCATTCGGCGATCAGCATCGCGTGGTCCGGCGGGTGCGGGGCCTCGATCAGGACGCCGAGCTTGCGGCCGCTGAATTCGTAGCCGTGGCAGTAAGGGCAGTGCAGCACGCTGGTGCCCCAGCGCTCGCGCATGCCGGCGATGCCGTCGGGAAAACCTTCCTGCACGCCGAATGCCAGGATGAGCTTGCCGGCCGACACCTGCCGGTGTCGCTGTCGTCGAGCGATGCAGTGAACCCGCCGGTCTCGTCGGCATGAGCGCTCGCCACGCTGCCCTCGATGAAGGTGACGTTCGGATACGCGAGCAGCTTGGCGCGCGCGTCGGCAATCATCTTCAGCGGCGGCACGCCGTCCTGGCCGAAGAAGCCGTGCGCCGCGGCGGCGAAGCGGTTGCGCGGCGCGCCCGCATCGACCACGCACACGTTCTTTCGTGCGCGCGCGAGCTGCATTGCAGCGGAGAGGCCGGCAAAGCTGCCGCCCACGACAAGAGCGTCATAGCGCATGTTCAATGTCCTTTTGAGTGAAGCCGCCGCCCGTCATGCGGCGATGAAAGTCTTTCGAGAGATCGGTCAGCGTGATGCTGTTGAAGCGCTTGATCAGCAAGGCCTCGGCCTCCTGGCAGGCGCCGTCGAGCGCTGCATTCACGGCCTGCTCGACCACGCAGCCGGGGCTCTCGGTGCGATTGCCCATGGCGAGCAGCGCAGGCGCCCCAACCGCGTTGTGGATGTCCCCCAGCGTCACGGCAGCCAGCGAGCACGACAGCACCCAGCCGCCGCCGTGGCCCTTGGCCGAGCTCACGAACCCCGCCTGGCGCAGACCCGCCATGAGCCGGCGCACCACGACCGGGTTGGTGTGCATCGCCACCGCGAGCGACTCGGACGTGATGGGCCCGTCCATCTCGGCCATGTGCAGCAGCACGTGGAGAACGCCTGAAAGCCTGCTGTCTCGTTTCATGCAACATTATTAGTTGCATAAAAATTCGCGCATCCGTGAAGATCGTGTTTGACCCTGCCGGCGAAGCGGTTGTCAGGCCCGCCACGGCGCAAAGCGCCGGCCTAACGCGTCATCCCCCGTTCCGGACGACGGAGATGTCCCACAAGCAAGAGTGACTGTCCCGCACACGGCGACACGGGACCCGCCCGCCACGGTAGCAACCGAACTGGCCCAAAACCGGTTCTTGTCAGTGACCATTCAAACGAAAGGAACAGTCACCTATGAAGCAGCAACAACACAAATCCCTCTTCGTCGGCGCCTTGCTCGCAGGCCTTCTTGCCATGAGCGGTTTTGCTCAGGCACAGGGCGCCGGGGTCGGCGTGGGCGTGAATGCCGATGTCAACACGTCCGGCACCGTCAAGGCCGCACCGGCACAAGGCAGCGCAGGCGCAGGTGCCGGAGCCGCCGCGGGTGCGGGCACGTCCACCAACGGCAGCGCCGGCAATGCGGCAGGCGGGCTGGGCAACACGGTCGGTGGCGTGGTCGGCGGCGCAACAGGTGCCGTGGGCAACGCGACCAACACGGTCGGCGGTGCCACCGGGGCCGTGAGCGGTGCCACCGGGGCCGTGAGCGGTGCCACGGGCGCCGTGGGCGGTGCCACGGGCGCCGTGGGCGGTGCAACCGGCGCGGCAGGCGGCCTCACGAACACCGTGGGCGGCACGCTGAACGGCGCGACCGATGCCGCAGGCTCGGCAGGCGCTGCAGTGAAGCCGTCGGGCACGGGTGCAAAGGCCAGCGGCAAGGCGAAGGCCAAGGGCTCGGGCGCCGTCGACATCACGAAGTAAACGCCTCGCCAGCAGGAAGCCCGCAGCGCCCAGGCGTTGCGGGCTTTTTTGCGCGTGTGTGTATGTTATTAGTCGGCCGTCTCGAGCCTGAACAGGCTGGTCACGTCCACCTCGAGCACCATCTGCTCGCGCTGGTTGAACAAGCGCCAGTGCCAGCGCAGGATGCCGAGCGTGGGCCGTTTCTCGGAGCGCCGCACCTCGACCACGTCGGCCACCAGCCGCAGGGCGTCGCCGGGCCGCACCGGGTTGGGCCAGCGCACTTGCTCGAGCCCCGGCGACGCGAACGACTCGGAGCCCTTGAGCGCCGCATCGACCACCAGGCGCATCGCGATAGCGCAGGTGTGCCAGCCGCTGGCGATCAGTCCGCCGAAGGCGCTGTCCGCCGCGGCTTCCACATCGGTGTGAAACCACTGCGGGTCGTAGGCCTTCGCGAACTGGACCAGTTCGGCTTCGGAGAGCACGTAGGGGCCGGCCTCGATGACCTGGCCCGGATGGAAGTCGGCGAACTGCATCCGCCGCAGCTTAGTAGGTTTCGAGGTACAGGCGGCCTTCGCGCTTCAACGCGGCGCCCACGGTGTCCCAATCGAGGCCGGCTTCGGTCGCCACGTCGCGCAGCGCGAGCACCACGCCCTCTTCCATGCTCTTGAGGCCGCACACGTAGAAGTGGCTCGCGCCATCTTTCAGCAGCGCAGCCAGGTCGGCGGCACGCTCGCGCATCAGGTCCTGCACATAGCGCTTGGGTTGGCCCGGCGTGCGCGAGAACGCGAGGTTGATGTCGATGAAATCCTTGGGCAGCGACTGCAGCGGGCCGAAGTAAGGCAGCTCCTGCTGTGTGCGCGCGCCGAAGAATAGCATCAGCTTGCCGCCTTCGAACTTGCCGCTCTTGCGCAGGCGCCGGCGCCATTCGGTCATCGCGCGCATGGGTGCGCTGCCGGTGCAGATCATCACGATGTGCGACCTGGGGTGGTTCGGCATCAGGAACGAGGCGCCGAAGGGCCCCACCACCTGCACCGTGTCGCCCACCTTGAGGTCGCAGACGTAGTTCGACGCGACACCGCGCACGGGGTCGCCCTCGTGGTCTTCGGTCACGCGCTTCACACGGTGAGCGAGACGTTGTAGCCGGGCCGCTCGCCGTTGCGCGGACTGGCCACCGAATACTGGCGCGCATGGTGGCGCTTGCCGATGGCGTCGACGCTTGGCGGCACGATGCCGATGGACTGGCCTTCGAGCACCGGGAAGGGCACCACGCCGAAGTCGAGCACGATGTGGTGGGTCTCGCTGTCGAAGCCGGCTTCGGTGCAGTTGAAGTTGCCGACCACGGTGGCAGTCGTCGGGGTCTTGGGCGGGAACAGGTTGGTGTAGGCGTACGCGGCCGACCAGGGCGGCACGGCGGCGCCGTACTGCGCGGAGTTGAACGCAGCTTCGCCAGGCACGGCTGCTGCGGGCTGCGGTTGGGTCGCGGGGGTTGCAGCCTCATCCGTTTCGGATGCGGCGGAAACGCCCGCAGCTTCGAGCTGCTCGGGCGTCAGCTCGGCGGGCAGCTCTTCCCAGGTGAGCTGTTCCTCGATCGTGTACGCACGCACCAGCGGCATCGTGCGCCAGTTGTCGATCGAGCCCGTGGGGCATGGCGAAATGCAGGCCATGCAGCCATTGCAGACGTCGGCGCGGACGACGTAGTTGTTGTCGTCGTGCGTGATCGCGTTGACGGGGCAGGTGGCCTCGCAGGTGTTGCAGCGGATGCAGATCTCGGGGTCGATCAGGTGCTGCTTGATGACCCCGGCTTCAACGGCCATGTCCATGTTTTTTCTCCTTTCCCTCGCCCCTTGGGGAGAGGGTCAGGGTGAGGGGCAGCGGCTTGTCGTGGGGACGCCGCCTACCCTCACCCCTGCCCTCTCCCCGAGGGGAGAGGGAGTAATACCCAATCAGCCGAAACGCACGTATTCGAAATCCACCGGCTGGCGGTTGATCCCCATCACCGGCGGCGAGATCCAGCCCGCGAACTTGCCCGGCTCGACCACGCGCCCCATCAACGATGCCACGAAAGCGAAGTCTTCGGCGCTCGGCAGCCATTCGTCCTTCTTGGCAGCCCACTCGACCTCGTTCACCACGCGGCCTTCCAGGCGACATCTTGATGCCGGCGAGCGCGCCGATCTGGCGGTTGAAGGCCTTGTGCGGCACGACTAGGCGGGTCGGGATGCCAGCCTTCTCGAGCACCTTGTTCCAGCGGCCGACGCCGGCCACCGAGTCCTTGATGAAGTCGTCGCGCAGCACTTCGTTGAGCGCATTGAGCATCGGCACGTCCTTCTCGACGAGCTGGCCCTCCTTCACCTCGAGCACCTTGTAGGTCTGGCCCTTGAGGATGTGGTCGTCGCCGCGCTTGCCTTCTTCATAGCGGCCCTTGAGGCCCGAGCTGTAGAAGATGGCCGCATTGCTCGACTGGTCGGCGCCGAACAGGTCGATGGTCACGCTGTAGTGGAAGTTCAGGTAGCGCTGGATGGTGCCCAGGTCGATCGCGCCGGCCGCGCGCACCTTCTGCACGTCGTCGGTCTTCAGCTCGTTCATCACCTGCGCGGTGCGGGCGATGATGCGCGACACACCGCTCTCGCCCACGAACATGTGGTGCGCCTCTTCGGTCAGCATGAACTTCGTGGTGCGCGCGAGCGGATCGAACGCGCTTTCGGCCAGCGCCGAGAGCTGGAACTTGCCGTCGCGGTCGGTGAAGTAGGTGAACATGAAGAACGCGAGCCAGTCGGGCGTGCGTTCGTTGAAGGCGCCCAGGATGCGCGGGTTGTTCTCGTCGCCCGAGGTGCGCTGCAGCAGCGCCTCGGCTTCTTCGCGGCCGTCGCGGCCGAAGTGCTTGTGCAGCAGGTAGACCATCGCCCACAGGTGGCGGCCTTCTTCGACGTTGATCTGGAACAGGTTGCGCAGGTCGTACATCGACGGCGCGGTCAGGCCCAGGTGGCGCTGCTGCTCGACCGACGCGGGCTCGGTGTCGCCCTGCGTCACGATAATGCGGCGCAGGTTGGCGCGGTGTTCGCCGGGCACGTCCTGCCAAGCTTTTTCGCCCTTGTGGTCGCCGAAGTGGATCTTGCGGTTGGCGTCGCCCGGGTTCAGGAAGATGCCCCAGCGGTAGTCGCGCATCTTCACGTGGCCGAACTGGGCCCAGCCCTGCGGATCGACGCTCACGGCCGTGCGCAGGTAGACCTCGTGGTTCGTCGAGCCATCGGGGCCCACGTCGTCCCACCAGTTGATGAAGTTGGGCTGCCAGCCTTCGAGCGCGCGCTGCAGCGTGCGGTCTTCGCCGAGGTTGACGTTGTTGGGGATCTTCTCGCTGTAGTTGATCGTGCTCATCGTTGTTCCTTGGGTTGTACGGACTGCGGTATCAGACCGCGGTTCATGTCGAAGCCGACCTTCTCGCCGGTGCCGTAGACCTTCAGGGCTCCCTTTTCGCCGACGGCGTTGGGGCGGTTGAAGATCCAGTTCTGCCAGGCGGTGAGCCGGCCGAAGATGCGGGTGGCCATGTTTTCCTTGCTCGCGAAGCGCAGGTTGGCTTCGAGGCCGGTGAGCGCATCGGGCGACATGGCGGCGCGCTCTTCGATGGTGATGCGGATCTCGTCGTCCCAGTCGATGTCGTCGGGCGCGGCGGTGACGAGGCCGAGCTTGAGCGCCTCGTCGGCGTCGAGCGGCTTGCCGACGGCGGCGTGGGCCGCTTCGAGCGGCGCGGCCTCTTCGTAGAAGCGGCGTTGCAGGCGGCTCTGGTCGTTCACCATCGGGAAGAAGCCGAAGTTGAATTCGTTGAGCGCGAGCTTCGGCGCGCGCTCGGCATCGTCGGGCAGCGCAAGCATGTAGGTGCGGTCGGCGGCGAAGGCCAGTTCGGCGAGCGTGCCGGCGAAGCAGGAGCCCGCCTCGACCAGCGCGAACAGGCTGCGCGACGACACGTCCAGGCGCGCCAGCGTGCGGCGCAGCGCGCCGATGGTTTCGCGCACCAGCCAGTGGTCCTTGTTGGCGAACATCACGGCATCCGAGGCGAGCACGGCCTGCGCATCGCCTTCGGTCTTGAGCAGCCAGGTGCCGATGTCGAGCTCGTTGGTGCGCAGGTTGAGGATCGCGTCGTCGAGCTGGCGGCACATCGCGAGCGGCCACCAGGCGGCGCCCGCGGCTTCGATGGCGGCGATGTCCGCGGGCTGCGCGCCGGTCGGGGCCTTGATGGTGATCGAGGCGGTGCGTTTGCTGCGGTCGATCTGGATGTCGACGTGCGGGTAGCTGATGCCGTCGGCGCTGTCGGTGCGCTCCAGGCGCGTCAGCGCCACGCCCTTGCCGCTTGCGGGGCGGTCGCTGCCTGCAGCGAGCTGCGAAGCACGGTCCTGCACGGCGGCGGCGAATTGCGCGGGCTTGGCCACGGCATCGACCAGGCGCCAGTCGACCGCGCGCTGGCCGCGCACGCCTTCGACGCTGGTGCAGAAGATGTCGGCAAGGTCATGGCGCACATGGCGCTTGTCGGTCACGCGGGTCAGGCCGCCGGTGCCGGGCAGCACGCCGAGCAGCGGCACTTCGGGCAGCGAGACGGCCGAGGAGCGGTCGTCCACCAGCAGGATCTCGTCGCAGGCCAGCGCCAGCTCATAGCCGCCGCCGGCGCAGGCGCCGTTCACGGCCGCGAGGAACTTGAGGCCCGAATGCTTCGACGAGTCTTCGATGCCGTTGCGAGTTTCGTTGGTGAACTTGCAGAAGTTCACCTTCCAGGCGTGGCCCGAGACGCCGAGCATGAAGATGTTGGCGCCCGAACAGAAGATGCGGTCCTTGCCGCTGGTGACGATCACGCTGCGCACTTCGGGGTGCTCGAAGCGCACGCGGTTGAGCGCGTCGTTGAGCTCGATGTCCACGCCCAGGTCGTAGCTGTTGAGTTTGAGCTTGTAGCCGGGGTGGATGCCGCCGTCTTCCGCGATGTCGAGCACGAGGCGCGCGATGGCGCCGTCGAAGCTCAGGGACCAGTGGCGGTACTGGCCGGGTTCGGTGCGGTAGTCGACGCGAGTGGGCGCCTGAAGCGAAGTGGGGGTCGCGGTGTCGGTCATACGGATGTCTCCTGTGGGGCAGATGCAAACAGGAATAATAATGCATCTTCTGGTTCCGATGACATGCATCATGCTGCATACTAACAGGCAAGTCAATGCCTGAATCGCTTTTTTCAAACTTCAGGTCAGGCGCCCAGGCCCATCGACTGGCGCGTGGCGGCGCGCAGCGCCTGGAAGCTCTGCGCGAGGCTCTTGCCGCTGGTGTCCACCGAGAGATCTGCCTTCGAATAGAAGGCGGCGCGGCCGTTCAGGATGCGGCGCAGGTCTTCCATGGCTTCCTTGCTGGCCGCCATCGGGCGGGTGTCGCCCTGCGCGGCCACCCGGCCCATGTGCTCCTCGGGCGCGGCCTGCAGCCACACGGTGGTGCAGTGCGCGAGCAGCTCGTTGAAGGTAGCGGGGTCGGACACGATGCCACCCGGCGTGGCGATCACCACCTCGCTGTAGATCTGGATGCTTTCTTCCAGCGCGCGGCGCTCGTAGCGGCGGTAGGCGTTGGTGCCGTAGAGGTCGTGGATCTCGCGCACGCTGCAGCCCGCGAGCTTCTCGATCTCGCGGCTCAGTTCCACGAAGGGCAGGTCGAGGTCGTCGGCCAGCATCTGCCCGAGCGTCGACTTGCCCGCGCCGCGCAGCCCCACGAGCGCAATGCGGCGGTGGCGCGCGGGGTCGACCGAGGCCGTGCCCAGCAGCTCACCGAGCGCCACGCGCACGCGGCGCAGGTCGGTTTCGCTGCGGTTTTCGAGCAGCTCGCGGATCAGCAGCCACTCGGGCGAACTGGTGGTGACGTCGCCGACCAGCTCGGCCAGCGAGCAGTGCAGCGCGCCGGCCACCTGCTGCAGCACCAGGATCGACGCATTGCCGATGCCGTATTCGAGGTTGGCCAGGTGCCGCTCCGACACGTCGGCCACCACGGCCACCGCCTTGCGCGTGAGGCCGCGCTGCGCGCGCAGGTTGCGCACGCGATCGCCCAGTGCGGCAAGCAGCGGATTCCTGGCCTCCCCGGCCGGCGTTGCAGTGGTGTTGGCGTGATTGCCGTCGGGCGCGGTGGCCAGCACCGCGTCTACATGCTCGTTCATGCAATTCCTCGTTCTTGGCCGGGATTGTGCGCGCTCAGGGTAAACACCATATATGCACTATATTACTTGACACCCATTGTCTCGGTGCTTATTGTTCGACCACAAGCAAGATACTGCACACAACGCAATCCTGCAAGGTAGTTCATAAGTTAGCTGCAGCGCCCATCCCCTGCCAGCCAGCCTCCACAAGGAAGCCCGCCACGATGACCAGCAAGGAAGCATTTCACCAGTTGATCGCCGGCCTGACTGCCGACATCGCAGGACGGCCGCTCGACGCACAACTCGACCAGTGGCTCAACGCCACCCATGGCTCGGGCAGCGCCAGCTTCGATCAATTGCGCCAGGCCTGCATCGGCGGCGTGGCCGAAGGCTGGCTCTGCGCGCGCGAAGGCGGCGGCATCAAGTATGGCCGCGTGTTCAAGGCCGAAGACGCGCTGCACCGCTTCTCGGTCGACGTGGTCGACATGCAGGACATCGCGGGGCCGCACCACACGCATCCGAACGGCGAGATCGACCTGATCATGCCGCTCGACGACAGCGCCGCCACCTTCGACGGGCGGCCTGCTGGCTGGTGCGTCTATGGGCCTGGCACCGCGCACCGCCCGACTGTGGCGGAAGGCCGCGCGCTGGTTCTCTATCTCCTGCCCGAAGGGCAGATCAAGTTCACCCAATGACCGAACTCCTCGCCAATCATGTCGCCGGCCGCTGGCAAAGCGGATCGGGTGCCGGCACGCCCCTCTTCGACCCGGTGCTGGGCATCGAGCTCGTGCGCGTCGACGCCACCGGCCTCGACCTGCCCGCTGCTTTTGCCTTTGCGCGCGAACAGGGCGGCAACGCACTGCGCGCCCTCACCTACCGCCAGCGCGCCGGCCTGCTCGGCGCCATCGTGAAGGTGCTGCAGGCGAATCGCGATGCCTACTACGAGATCGCCACCTCGAACTCCGGCACGGTGAAGAACGACTCGGCCGTCGACATCGACGGCGCGATCTTCACGCTGGGCCAGTACGCCAAGTGGGGCGATGCGCTCGGCGACGTGCGCGCGCTGCGCGACGGCGAAGCGGTCAAGCTCGGCAAGGAGCCGGTGTTCCAGTCGCAGCACCTGCAGGTGCCGACGCACGGCGTGGCCCTGTTCATCAACGCCTTCAACTTCCCGTCCTGGGGCCTGTGGGAAAAGGCCGCGCCCGCGCTGCTCTCGGGCGTGCCCGTGATCGTGAAGCCCGCCACGGCCACCGCCTAGCTCACGCAGCGCATGGTGAAGGACGTGGTCGATGCGGGCGTGCTGCCCGCCGGTGCGCTCTCCGTCGTCTGCGGCAGTTCGGCCGGGTTGATGGACGCGCTGCAGCCCTTCGACGTGGTCTCGTTCACGGGCTCGGCCGAAACCGCGGCGGTGATCCGCTCGCACCCGGCCGTGGCCCAACGCTCGGTGCGCGTGAACATCGAAGCCGACAGCCTCAACAGCGCCCTGCTGCTGCCCGGTGTAGCACCCGGCAGCGAGGCCTTCAACCTGCTCGTGCGCGAAGTGGTGCGCGAGATGACGGTGAAGTCCGGCCAGAAGTGCACTGCGATCCGCCGCATCCTGGTGCCGGCCGAGGTGTACGACGCCGCAGCCGAGGCCATCGGCGCCAAGCTCGCGGGCATCAGCGTCGGCAATCCGCGCAACGAGAGCGTTCGGATGGGCTCACTGGTGAGCCGCTCACAGCTGAATGCGGTGCGCGAAGGACTCGACGCACTGGCCGCGCAGACCACCGTGCTGCACGACAGTCGCAACAAACCCCTGATCGACGCCGACCCCGCCGTGGCCGCCTGCATCGGCCCGGTGCTGCTGGGCGCACGCGATGCCGATGCGGCGCAGCGCGTGCATGACGTCGAAGTGTTCGGGCCTGTCGCCACACTGCTGCCGTACCGCGATCTCGCGCACGGCTTTGCGCTGGCGCACCGTGGCCAGGGTTCTCTCGTGACTTCGCTCTACGGCAGCGATGACGCCGCGCTGGCGCAAGCCGCACTCGCCGTCGCACCGAGCCACGGCCGCGTGCACGTGATATCGCCCGAAGTCGCACAAGCCCACACCGGCCACGGCAACGTGATGCCGATGTCGATGCACGGCGGCTCCGGCCGCGCGGGCGGCGGCGCCGAACTGGGCGGCCTGCGCGCACTCGATTTCTATCACCGCCGCAGCGCGGTGCAGGCGAGCCCCGGCGTGCTCGCCGCCCTCGGCCTCTAGAAGAACAGGCCCCAAGGAGACACCACGATGAGCCTGCCCGCACGATTCAATTTCGCCGAACACCTGTTCGCCCTCAACCGCGGCCACGCCGATCGCATCGCCTACATCGACGACCGCGGCACGCTGAGCTACGGCCAGCTCGAAGACCGCGCGCGCCGCCTGGCTGCAGCGCTCAAAGCCACCGGCGTGCGCCGCGAAGAGCGTGTGCTGCTGCTAATGCTCGACAGCGGCGACTGGCCGGTGAGCTTTCTCGGCTGTCTCTATGCGGGCATCGTTCCTGTGGCCGTGAACACGCTGCTCACGCCCGAGGACTACGCCTACATGCTCGACCACAGCCGCGCACAGGCCGCGCTGGTGTCGGGCGCGCTGCTGCCGACGCTGCAGGACGCGATGGGGCGCGGCGCACATGAACTGCAGACGCTGATCGTCTCGCAGCCGACCGGTGCGCTGCCGGAGAATGCAGAAGCATTCGACGCCGCACTCGCCAAAGTCGAGCCGATGGCCGCGCCGGTCAGCACGGCCTCCGACGATCCCGGCTTCTGGCTCTACTCCTCCGGCTCAACCGGCAAGCCCAAGGGCACGGTCCACACACACGCCAATCTCTGGTGGACGGCCGAGCTCTACGGCAAGCCGGTGCTTGCGCTGACCGAGAACGACGTGTGCTTCTCGGCTGCCAAGATGTACTTTGCGTATGGCCTCGGCAATGCGCTGACCTTCCCGCTGTCGGTCGGCGCGACCGTGGTGCTGATGGCCGAACGCCCCACGCCCGATGCCACCTTCCGCCGCTGGACCGAGCACAAGCCCACGGTGTTCTTCGGCGCACCCACCGGCTTCGCGGGCATGCTCGCCTCGCCCAAGCTACCGGCGCGCGATGCGGTAGCCCTGCGCATGTGCTCTTCCGCCGGCGAGGCTTTGCCCGGCGAGATCGCCCAGCGCTTCAAGGCGCATTACGGCTGCGAGATCATCGACGGCATCGGCTCCACCGAGATGCTGCACATCTTCATCTCCAACCGCCCCAGCGACGTGCGCTACGGCACGACCGGCAAGCCAGTGGAGGGCTACGACGTCGAGCTGCGCGGCGAAGACGGCCGGCCGGTGCCCGATGGCGAAGCCGGCGACCTCTACATCCGCGGCCCGAGTTCGGCCCTGATGTACTGGGCCAACCGCGAGAAGTCGCGCGACACCTTCCAGGGCGGCTGGACCAAGAGCGGCGACAAGTACACGCGCGATGCGGAGGCTACTTCACCTATGCGGGCCGCAGCGACGACATGCTGAAGGTCAGCGGGATCTACGTGTCGCCGTTCGAGGTGGAGGCGACGCTGATGCAGCATCCCTCCGTGCTCGAAGCCGCGGTGATCGGCAAGGAAGACGCCGAGGGGCTCACGAAGACCAAGGCGTTCGTGGTGCTGAAGGATGGCAGCACGGCGACCGAGGAAGAGCTCAAGGTGTTCGTGAAGGAGCGCCTCGCGCCGTACAAGTACCCGCGCTTCCTGGAGTTCGTGCAGGAGCTGCCGAAAACGGCGACGGGGAAGATCCAGCGCTTCCGGTTGCGCGAGCGGGAGAAGCAGGCATGAGCGCCTCTTCTTGTCCCCTCTCCCTCTGGGAGAGGGGACAACAGCCATGAGCTTCGCCACCATCGACTGGCGCGGCCGCACGGTCCGCGTCGAGTGCCAGTGGATCGGCGCCGAGCGCGCCAATGCCCTGCTCATCGTCTTCCTGCACGAAGGTCTCGGCTCCATTGCCATGTGGAAGGACTTCCCCGCGCAAGTCTGCGAAGCCGCCAACGCCCGCGGCCTCGTCTTCTCGCGCCCCGGCTACGGCCGCTCCACCCCGCGCGAAGACAACGAAATCTGGGACGTCGATTTCATGCACCGCCAGGCGCACGAAGTGCTGCCCGCCCTCTTCGCCGCATTGAAGCTCGACAACGAAAAGCCCTGGCTCTTCGGCCACAGCGACGGGGGCTCGATCTCGCTGCTCTACGCCTCGCGCTTCCCCGACCGCGTGGCCGGCCTCGTGGTGCTGGCACCGCACATCTTCGTGGAAGACGTGACCGTCGCGAACATCGAGCAGGCGCGCACCGCCTACTTGAGCACCGACCTGCCGAAGAAGCTCGGCCGCTACCACGACAGCGCCGACTCGGCCTTCTGGGGCTGGAACCGCATCTGGCTGCACCCGCCCTTCCGGCAATGGAACATCGAGCAGGCGCTAGCCACCATCCGCTGCCCCGTTCTCGCCATCCAGGACATCGACGACGAGTACGGCACGCTCGCGCAGATCCGCGGCATCGGCGCGCGCGTCAGGGGATGCGAGCTGCTCGAAATCCCTGAATGCGGGCATTCCCCGCATCGCGATCAGCCGGATCGTGTCATCGTCGCGACCGCTTCTTTCATCACCAAAAAAGGAGACAAACACCATGACGACCCTCACCCCGGTCCGCACCGCGCACCGCGCACCGCGCGCCTCGCGCTCACCGCGATCGCCTTCGCCGCCCTCGCGTCCGCTGCGGGCGCCCAGGGGACCGGCAAGCTCAAGGTCGGCCTGATGCTGCCATACAGCGGCACCTACACCGCCTTGGGTGTCGCCATCGAGAACGGCTTCAAGCTCTACGTCGACGAACAGGGCGGCAAGCTCTCGGGCCGCGAGATCGAATACTTCAAGGTCGACGACGAATCCGACCCCGCCAAGGCCACCGACAACGTCAACAAGCTGATCAAGCGCGACAACGTCGACGTGATCGTCGGCACCGTGCACTCCGGCGTCGCGATGGCCATGGCCAAGGCCGCCAAGGAAAGCGGCACCGTGCTGATCGTGCCCAACGCCGGCGCCGATGCCGTGACCGGCCCGATGTGCGCACCCAACATCTTCCGCAGCTCGTTCTCGAACTGGCAGCCCGCCTTCGCCATGGGTGAAGTGGCGGCCAAGCAGCAAGGCAAGAAGAAGGCGATGACCATCACCTGGAAGTACGCGGCCGGCGACGAGTCGGTCAACGGCTTCAAGGAAGGCTTCGAGAAGAACGGCGGCAAGGTCGACAAGCAGCTCACGCTGCCCTTCCCCAACGTGGAGTTCCAGGCGCTGCTGACCGAGATCGCGGCGGCCAAGCCCGATGCGGTGTATGCCTTCTTCGCGGGCGGCGGCGCGGTGAAGTTCGTCAAGGACTACTAGGCGGCCGGCCTCAACAAGACCATTCCGCTCTACGGCCCCGGCTTCCTGACCGACGGCACGCTCGACGCGCAGGGCGAATCCGCGCAAGGCATGCTGACCACGCTGCACTACGCGGACGGCCTCAACACGGCGCGCGACAACGCCTTCCGCGTCGGCTACGCCAAGGCCTTCAAGCTGCAGCCTGACGTGTATGCCGTGCAGGGCTACGACGCGGCGCAGATGCTGGCCGTGGGCCTTGCCGCCGCCAAGGGCGACATCGGCAAGAAGGCCGAGTTCACGGCCGCCATCGAAAAGGCAAAGATCGACAGCCCGCGCGGCACCTTCACGATGAGCAAGTCGCACAACCCGGTGCAGGACATCTATCTGCGCAAGGTGGATGGCAAAGAGAACAAGCTGGTGAGCACCGCGATCAAGGGTCTCGCCGACCCCGCTCGCGGCTGCCGGATGTAAGCAGGCCACAAGGCCTTCGGTTATCTCGTTCCCTCGCGGCCCTTGACCGAGTTCAAGGGCCGCGAGTCGCCTTGCGGCAACCACAACCAACTGGGATCTCACACGGTGGATTTCGGAACCTTCCTTGTCCAGTGCCTGAACTCCGTTCAGTACGGGCTCCTGCTCTTCCTCGTGGCTTCGGGGCTGACGCTGATCTTCGGGATCATGGGCGTCATCAACCTCGCGCACGGCAGCTTCTACATGATCGGCGCCTACCTGGCGTTCGCGCTCGCGCCGCTGTTCGGCGACCAGTTTTTGCTGATGCTGGTGGCCGGCGTGGTGCTCGCCGCCATCTTCGGCTACCTGCTCGAATGGGCCTTCTTCAGCTACCTCTACCAGCGCGACCACCTGCAGCAGGTGCTGATGACCTACGGGCTCATCCTGGTGTTCGAGGAGCTTCGCTCCATCCTCGTGGGCAACGACGTGCACGGCGTGAAGGTGCCGGCATGGCTCGACGGCAGCTTCGCGCTCGGCAGCGTCATGAGCTACCCGTGGTACCGGCTCTTCGCATCCGCCGCGTGCATCGTGCTCGCGGTGGCCTTGTACTGGGTGGTGAACCGCACGCGCCTGGGCATGATGATCCGCGCCGGTGCGAGCAACCGCGACATGGTGCGCGGCCTCGGCATCGACGTGAAGCGGCTCTACCGCATCGTGTTCGCGGCTGGCGTGGCGCTCGCGGCGCTGGCCGGGATGATCGCGGCGCCGATGTCCTCGGTGTATCCCAACATGGGCGCGAGCGTGCTCATCATCTGCTTCGTGCTGGTGGTGATCGGCGGCATCGGTTCGATCACCGGTGCGCTGCTGGCCTCGCTGCTGGTGGGCTTCGTCGATACCTTCGGCAAGGTGTTCTTCGCGGACCTGAGCGGCATCGGCATCTACCTCTTGATGGCCATCGTGCTGATCTGGAAGCCCGAAGGGCTGATGGGGAGGCGGCCATGAAGAAGAGCGCGTTCCTCGTGCCGGTGATCTGCGCGATCGCGATCGGTGTGGCCGGTCCGCTGATGGGCAACTACGTGTCGGACTTCGTCGTGAAGATCATGATCCTGTCGATCTTCGCGCTGAGCCTAGAGCTGCTGGTCGGCATGACCGGGCTCGTGAGCCTGGGCCATGCGGCGTTCTACGGCATCGGTGCGTACGTCACCGTGCTGGCCTCGGGCAGCGAAGGCGGCAACTTCGCGCTGCTGCTGCCGGCGGCGATGGGTGCTGCGGCCCTCTATGCGCTCTTCGTGGGCGCACTGAGCCTGCGCACGCGCGGCGTGTACTTCATCATGGTGACGCTGGCCTTCGCGCAGATGGCCTTCTTCGTGTTCCACGACACCAAGATCGGCGACGGCAGCGACGGCATCTACATGTATGTGCGGCCGGCCATCGGCATGCTCGACATGGAGAACCGCACGGTCCTGTTCTACGTGGTGCTGGCGTCGCTGGTGTTCACCTACGGGCTGCTGGCGCTGGTGCGCCGCTCGCGCTTCGGCGCGGCGCTTGCGGGCATTCGCGTGAACGAGCAGCGCATGCGCGCGGCGGGGTTCGCGGTGTATGGCTACAAGCTCGCGGCCTTCGTGCTGGCCGGTGCGCTGGCGGGCCTGGCGGGCTTTCTGCTGGCCTCGCGCGATGGCGTGGTCAACCCCGAACTGATGGCCTGGCACAACTCGGGCGAGGTGCTGCTGATGGTGATCCTCGGCGGGTTGGGCCATCTGCGCGGCGCGGTGATCGGTGCAATCGCGTTCACGCTGTTGAAGGAAATCTTCTCGACGCATGCCGTGATGGGGCCGCTTGCGGACCACTGGTAGCTGACGCTCGGGATTGCAATCATCGTGTTCGTGGCGTTGCTGCCGAAGGGGCTGATCGGATTGGTCAAGCGCCTCTCGCCGAAGGAGGCCGCATGACCGCGCTGCTTTCCGTCGAAGGCCTCACGCGCCGCTTCGGCGGCCTCACCGCCGTCAACGCCGTCACGCTCGACCTGCACATCGGCGAAGTGCATGCCGTGATCGGCACCAACGGCGCCGGCAAGTCCACGCTGATCAATATGCTCTCGGGCGAGATCGCAGCCTCCGAAGGCCGCATCGCGCTCGACAGCATCGACATCACGCGCCGCGCCCAGTCGCGCCGCGCGCGCGACGGTGTGGGCCGCAGCTACCAGCGCACCACCATCTTCCCGGAGTTCAGCGTGCACGAGAACTGCCGGCTCGCCGCGCAGGCGGCCACCGCGAAACCGTGGGCGATCTGGCAGTCGTCGCAGCGCTGCGCGACCAGCAATGCCTCGGCCGATACCGCGCTCGAAGCCGCGGGGCTATCGAACGATAGCGTGGCGCATCGCCGGCACGATGAGCCACGGCGCGCAGCGCCAGCTCGAGGTGGCGATGTGCCTTGCGACCCACCCGCGCGTGCTGCTGCTCGACGAGCCGCTCGCCGGCATGGGCGCGGAAGAAACCGACCGCATGCTCACGCTGCTCGCGCGCTTGAAATCGACGCACGCGATCCTGCTGGTCGAACACGACATGGATGCGGTTTTTCGCATCGCCGACCGCATCACCGTGATGGTGAACGGCACGGTCATCGCCACCGGCGATCCGAGGTCGATCCGCGAGAACCCCGAAGTGCGCACCGCCTACCTCGGAGAGGACCACTGACATGCTGATCGTCCGCGACCTCAACACCTACTACGGCAACAGCCACATCCTGCGCGGCGTGCATGCCGGCATTCCGACGGCCACCTCGGTCGGCCTGCTCGGACGCAACGGCATGGGCAAGACCACGCTGATCCGCAGCATGATGGGCTACGTGCGCCCCGCCTCGGGCGAGGTGCAGGTCGATGGCCGCACCGTCACCGGCTGGCCGCCGGAAAAGATGGCGCGCCTGGGCATCGGCTATGTGCCCGAAGGCCGCGGCATCTTCCCGAACCTCTCGGTGCGCGAGAACCTCGTGATGAGCGAACGCGCGGGCATCGACGGCCGGCGCGCCTGGACCTTCGACCGCGTGATGGCAACCTTTCCGCGGCTGGCCGAACGGCTCTCGCATGGCGGCCAGCAGCTCTCGGGCGGCGAGCAGCAGATGCTCTCGATCGGCCGCGCGCTGATGACCAACCCGCGTTTGCTGATCCTCGACGAGGCGACCGAAGGCCTGGCGCCGCTGATCGTGGCCGAGATCTGGCGCGTGATCGGCGAGATCCGCAGCACCGGCATCGCCACGCTGATCGTCGATCGCGACTACCGCAAGGTGCTCGCCCACACCGATCTTGCGGTGGTGATGGAGAAGGGGCAGATCGTGCGGCACGGCGCATCGGTCGACCTGCTGGCCGAGCCGCATACGCTGGAGGAATTGCTGGGCGTGTGAGCTTGCGCGGCGAACATCACGCGATCCGCTGCGCCATCAGGAAATCGATGAACACCCGCATGCGCAGCGGCACATGCCGCCCGTCCGGGTACAGCAGCGTGTAGGGCCGCGAGCGACCCGCGAACGGCTTCAGCACCTCGACGAGCGCGCCGTCGGCGAGTTCCTTCTCCACGACGAAACGGTAGGTCTGGAACAGCCCGGCATCGCTCTTCGCGAGCGTGACGCCGCCGAGCACGTCGTCGGAGCAGCTGTAGGCGCTGTCCGCGAAGACCTCGCGGTCCTTGCCGTTCTCCTTGAAGAGCCACGAGATGCGGCGGCCGCTGCTGGGCAGCTCGAACTGGATGCACTCGTGGCCGGCGAGATCGTCGAGCGTGCGGGGCGTGCCGGCCTTCTTCAGGTACTTGCGCGTTGCCACCATCACGAGCGCCGCATCCTCCAGATGCCGCGCGATCAGCGTGGAGTCGGGCTGGGCCCGCACGCGGACGGCCATGTCGTAGCCCTCTTCGACGAAATCGATGTTGCGGTTGCTCAGATGCACATGCAGCAGCCGGATGTCGGGAAAGCGTTCACGAAACGCCGGCAGCATCGGCAGGATGCGGTGATGGCCATAGGTGGTGGGGACGCTGATGCGCAGCGTGCCCGAAGGCTGCGCCTGCTGTCCCATGACCTCCCGCTCGGCCTCGGCCAGCTGCGCCAGTGCCTGCCGGCATTGCGCGAAGTAAGAGCGGCCCGCATCGGTCAGCCGCACGCTGCGCGTGGTGCGCACAAACAGGCGCAACCCGAGCCGCTTCTCGAGCCGCGAGATCGAGCGGCTGACGGCCGCCGGCGTCACGCCCGCAGCCAGCGCGGCCGAGGTGAAGCCGCCCGTCTCCGCCGCGAGGCAGAAGAGTTCGATGCTGCCCAGGCAGGATGTCGCCGAACTGCCGTTGCACGGTTTGATTACCTTATGTATCAAGTGAAGTGCAAGTCTAGTGATTTATCTATCGGCGTGTCATCAATACAGTTCTCCCCACGTCATCAACTTTCTTTTGGAGGACCGACATGCAAGACAGCACTTCATCCACCGTCGTCATCACCGGCGCCTCGAGCGGCATCGGCCTAGCCCTCGCGCAGGCGTACCTCGAACGCGGCTTCAACGTGGTCGCCGGCGCGCGCACCGACGAGCGGCTCGCCGCTGCGGCCAAGCAGCTTGGCAACCCCGCGCGTTTTCTCGGCGTCGCGGGCGACATCGGCCAGCGCGAGACCGCGCAGCAGCTCATCGACCGCGCCGTGCAGCGCTTCGGCCACGTCGATGTGCTCATCAACAACGCGGGCATCTTCAACGCCAAGCCCTTCATCGAATACACCGAGGAAGAGCTCGACCAGATGGTCGCCATGAACCTCAAGGGCTTCGTCTACGCCTCGCAGGCCGCCGCGAAGCACATAGTCGCGCGCCGCCAGGGCCACATCGTGAACATCACCGCGAGCATCGCGCTGCAGCCGAACCAGCAGGTGCCGGCCGCGTTGCCGGTGCTGATCAAGAGCGGCATCAACGCCGCGACGCGCGCGCTGGCGCTCGAACTCGCGCCGCACAACATCAAGGTGAATGCGGTGGCGCCCGGCATCGTCGACACGCCGATGCATGCGCCCGAGACACACGGCTTTCTCGCCGGCCTGGCGCCTGCCGGCCGCATCGCGAAGGTGCGCGAGATCACCGATGCGGTGCTCTACCTCACCAGCGCCGATTTCACGACGGGCGTGGTGCTGCCAGTAGACGGCGGCGCGAGCACGGGCAAGTGGTAACGGGGCGAAGCGAAACCTCATTCATCCAAGGAGCACACCATGCCTTTTGTCAATCTGAAGATCACCCGCGACGGCGTTACGCGCGAACAGAAAGTCCAGGTCATCGCCGAGTTCACGGAAGTCCTCGAACGCGTGCTGAAGAAGCCGCCGGAGTGGACGAACATCGCGATCGAAGAAATCGATACCGATGACTGGGGGTTCGGGGGCGTGACAACCACCGAATACCGCAAGCGCCTGGCGGAAAACGCAAAAAAGCGCAGTGAAGGAATCAGGCCGTGCGCCGCTTGAGAACCACCGGTTCGATGGCGGGCGCCGGCCACAGCTGCAGGTGGTAGCGGTCGTTGCCTTCCAGGTCATCGTCCGAGAGCGTGTCCAGACCCGCATAGCAGGCACGCAGTCGATAGATCCCCGGCGCAACCGGAATGCGGGCCGCGTCGGGGAAGTAGTCGGTGCAACCGGCGATCACGAGGTTGGCGCTCTGCGTCACCAGCGTGCACTCGACGACTTGGTCCCATGCGCCGAGATCGACGGCCGTTTCCGCCTCGAGGATCTCGACGGACACGGGCACGTCCATGTTCCTCACGGTGCCGATGCCGACGACGCCGGGTCCAACAGCGAAGAGCTGCTCCACAGCGTCATCCGTCCAGGCGTCCGACAGGTCGCCATCCGCCGACTCGTCCTGGATGTAGAACTGGAAGTAGTCGGCGAAGAGATTGAATTCGAGCATGGGACCTCCATGAAATCGACGGACATCGTAGCCAGCCTTTGTGACGTCCCGGCGGGGACCTACTCGATGAACCGCCGCAGCCCCTCCAGATCGATCACGGTGATCCCCCCGTACTCGATCCGCAAAACCCCGCCTCCTTCAACCGGTTCAGCGCCGCATTGCACCGCTGCCGCGACACCCCCGACAGATTGGCAATCTCCTCCTGCGAAGTCTGCAGATACGGCTCGCTCCCCGGATGCAGCCACGGATGGAACAGCCCCGCCAGCGCCCTGGCCACCTGGCTGTCCGCATCGAGCAGCCGGTGCGCCGCATAGCTGCCCATGAACCAGTGCAGCCGCTCGTTGATCTGCTGCAGCAGGAAGTGATCGAAGCCGCGCTGCGTGCGGTGCAGCCACTCGAAAGTCTCCCGCGGCAGCAGCGCCACGCGGCTCGGCCGCAGCGCGATGATGTCGGCCGGGCGCGGCATCGCGCGCAGCAAGGTGCCTTCGCCGAACCAGCTGCCCACCGAGAGCCCGCCCAGGGTCACGGAGTGCCCGTCGCTCGAGGTGATCGACCACTTGAGCAGCCCTTCGAGCGTGCCGTACCAGTGCACCGGCGTATCGCCGCGCCGGCACAGGGCGGTGCCCGCCGCGATGTCGACTTCGCGCATCTCGTCGAGCACACGCTCGCGCGCCGGTTCGTCGAGCAGCGGAAACCAGGCCGAGCCATGCAGCAGCTGCGGGATCGTCAGCGATGCCGCCTTGATGGCCGGCTTCGGGGTGGGCATGAAATGAAAGCTCCTGCGCAGAAGAAGGGCTGCGCCTCGTAAACCCTGACCTCAAATGTCATCGCAATGACTGCCCGGGCGACGGCAGCCAAAAATAATAGCGCGCTTCCCACAGGAGAAATCGCATGTCGAAGCGCAAGGTGATTGTGACCATTGTACCCACGGGTGGCATGGCGCACAAATCGCAGAACCCCCACCTCCCCACCCAGCCCGCCGAAATCGCCGCCGACGTGCTGCGCTGCTGGAATGCCGGCGCCAGCGTGGTGGCCATCCACGCGCGCCGGCCCGACGACGGCGCCACCTGCAACGCCGACGTGTACCGCGACATCAACACGCGCATCCGCGCGGGCGGCAGCGACATCGTGATCAACAACTCCACCGGCGGCGGCGTGCATGGCGACATGGTCAAGCCGCTGGCCGGCGAGCGCTGGGAGATCGCCTGGGAAGAACGCATCAAGGGCATGGACGCCGGCGCCGAGATGTGCACGCTCGACGCGACCACGCTGAACCTGAGCTTCGAGGGCAGGCAGATCCTGATGGACACGCCGATCATCAAGGGTCGCGAGCTGGCCGCCGGCATGAAGGCACGCGGCATCAAGCCCGAGTGGGAAGTGTTCAGCCCCACGCACATCCTGCAGGACACGACCACGCTGATCGACGAAGGCCATGACGACGAGCCCTACTTCGTCAACCTCGTGATGAACGTGCACCGCAACTTCCAGAATGCGATGCCGTATTCCCCGCGCTTCCTGCAGATGATGGTCGACACCCTCCCCAAGGGCAGCATCTTCTGCGTGAGCGGCATCGGACCCTCGCAGCTCGAAGCCAACGTGGCGGCGCTGCTGCTGGGCGGGCATGCGCGCGTCGGCCTCGAGGACAACCTCTACTTCCGCCAGGGCGAACTGGCCAGCAACGTGCAGCTCACCGAGCGCATCGTGCGCGTGATCCGCGAGCTCGACATGGAAGTGGCCACGCCAGCCGAGGCGCGGCAGATGATGGGGCTGCCCCGCACCGGCACGCCGCGGCCCGAGTTCGCGCTTGGCTGAAGAAATACAACGAACGAAAGAACGCAGACAAGACCATGAAGACGAGCATTTCCCGCACCGCCCTGGCCATCGCGCTGGGTACCGCCTTCGCCGCCACCGGCGCCTCGGCGTAGGTGTCGGACGACACCATCCGCATCGGCTTCATCAGCGACATGTCGGGCATCTACCGCGACTACGACGGCCCGGCCGGCGCGGAAGCCATCCGCATGGCCATCGCCGACATGGGCGGTGCCATCGACGGCAAGAAGATCGAGCTGGTCACGGCCGACCACCAGAACAAGCCCGACATCGCGGCCGCCAAGGCGCGCGAGTGGTTCGACGTGCAGAAGGTCGACATGCTGATCGCGGGCGTCAACTCGGGCGCGGCGATTGCGATGGCGGGCGTAGCGGCGGACAAGAAGAAGCCGTACTTCGTGGTGGGTTCGGGCGCATCGAGCCTCACCAATGAATACTGCTCGCCCTACACGGTGCACTATGCCTACGACACGGTGGCCATGGCGCGCGGCACCGCGAGCGCGGTGGTCAAGGCCGGCGGCAAGAGCTGGTACTTCGTGACGGCGGACTATGCCTTCGGCGCCGCGCTGCAGACCGATGCGGCCAAGATCATCCAGGCCGGCGGCGGCACGGTGGCGGGCTCGGTGAAGCACCCGCTGGGTGCGAGCGATTTCTCGTCGTTCATGCTGCAGGCGCAGAGCTCGAAGGCGCAGGTGCTGGCCAATGCGGGCGGCGACACGGTGAACGCCATCAAGTCGGCTGCAGAATCGGCATCAACAAGAACATGAAGCTGGCCGGCATGATCATCACTATCAACGACGTGCATGCGCTCGGTCTCAAGACCTCGCAGGGCATGTACCTCACCGACAGCTGGTACTGGAACCAGAGCCCCGAGTCGCGCGCCTGGGCGCGGCGCTTCTTCGACAAGCACAAGCGCATGCCCTCCTCCTTCCATGCCGGCGACTACTCGGCCGCGCTGCAGTACCTGCAGGCGGTGAAGGCGGCCGGCAGCGATGACTCCGACAAGGTGATGGCACAGCTGCGCAAGACGAAATTCAGCGACATGTTCGTCAAGGGCGGCTGGCTGCGCGACGACGGGTTGATGGTGCACGACATGCAACTGATGCAGGTGAAGGCGCCCGACGAATCGAAGGAGCCGTGGGATTACTACAAGGTGGTCGAGCCGATCCGCGGCGAAGCCGCATGGACGACAAAAGCAGAGAGCCGCTGCGCGCGGTGGAAATCATGAGCAACACCATGGATGTGCAACGCGTCGCGGTCGTCGGCACTGGCGTGATCGGTGCGAGCTGGACTGCCTATTTCCTCGCCAAAGGGCTCGACGTGAACGCGACGGACCCATCGCCCGGCGCTGAAGGCCGGCTGCGCGATGCAGTGGCGCAGCACTGGCCCACGCTGGAGCGCTTCGGCCTGGCCGAGGGCGCTTCAGTGGAGCGCCTGCGCTTCCACGACAGCCTCGAAGACGCAGTGTCCGTGGCCGACTTCGTGCAGGAGAACGGCCCCGAGCGCATGGACTTCAAGATCGATCTTTTCCGCCGCATGGACGCGGCCGCACCGCCGGAGACGATCCTCGCGTCGAGCTCGTCGGGCCTTGCGATCAGCGGCGTGCAATCGGGCTGCGCGCATCCGCAGCGCGTGGTGCTAGGCCATCCCTTCAATCCACCGCACCTGATTCCGCTGGTGGAGGTGATCGGCGGCGAGCAGACCTCGGCCGAAGTCATCGAGCGCACGATGGCCTTCTACGCCGCCATCGGCAAGCGGCCGATCCACGTGAAGCGCGAGGTCAAGGGCCACATCGCGAACCGCCTTCAGGCTGCGCTGTGGCGCGAGGCCTTTCACCTCGTCAACGAAGGCGTGGCGAGCGTGGCGGATATCGACACGGCGATTGCGCATGGCCCCGGCCTGCGCTGGGCAGTGATGGGGCCGTTCATGAATCTGCACCTCTCGGGCGGCGCGGGTGGCATCGAACATGTGCTCGCACATCTGGGTGGGCCGATCGAGGACTGGTGGAAAGACCTTGGAGCGCCGTCGATGACAGCCGAACTCAAGCAGAAGGTGGCCGAGGGTGTTGCCGAGGAACTGGGCGCCCGCCGCACCAGCGACCTCGAAGCCGCCCGCGACACCCTGCTGTTAAACCTGATTCGCGCCAAGGCTGATACCGGCAGACTCGACTGAAATGAAACCTTGCTTTTCTGTTCGTCGCGGTATGTATTTGGAGCGCTGCTGTTCGGGGCGCGCTCACGCTGACGGTGTGCTCTGCTCCGCGAATGTCCCCCGGCGCGGCCTAGGGCCGCATGCCTCCTCCTTTATTTCGCTGCGCAGAGCACACCGCCGGCGTGATCGCTCAGAGCACTTGTTGATCGGCCGCACACCAGCCGCCTGCCCTCGTGCACA
>CAMATD010000028.1 GCA_945860785.1 Variovorax sp. YR752 | reverse complement strand
GAAGGTCTTGCCCTGCAGGCCCCAGGAGGTGACGAAGTCGGACACGTCGCCATCGATGCTCAGGCGTTGGCCGCGCTCCATGAGTCTTTGCTGCCGCACCAGCGGCCCGTCGTTTGCCCCGCGGCCAACGGCCGGCTGCCGGGCGTGCGGCTGTCCCAGAAGGTCAGGCCGCCCACATAGGCGGCGATGGCGAGGAGCACCGCGAGTGCGCCTGGCCAGGTGCGGTATGGAATGCGGCGTGACGGCTCGGGCATTCCTTGATCGTGCCACACGGCGGCTGGCATCCTGTCGCGTCGATGCGGTTCTCGGCGCGTGTCTATCTGGCAAGAATCCAGCCCGCGATTTGCGGGACAACTTCGCGATCGAGCCCGTTGAAGCCGTGATACGCCATGGCCTCGCACGGGTCGCCCTTGTTCTCCCCGCCCTTGAAGCTCAACAGCTCTTTCCTCGGCGAGTTGTCGAGCTTCGTCATGAGCGCGGGCACGTTGGCAAACTGGCAATGCGCGCAGCCGTCTTGCTCGTGGTGCACGACGAGAACGGGGACCCGGATCTTTTCCAGTGGCATGGCCGGGACGGGCCGGCCGCCATCGTCGATGAGGATGGTCGAGCTCAGGACAATACCGTCCGGGCCTTCGGGACCGAAAAGCTCGGTGGCGACGTACGCTGCCGATTGCGTGCCGCGGCTGGTGCCCACAAGCCACACGGGCGCCTTGGACTGTTCGCGCATCCACGCGATGACCGCTTTCATGTCTGCCGCATGCTCCGGCTTCTGACGAAACCCGGCGAGGTAGGGCGGACTCTGCCGATCGGACGGGGCGTCGATCACGGCAACCATCAGCCCCTGGTCGGCAAACAACTGCCGCGTGCGAACGAGGAAGTTTCCGGCGCCCCACTTGAACGAACCATTGGGGAAGATCTGCAGCCCACCGTGTCCGCCGGCGATCAGGACCACGGCGGCCTTTGCCGTCGGCGGTGACAACACGAGCATTCGCTGCGTCACCCCGAGCCGGGTGGGAATGTCCACCACCTTCTGCGTGGTCTGCGCCTGGACTTGCGAAGCCAGTGCAATCAGAAAGCCCGCGATCCAATGTTTGGCGACGTTGCGCATCGACGATCTCCTGGGTGGGAAAGCTTTCGAGCCCTGTTGTCTCAAGAGGGAATGTTAGCGCCGCCTCCGTCAACCCATGCGACCGAAAAACAGATTTAGAATTAAATGCTTGATACTTAAACTATTTAATCTTAAATTAATGTCGCCGCGAGAGTTTTGTGTGCGGCTTTCAGTGGCATCCCTTTCACGCACTTGTTCAAACAGCGCGCCGAGGCGCACATTCAGGAGTCGCAAATGTCAATGTTCAAGATCGCAAAACTCTTCACCGTCGCTCTCAGTGCTGCTGTCGTCGCAGCCGGTGGAGCCCACGCTGCTGCCGCTGCGCCGGCAAAGCCCAGCATCGTTCTCGTGCACGGTGATTTCGTCGACGGATCCGGCTGGGAAGGCGTCTACAAGATCCTCTCGAAGGACGGGTATGACGTCACCATCGTGCAGAACCCGACGCTCTCGCTGGCCGACGATGTCGCAGTCACGAAGCGTGCGATCGCGGCTCAGAAGGGACCGGTCGTTCTCGTCGGCCACTCCTATGGCGGCGTCGTCGTCACCGAGGCCGGCAACGACGAAAAGGTGGCGAGCCTTGTCTATATCGCCGCGTTCGCTCCCGACAAGGGCGAGTCGGTCGATTCGTTGATCAAGAACCCGCCGCCTGGTGCTCCGGTGCCCCCGATCCTCCCGCCGCAGGATGGCTTCCTGATGCTCGACAAGACGAAGTTCGCTGCCTCCGTCGCAGCGGACGTGAAGAGCGAAACGGCCGCCTTCATGGCGAATTCACAGGTGCCGTGGGGTGTCGCCGCCTTGGGCGGAGCGGTGAGCGAGCCCGCGTGGAAGTCGAAGCCGAGCTGGTATCTCGTGGCCAAGGACGACAAGATGATCCCGCCGCCGGCGCAGCGCAACATGTCCAAGCGCGCGGGTGCCGTCGTCACCGAAGTCCCGGGCAGTCACGCTGTCTACGTTTCGAATCCCAAGGCGGTTGCCGCGTTGATCAAGCGAGCCGCCGACAAGGTGTCTGTCGCAGCCAATTGATGGATTCGATCGCTGCCCCGGGGTGGCGTCCCGGGCAGCGCATTCGATCTCGCAAGATGCCTGCGCCAGGCTGAACGCAGAATCAACGCCGGCCCGGCGAACGTATCCGCTGCGCCAGCAACGTCAGCACCGCGAACACCAGGATGACCACCACGCCCGGACGGAGCATGGCCAGCTGCGTGGCGGGCGCGATCGCTGCGGTAACAACCGCAAGCCCGCAAGCCCCGCCCACCTGCAGCGAACTGTTGAGCAACCCGGCTGCAAGCCCTTGCTCTTCATCGACCACCCCGCTGGTGCCCGCAACCATCAGCGCCGAGATGCTGAGCGCAAAGCCCACACCCCACAGCACCGACGCGGGCAACAACACGGTCCACAGGTCCGGCTCGGGACCGATGCGCAGCATCAACAGGTAGCACGGAACGAATGCCGCAAGCCCGACCAGCAGCACCTTGTTGACGCCGAACCTGCCGATCAGCGCGCCGATCTTCGGCCCGATGACGACCACCATGAGCCCCGCCGGCAGCAGCACCAGCGCCATCTGCCATGGCTTCCAGCCTTGCAGGTTCTGCAGGTACAGGGCAATCAGAAACTGAAAACCCATCGCGCCGCCGTACAGCAGGGCCGCGCTGACGTTGGCAGCCACCAGGCCCCGGTTGCGGAAGATGCCCAGCCGGATCAGCGGTTGCCTTGCATGGCGCTCGATGATGAGGAAGCCGATGAGCAGCAGCGCGGACAGCGCGAACCCGCCCGTCGTCCGCAGCGATGCCCAGCCCGCATCCTCCGCGGAGACCACGGTGAAGACCAGCAGCAGCATCCCGGCGACCAGCGTCAAGGCGCCGCCGATGTCAAGGCGCCGCCGATGTCGAGGCGCCGCCGATGTCAAGGCGCCGCCGATGTCGAGGCGCCGCCGATGTCGAGGCGCCGCCGATGTCGAGGCGCCGCCGATGTCGAGGCGCAGCGGCTCGGTGCGCGGCGGGTCCGGCGGCAGAAAGCGCAGCGCGGCCAACAGCAGCAGCACGGCAACCGGGATCGGCAGGATGAAGATGTAGCGCCAGTTCAGCCCCGCGAGCAGGCCGCCGATCAAGAGGCCGGACGAGTACCCCGATGCTTCGAAGAGGTTGAAGATGCCGAACGCCTTGTTGCGCTGCGGGCCTTCGGCAAAGGTCGTGCCAGCAGCGACATGGCGGCCGGTCCGGTGAAGCCCGCGGCCATGCCCTTGACGAAGCGCGAGACGATCAGCGGGAACGCGTCGTCGGCGAATACACCGAACACCGACACCAGTGCGAACACGGCCAGCCCGATCACCAGCACGCGCCGCCGGCCGAACAGGTCGGCGCACCGCCCACCCAGCAGCAGGAAGCCGCCGAACGCCAGGATGTAGGCGCCGACAAACCACTGCGCGGTCGCGGCGCCGATGCCGAACTCCTGCTGGATCTCGGGTATTGCCACGGCAATCATCGAGATGTCGAGTCCGTCGAGCAGAATCACCCCGCTGAAGATGAGAAGCGCGATCCACAAACGGGCCGGCCAATGCAGGGCATCGTTTTCCGGTTGCTCATCGCACGAGGTCAAGCTGGCTGACATGCATTCACTCCATCGTCGTTGTCCATCGCTTGATCATTTCCCCGTGCGCGGTCTTTGGGAAACGAGTAGTTCTCGATGAACCATCAAACAAGGCTTGAAGATCGATGACGACGAAGCGCATGCTGCCGGGCACCCGAGCACTCCGGACCTTCGAGGCGGCCGCGCGGCACCTGAACTTCACGCGTGCGGCCGACGAGATCGGGCTGACGCCGGCGGCGGTCAGCTACCAGGTCAGGGAGATCGAGGATCAGCTGGGCATCGTGCTGTTCACGCGCACCAGCCGCAGCATCCAGCTCACGCCGGCCGGCGCCGTGTTGTTCGAGGCGGCTGCCGATGCGCTGGAGACGCTGCAACGCGCCGCCGGTCGCGCCCGAAGAATGACGCGAGGGTCAGCGCAGCTGCGCATATCTCTGAGCGCGAGATTTGCTGCGAACTGGCTGCTGCCCAAGCTGCCGCGGTTCAAGGCCGCACACCCGGGCGTGGAGCTGTCGTTCGACATCACCGATCAGGTTCGCGACTTCGACGCCGACGATGTCGATGTCGCGATCCGCTTCGGCAACGGCCACTACGAACACGCGCAGTCGCACCGGCTGTTCGACATGGTCATCGTTCCGGTCTGCAGCCCGAAGCTGCTCGAAAGCGGCCCCAGACTGGAAACGCCGCGAGACCTCTTTCACCACACGCTCTGCCACATGGACTGGAAGACCGACGACATGGTCTGGCCCAACTGGCGCATGTGGATGACCGAGGCCGGCATCGACGATTTCGACGACAGCCGGAGCCTTGCGTTCTCGGATTCGAGCCATGTGGTGCAGGCGGTCATCGAAGGCGGTGCGGTAGGTCTTGCCGATCTGGCCATGATCACCAATGACCTGGCCCAGGGCCGGCTGGTGCGGCCGTTCGACATCGGCGTCAGCGTGGCGCAGGACTATGCCTATCACCTCGTGTACCCGGAAAGTAGCAGCGAGGACGTGCGGGTCCTTGCTTTTCGCGAATGGATGCTCGGCGAGGTGAACCACTCGCGCTAGAGTCTGCCCACGTCCACAAGACCCGCTATTCAACATGCCCGACGCATCCGTGCCAACGCAACGTTCCCGCATGCCGCTGCTTCGACTGATCCCGATGGGGGTCTTCCTCCTGATGGTGGGCTGCGCGAGCCCACCGGCACCGCCAAGAGCACCCGTATCCAGCATCCCGCCGCTGACGACCGAGCAATCGAACAGCATCACGATCCATGCGCTCGGCCTGGTCGGCACGCCCTATCGCTATGGTGGCAACACGCCGGAGGGCGGCTTCGATTGCAGCGGGCTCATCGGCTATGTGTACCGAAGCAGCCTGGGGCAGGTGCCGCCGCGCACGGTGTCGCGAATGGCCGCGTTCGGCCACCCGGTGGCCATGTCCGAGATTCGCTCCGGCGACCTGGTGCTCTTCGGCCCGTCCACGCCGTCGCATGCGGGCATCTACGTCGGAGAGGGGCGGTTCGTGCATGCGCCATCGACCGGCGGCGAGGTGCGGCTCGATCGCCTCGACGGCGTCTACTGGTCGCGCCAGGCGATGCAGGCGCGTCGGCCTTGAGCTCAAGCCCGCGGCGACTGCACGTGCTCCGGCCGCACGCCCATTCCCACGGCGCGCGCCGGTAGCCTGCGCAGCATCGGCCAACGCGCCAGCATGCGCAGCGGCCATGGCACACGCCCGGTTGCAGCCGGCCCCTTGCCGCTCAGCACGGGCACCAGCACCCGGTCCTGCACCAGCCGCTGCGCCGCCTGCGTCACGCGCACCGGCCATTCCCTGCGGCGCTGCAACTGAGGCAGCAGGGTGTCGATCTCCTTGTCGCTGGCAGCGCCGGCCAGCGCCGCGGCCAGCAGGTTGGCGGCGGCCACGGCGTCCTGTACGGCGAGGTTGATGCCGACGCCGCCCACCGGCGACATCGCATGCGCGGCATCGCCGATGCACAGCAGGCCGGGGCAGGACCACGATTCGAGCCGGTCGACCGTCACTTCGAGCAGCTTCACAGCATCCCAATCGGGCAGGGCCGACAGCAGCCTGGTCGCCAGAAAGGGCGCGATGCGCGCGATCTCTGCATGGAAGGCGACGATGCCCCGGCCCTGCAGGTCCGCATGGCCGCCCTTGGGAATGACGAAGGCGCATTGCCAGTAGTCGCCGCGGTTCAGCGTCACCAGAAAATGCCCGCCGGCGACATGGCCCGCGGTCGCCTCGGGGTCGCCGGGTTTCTTCGGAATGCGCATCCACAGCACATCGATCGGCGCGCCGTAGCTGATGTGCGGAAGCGCCGCCGCATCGCGCAGCGCGGAGTGCCGGCCATCGGCCGCCACCACCAGCGAGGCGTGCAGTTCGACGTCCTGCGGCTGTCCGGCCCAGCGGCCGCGCCGGACTTTCACGCCGTTGACGCGGCCCTTGTCCTGCAGCAGGCCGATGGCCTCTGCATCGGTCCAGAGCTCGAAGCCCGGATAGCGCCGGGCCTCGTCGCACATGAAGTCCAGGAACTCCCACTGCGGCATCAGCACGAGAAACTTGCTGTGCAAGGGCAGGTGCGAAAAGTCGGCCACGGGGATGCTCCGGCCTTCGATGGTGGCGCGCAGCTCTTCGATGCGATCATGCGGGCGCTGCAGAAATGCATCGAGCAGGCCGAGTTCGTGCAGGATCTCGAGCGTGGAGGGATGAACGGTGTCGCCGCGGAAGTCGCGCAAAAAGTCGAGGTGCTTTTCCAGCACGACGACGGGTACGCCGGCCCGGGCCAGCAAGAGGCCCAGCACCATGCCGGCCGGGCCGCCGCCCGCGATGCAGCAGCGCGGGTGTCCGCTCTGGTTGGCGAGGAGGGTGTCCATGGTGTGGTGGTGGTCTGGCCCGTTTCATGCGAGCAGACCAGCAGGCATTGCACAGCGAGTCGGCGGCTGGTGGCTTCGGGTTTTCCATTACGCAGTGCCACGCAACCCGCCCACGCGGTCCGACGGATGCCAACACGCCCCCGTACGGCAAAACTCCTCAGGTTCAATATTGAGGAGACATCCGCATGCACAGCATCCGACGCCATCTGGTGTGGCTGGTCGTGGCCGTCGTCGGCGCATTCGCGCTCGGCACGGTGGCCCTGACCCGTGGTGAAAGCGTCAACGCCCTCTGGGTGGTGGCCGCCGCGATCTGCACCTACCTGATCGCCTACCGCTACTACAGCCTCTTCATCGCCGACAAGGTGCTGGGCCTGGACGGCAACCGCAAGACGCCGGCGCACCGCCACAACGACGGCCTCGACTACGTGCCGACCGACAAGAACGTGCTGTTCAGCCATCACTTCGCGGCCATCACTTCGCGGCCATCACTTCGCGGCCATCACTTCGCGGCCATCGCGGGTGCGGGTCCGCTGGTGGGCCCGGTGCTCGCCGCGCAGATGGGCTACCTGCCCGGGCTGCTGTGGATCCTGGCGGGCGTGGTGTTCGCCGGCGCGGTGCAGGACTTCATCATTCTCTTCATCTCCACGCGCCGCGACGGCCGCTCGCTCGGCGATCTCGTCAAGCAGGAGATGGGCGTGGTGCCCGGCATGATCGCGCTGTTCGGCACCTTCATGATCATGATCATCATCCTTGCGGTGCTGGCGCTGATCGTGGTGAAGGCACTGGCCGAATCGCCGTGGGGCACCTTCACGGTGGCGGCGACGATTCCGGTGGCGCTCTTCATGGGCGTGTACCTGCGGTTCATCCGACCGGGGCGCATCGGCGAGGTGTCGCTGATCGGCTTCGTGCTGCTGATGCTCGCGATCTTCGGCGGGCAGGCCGTGAGCCAGAGCGCTGAATGGGCGCCGCTCTTCACCTTCGACGGCAAGGCGCTGACCTGGCTGCTCGTGGGCTATGGCTTCATCGCTGCCAGCCTGCCGGTGTGGCTGCTGCTCGCGCCGCGCGACTACCTCTCGACCTTCCTGAAGATCGGCACGATCATCGCGCTGGCCATCGGCATTATGTTCGTGATGCCGACGCTGCAGATGCCGGCGATCACGCAGTTCGCGCAGGGCAACGGGCCGGTGTGGTCGGGCAGCCTGTTCCCGTTCCTCTTCATCACCATCGCCTGCGGCGCGGTGTCGGGCTTCCATGCGCTGATCTCCTCGGGCACCACGCCCAAGATGCTCGACAACGAGCGCCATGCGCGCTTCATCGGCTACGGCGGCATGCTGGCCGAGTCGCTCGTTGCCGTGATGGCGCTGGTGGCCGCCTCGTGCATCGAGCCGGGCGTGTACTTCGCGATGAACAGCCCCGGGGCGCTGGTCGGCACGACGGCGCAGCAGGTGGCGGCCACCGTGTCGAGCTGGGGCTTCGTGATCACGCCCGAGATGCTGCTGCAGACCGCCAAGGACGTGGGCGAAACCACCATCCTCGGCCGCGCAGGCGGTGCGCCGACGCTGGCGGTGGGCATGGCCCACATCCTCCACCAGGTGATCGGCGGGCAGGCCATGATGGCCTTCTGGTACCACTTCGCGATTCTTTTCGAGGCGCTCTTCATCCTCACGGCCGTGGACGCCGGCACTCGCGCGGGCCGCTTCATGCTGCAGGACCTGCTGGGCAGCTTCGTGCCCGCGCTCAAGCGCACCGATTCGCTGCCGGCCAACCTGGTGGCCACGGCGCTGTGCGTGGCGGCCTGGGGCTACTTCCTCTACCAGGGCGTGGTCGATCCGCTGGGCGGCATCAACACGCTGTGGCCGCTGTTCGGCATCTCGAACCAGATGCTCGCCGCCGTCGCGCTGCTGCTCGGCGTGGTGGTGCTGTTCCGCATGAAGCGCGAGCGCTATGCGTGGGTGGCGATCGCGCCGGCCGCCTGGCTGCTGGCCTGCACGCTGACGGCGGGCTGGCAGAAGATCTTCTCGGTCGACCCGAAGATCGGCTTCCTCTCGCATGCGGCGAAGTACACCGAAGGCCTCGCCAACGGCGTGCTGGTGGCGCCGGCGAAGACGCCCGAGGCCATGTCGCGCATCGTCTTCAACGACCGTCTCGATGCGGCGCTCTGCGCGCTCTTCATGTTCGTGGTGCTGAGCGTGCTGGTCTACAGCATCAAGGCCTGCCTGGCGGCGCGCGCGGCCAATCGGCCGACCACGCAAGAGACGCCGTTCGAGCCGCTCGCCGCCTCGGCGGCTGCGCGCTGAGCACGGCCATGGGTCTCGCATTGCCGGAAGCCGGGCGATATTTCGCCCGCTCGCTCAAGCAGTCGCTGCGGCTGATGGTCGGCATGCCCGACTACGACGCCTACCTGACCCACATGGCGGCCACCCACCCGGACCAGCCGCCGATGAGCTACGAGGCCTTCTTCCGCGAGCGGCTGGAGGCGCGCTACTGCTAGGGCGCTATAGGCCTGCCTGTTCGTTGTTCGCTTGACCCGCGCGGAATGCGGGTGATAGCCTGCTCCGCCTGCGAGGAGCAGGCTTTTTTTTACGCCCGAACGTCGGGCGAACCACAGAACGGACCCTATGACTTTTCCCAAGCGCCCACCCTTCAAGAAACCCGCGCCGTTGCGCGCCGCCTGCCACGGCGTGGTGCTCGCATGCGCACTGCTGGCCGGCAACGCCATGGCCCAGAAGCCGCACCAGGGTGCGCTGGACGCGGCCACGCAGTACAAGGACGAGTCGATCAAGATGCTGGAACGCATGGTCAACATCGACTCCGGATCGGCCAGCATCGAAGGCCTGGACAAGGTGCGCGAGATGACGGTCGCGGAGCTGCGCAAGCTCGGCGCGCGCATCGAGACCTTCCCGGCAGACCCGCACCCCGGCACCAACGTGGTCGCCACGCTGACGGGGCAGGGCAAGAAGAAGATCCTCATCCTCGCCCACATGGACACCGTGTTCAAGGAGGGCACGGCCGCCGCCAAGCCCTTCTACATCAAGGACGGCCGCGCCTACGGCCCCGGTGTGATGGACGACAAGGGCGGCGTCATCGCCGGCCTCTATGCGCTCAAGATCCTGCAGCAGATCGGCTTCAAGGACTATGGGCAGATCACCTTCCTGCTCGACACCAACGAAGAGGTCGGGTCGGTCGGAACCACCGCGCTGATCGAGCGCATCGCCAAGCAGCATGACGTGGCGCTGAACCTGGAGCCGGGTCGTGCCGCCGACGGCCTCGTGGTGGAGCACAAGGGCTCGGCCACGGCCCTCGTCGAGGTGAAGGGGCTGGCCGCGCATGCGGGCGTCGCACCCGAAGCGGGCCGCAACGCCGCGATGGAGGTGGCGCACCAGGTGCTGCAGCTGTCGAAGACGGCCGACCCGGTGAAGAAGACCACGGTCAATTTCACGGTGCTCACGGCCAACGGACCGACCAACGTGATTCCCGCCAGCGCGAGCGCCAAGGGCGACGTGCGCGCCGCCACGCCGGAAGAGTTCGACCGCGTCGAGAAGGACCTGATCCGCATCGCGCAGAACAAGCTGATCCCCGAGACCGAAGTGCGCGTGCGCCTGGTCCGCGGCCTGCCGCCGATGCCGCGCTCGCCCGCATCCGACAAGCTGGTGCGCATGGCCGAGGGCATCTATGCCGAGATCGGCAAGAAGCTCACCATCGAGAGCAGCGGCGGTGCGGCCGATGCCAGTCTGGTGGCGGGCGTGGGCGTGCCGGTGCTCGACGGCTTCGGCATCGTGGGTGGCGGCATCCACACGCCGGAGGAATATGCCGAGGTCGAGAGCGTGGTGCCGCGGCTCTATCTGCTGTCGCGCATGCTGATGGACCTGAGCGCGAACTGATCGACCGTCAGCGGGCGGTTTGCTGAGTGCGCGGAGCATGGGTTGAAGAACCCTTGCGCTCCAGCAGCTCGACCATCTTGAGGGCCGCGGGCGCAAGCGGCCGGTTCTTCAAAGCCATGCGATAGAGAGGCCGTGACAGCACGGCGCCCCCGAGCTTCAACTCGCGCAGCGTGCCGAGCGCCAGCATGTCGGCCACCACCACGCGCGGCAGCATCGAGATGCCGACACCGCTGGCCACGGTGCGCGCGATGGCCTCGTTGCTGGCCATTTCCATCCAGGGCGGGGCCGCGATGCCGTGGGCCTCGCACAGCGCCTCGGTGGCCTGCCGGGTGCCCGAGCCGGGCTCGCGCAGGATCCAGTTTGGACGGCCCAGTGCCTCGGCCGTCACGGCGCGCCGCGGCAGTTTGGAGCCCGGCGCCACCACAACGGCCAGCGGGTCGTCCTTCCACGCGCTGACCTCGATGCGCTCTTCGTCCACGCGGCCTTCCACCAGCGCGAGGTCGATGCGGCATTCGAGCAGCTGCTCGCACACCCACTGCGTGTTGCCCACCGTCACGCGCGGCACCACGGCCGGGTAGGCCGCGCAGAAGGCCGCGATGTAGGGCGGCAGCCAGTAGCTTGCCACCGTGGTGCTGGCGCCGATGGTCAGGCTGCCGCGCTGCACGCCGACACGCGCGCGCACGTCGTCGAGCGCGGCGCGCTCCATCGCGAAGATGCCGCGTGCATGCGTGAGCAGCGAGGTGCCGGCCTCGGTGAGCCGGAATCCCTTGCCGGCCCCGCGCTCGATCAGCGTCAGGTCGAGCTGGTGCTCCAGTTCGCGGATGCCCTTGGACACGGCGGGCTGGCTGATCCACAGCCCCTCGGCCGCGCGGGAAAAGCTGCCCGCCTCGGCGACGGCGACGAAGAGGCGCAGCAGATGGAGATTCATGGCCATAACTTCAACTCATGCATCTGTGAAGTTTATGTCTTTGACTCATGAGCCGTCCATTCCTAACCTCGGGTTCATGCACTCCCTTGTTGCTTCGCTGCCCGGTTTCTCCTTCTTGCGCACATCCGGCCCCGGCCTCCTGCTGGCCGCCTTGCTCGCGGCCATGGCCGCGTGGCTCGCGCAATGGGGCCCGATGGTGCAGATGGGCCTGAGCGCGATGACGCTCGCCATTGCGCTGGGAATGGTGGTGGGCAACACGGTGTTCCCTTCCGTGTCGGACCACACCGGCGCGGGCGTGGACTTCGCGCGCAGTGCGCTGCTGCGCGCGGGCATCGTGCTCTATGGCTTTCGCATCTCGCTGCATGACATCGGTGCGGTGGGCTGGCCGGGGCTGCTGATCGCGGCAGCGATGCTGGCGTTGACCTTCAGCATCGCGGTCCACGTCGGCACGCGCTGGCTCGGACTCGACCGGCAGACCGCGGTGTTGATCGGCGCCGGCAGCGCCATCTGCGGCGCGGCCGCGGTGATGGCCACGCAGCCGGTGGTGCGCGGCGAGGAGCACAAGGTGTCGATGGCCGTCGCCACGGTGGTGGTGTTCGGCACGCTGTCGATGGTGCTGTACCCGCTGATTTATCCGTACCTGGGGCTGTCGGCGCATGCCTTCGGGTTGTTCGCGGGCTCGACCATCCACGAGGTGGCGCAGGTCGTGGCGGTGGGCGAAGCGGCCGGCCCCGCGGCTGCGAACGCGGCGGTGGTCGAGAAGATGCTGCGCGTGATGATGCTCGCGCCATTCCTGATGTGACTGTCGTTCCAGTCGGCGTCTTCGTCGAACGGCGCGGCTGGCTTCAAGGCTTGCTGGAAGCAGGTTCGCATTCCGTGGTTCGCAGTGCTGTTCATCGCCGTCAGTACGGTGCATTCGCTCGACGTGCTGCCCCATGCACTGGTGGCCGGGCTGGTGCAGATCGACACGCTGCTGCTCTCCACCGCCATGGCTGCGATGGGCTTGCGCACCAGTGCAGTCAGCTTGCGCAGAGCCGGTGTGCAGCCTTTGAAGCTCGGTGCGCTGCTGTTCGTGTTCCTGACGGTCGGCGGCTACTGCGTGAACGCCGCCGTGCTCTCGATCTTCTGAGGCCGAAGGCTCAGGCTCAGGCGCCGGCTGAGGCGCCCTGCGTGAATTCCAAGTTCTTTTTTCGGGGCCGCGCGGTCACGATGCCATCCACATCACTGACTTGTGGAGAAATTCGATGGCATCCGAACTGAACCAGATCGCGAGCTGGTCGCTGCGCTGGCGCATCTTCCTGGCAGGGGCGCTGTGCCTGATGGCCGCGCTTTCTGCGGCAGGGCCGTCGGACACTGGCGTCGACCTGCATGCGGCGCAGCGATTCCAGCTGGCGCTGGAAGCCCAGACGGCCCGCGACTACCGCTCGATGCTCGAGCTGCTCCGCCAGGCCGTCACGCAGGGCGACGCTGAGGCGCAGGAGATGCTCGGCATGGTGCTGCTGACGGGGCCGGTGCTCTACGGCATGGCCGTGAGGGCCGATCGCTGCGAGGCGCGGATGTGGATGCGCCAGGCAGCGATGCAGGGGAGCGATACGGCGAAAGTGCAGCTCACGTTCCTGAATCGGTTGCGCAATTCGCCGGGTGGGCTGAGCGCGTGCGATTGAGTGGCCCGTGCGCCGGCTTCAGGGCGGCGTGGACGCACCGAGAAGGAAGTCGGTCACCTCGTCGGAGAACGAGGTGCGTTGACCATCGACGATCACGCCTTGCGATCCGCCTGGGTCGGGCTGCGCTGTGGGCATGCCGTGGGCGACCAGCGCCTCGGCGCAACCCAGCCAGTCGCCGCCCTCGACAGGCACATTGAGCGACGCCCATGAGAGCGTGCCGCACACGTTGTCTCCAAAGCCGTGCCGCTCGGTCCAACACGCGCCGTGTGCCAGCAGGAAGCGGGTGAGCGACGGGTCTCCGCGAAACACGGCCTGGTTCAGCGCCGATGCATCCCAGTCGCCGCCGGTCGTCGTGATCGGCCAGCCGAGCTCGACCATGGGTCGCACGGCGTCGCCGCAGCCCTGGGCTGCCAGTTCAGGCAGCAGGCGCAGCTGGGTGGGAGACAGCGTGGCGAGCAACTGCGGGTGTGCGGCGTGAATGCGCCGGGCGGTCGGCCCGTCGCCACGCGCGCATGCGGCGAGGAACTCTTCGTCGAGCGGCAGATGCGCATCGCTGCCGCCTCGACGCTCCAGCAGCCGGGCCACGTCCGGCAGCCCGAAGCGCAGGGCCAGGGTGTGGGCGTCGGCGCCATCCGGTGTCCGGACCGATGCGTCGGCGCCTGCGATCAGCAGCGCCGCGATGTGCGCCGGCGAGCGTCGCCGCCGGATGGCCCACAGCAACGGCCTTCCCCAATCGCTCGTGGGCGCGCCGGGAGCGGCCTCGTTCGGATCGGCTCCGTTCGAGAGCAGCAGCTGCAGCGACTCGAGCTTGTCGAGATCGAGCACGCGGTAGAGCGCGTTCGTGCCGGTGACGCGTGCGCCGGCCTTCAACAGCAGCCGCGTGCAGGCTGGGTTCTCCAGCGAGTGGTAGAGCGACTCGCCGTCGTTCGGATTTGCCCCCGCGTCCAGCAGCAGCCGCGTGAGCTCCGCATCGCGGTTCTGCCCGGCCGCGCCATACAGCGCGGACAGGCGGAATTCCTCGGAGGGCGCGTCGAGCGATGCCGGCGGCCAGCGGCTGCCGATGGCCTGCTTCGGATCGGCGCCCGCTTCGAGCAGGAGCTTTGCGCAGGCGCGCAAGCCATCGCGAAAGGCGGGCAATTGCACCAGGCCCGAGTGCGTGACGGCGTTGAGCGGCGGGAGCGCGAGCGGGCCACCCGCGCGATGGACCCAGCCCGGATCGCGCTCGATCGCCTGGCGCAGCAAGGTCTCGTTGCCGATAGCGCAGGCGAGGCAGGGATCGTCGCCCAGCAGGCCCGGGCTTTCTTCGAGCAAGCGCGCGGCCACCGCCGGCTTGGCCACATGGTTGCCGCCGGAGATTTCGCCCGCATAGACGGCGCGCAGCCAGAGAAGGACGGCGCGCGCCGGATCGTTCGATTGCGCGATGCGGGCGAGAACGAAACCTTGCAGATCGACCCACGAAACAAAACCGTACTCGCGCGCCAGGCACGACTGCGCATCGTGCAGGCGCAGGCCGAGGCCTGCAATGGCTGGGTCGTCCGTGCCGCCGGCAACGGGCAATGCTTCGCGGAATCGGGCGAGGGCGGCGGGGTCGCCGCTTCGGTAGCTGGCAAGCAACTCTTTGGCTTGCTTCTTGAGATGGCCGAGATTGGGCCGTGCGGGAATGCGCTTCACAGGAACCTCCGTGCATGAAGAGCCGACGACCCGCAATTCCGGCTGCACAAAGGAGCTGGTTGATCAGCGTATGAAAGCAAGTGGGTTCAACCCTTCCCGCGGGCCTGGGCGCAGCTTGCACCGCGGCCGAGATGTTAGGGCAAGACGCCGGAGGGGGTCAACGCGTTCTTCTTGCCCAAGCCTGGATCCCTGTCGCGAGGTTGGATGGGTTATCGACAGCCCGACTTGAGATGCACTTTCCGGAAATCGCGAGGAACAGGGGCGCTCCCTGAAGCGGGTGTGAACGTGACGAAGAAGCCGGTCCGTGTCCTGAAATCTTCGTTCAGCCGCCATCCCTTTGGCGCGTGATGGATGACGCCCCAACTGCCCATGGTGATCGATTGAACCTTGCCCGAGGTCGTGTGGTCGAGGCGTTTGCCCAGTTCGGCTTTTCCGGCCAGCGGCAGCCAGCCACAAGCCTCGTCGTCTTGCTGGATGTAGACCGCCAGTTGCCCTTTGTTCCTGGTGACTTTGAAGATCGACTCGATCTCGTCAACGGGAGCGAATGTGCCAATGAAGTCGGAGCCATCTTCCTTGGCATAGGCCTGTGGAGTGGTCAGCCAGGCGCCGGTGAAGACGGTCAGGACAAGCGCGGCACGAAATATGGAGCGCATCACGACGATGGGTTGGGCAGCGGTGAAGAATGGATCAGCTGGAGCTTCCTACCGTTCCACAAATAATGGTATCTGCCGGCCTTCGGGTTGTTGCGCGTGTTGTCTGGAATGCAGTCGTCGTTGAAGCAGCCGGAAATCACGAGCAGCCTGCTGTCGGGTCTGAAATCGACCCGTTCGTCATCGTTGCCCATGACACCGGCGATCTCGTTGACGCCGGGCATCGTGTAGACCTTGCCTGTCTTCTTGTCGAGGATCGCGAAGTCACGGCAATCCGTTCCGCATCCCCAGATGGCGACGCGGTAGTGGCCTGCAAAATTCGCAGGTTGATGAAACTCCGCGCGAATGACGCTGCGGTACTGCTTCGCCTTCTTGCTGCCGAGGATGGGTTCGGCGGCGATGTCGTGCGATGAACCGCTCTGCGAAGCGACGGGATAGCTGCTGAACCGGAGAGGGCTCTTCAAGTCTTGCGCGTGAGCGGAGGCGCTGCCGGCAAAGAGCATCGCCAGCGCCCAGGCGAGCACCGAAAAGCGGCTCACCCGGCCGCGCCCATGGCCGCGAACCCGCGCGTCAGATCACCCAGCAAATCCGAAGGTGCTTCGAGCCCGATGTGCAACCGCACGACCGCGCCGCGCGCACTCCAATCCGTCACGCTGCGCGCCGCGCGCATGTTGGTCCAGGCCACGAGGCTTTCATAGCCGCCCCACGACGAGTCACGGCCGAACAGCGAAAGCGCATCGACGAACCGTTCGACCGCGGCGTTCTCGATGCCCGGTCGCAGCTCGAATGAGAGGAGCCCGTTGGTGCCGCGGCAGTCGCGCTTCCAGATCTCATGCCCCGGATGCTGCGGCAGCGCGGGGCAGAACACCGTCACCACCTCGGGCCGTGCCTCGAGCCAGTGCGCCACTTCCATCGCGTGCCGCTCGTGCATCTGCAGCCGTGCCGACAGCGTGCGCATGCCGCGCAGAACCAGCCAGGCATCGTCGGGGCTCACGGTCATGCCGAAGGCGTCGCAGCGCTCGTTCAGCGGCTGCCAGGCTTCGCGCGTGGTGGCGACGGTGCCCATCATCACGTCCGAGTGGCCCGAGAGGTATTTGGTGGCGGCCATCGTGGAGATGTCCGCGCCCAGCGCCAGAGGCCGGTACTGCATGCCCGAACCCCAGGTGTTGTCGGCCGCGAGCAGCGCGCCGCGCGCATGCGTGAGCGCGGCCAGCTTCGGCAGGTCGCACATCTCGTAGACCAGCGAGCCGGGGCATTCGGCATACACCAGCCGCGTGGTGGGCTCGAACAGTTCCTCGATGCCGGTGCCGTCCGCCGCGAAGAAGGTGCTGCGGATGCCGTACGGTTCGAGGAACGAATGCACGAGGTTGCGCGTTGGCTCGTACACGCTGTCGGACATCAACACATGGTCGCCGGGCTTCAGGTATGACAGCAGCACCATGCCGATGGCCGCAAGGCCCGTCGGGAAGAGGCGCGTGCGGTACGCGCCTTCGAGTTCGCTCACCGCGTCTTCGAGCGCGAAGGTGGTGGGCGTGCCGCGCGCGCCGTAGCTGAAGGCGCGCTCGTCGCCGCGGCGCGCGCGGGTGTCGCGCATCGCGGCCACGCTGTCGAACAGAACGGTGCTGGCCCGCACCAGCGGCGTGTTGACGGGCGTGCCGCCGCAATACGCTGGCGCCTTGCCGGTGCGGGTGAGCCGGGTGTCGAGGGCCTGTACAGCGGGGTCTTCTTTGTGCGGGTCGGACATGGTGTTCTTCTATCGAGCGTGGGCCAAGCCTCTATGGTGCGTCAATCCGCCTTCGCGCCGGAGAGTTTGACGATGCGCGACCAGCGATCGATGTCCTGCCGCAACTGCGCGGCGAAGGCTTCCGACGAGTTGGCCACCACTTCGCTGCCGCCGTCGTTCACGAGCTTGGTCACTTCCGGCAGGCGCAGCGTGCGCACGATGGCTTCGTTCAGGTAGGCCACGCGTTCGGGCGGCGTGCCTGCCGGTGCGAAGAAGCCGTACCAGTCTTCGAAGCGTGCGCCGGCGTAGCCCAGCTCTTCGAGCGTCGGCGATTTCGCGAACACGCCGATGCGGCGCGGACTGGTCACGGCGAGCACGCGCAGCTTGCCGTTCTGCACCAGGCCCGCGACCGAGGCGGTCGAGGTCACGAGCACATCGACCTGTCCACCGAGCAGATCGGTCAGCGCGGGGCCGGCGCCCTTGTAGGGCACGTGGGTCATGTCGATGCCGTTGTCCTTGGCGAGTACCACGCCGACGAGGTGCGAGAGCGTGCCGTTGCCCGGCGTGGCATAGGTCACCTTGCCAGGCGTGGCCTTGGCCTTCGTGGCAAGGTCGGCAAAGCTCTTGAGCGGCGAGTTGGCATCCACCACGAGCGCGAGCGGCGCGGCATTGATCTGCGTGATCGGGATGAAGTTCTTGACCGGGTCGAAGCCGGCCGAAGCATAGAGCGTGGGGTTCACCGCCATGATCGACACCTGCGAGGTGAGCACGGTGTAGCCGTCGGGCTTGGCGTCGGCCACCGTCTTGGCGCCGATGTTGCCGCCCGCACCGCCACGGTTGTCGACCACCGCGGCCTGTCCCATGATTTCCGGCAGGCGCGTGGTGACCAGGCGCGCCGTCGCGTCGTTGCCGCCGCCAGGCGGGAAGGGCGAGATGAACTTGATCGTCTGCGATGGAAAGCCGTTGCGCGCGGGCAGCGAGTCGGCCGAGGCAGGCTGCAGGGCCAGCGCCGCGAGCCATGCGGCGGCGAAGGTGAGGCGGACGAGGCGCGGAACGCGAGTGGCAGACGACATGACAGGACTCCTGGAATAGGAACGGACAACGACGAACAGAAAGCGAAACCGGGCTAGGCGTGCGATGAGGCTGCGGGCAGCCTGAAGGCGGCGCGCTCCTGCGCGTCGAGCTGCGCGACTAGGCCGGTTTCCCAGGCGAGGTAGCGGCGTGCGACCTCCTTGTTGCCGTCGTGCCGGTCGTGCACGAAGAACAGGTAGTCGATGCAGGCGGCGTCGGCGGGCAGGTCGGGCGTGGCTTCGACCGACAGGCCGGCGGCGCGCCAGGCGGCCATGCCGCCTTCGAGCAGCAGCGGGGCGGGCGAGTCGCCGGCGAGTTCGGAGGCAGCGGCCCACGCGGCGAGCGCGGCATCGTCGGCGACCAGCACGAGCTGGCGCGCCTCGTCCTTCACGTCATCGGCGAGGCGCGGGCGGATCGACCAGCGGGCCTGCGGGATGTGACCGGCGCGGAACTGCATGCTTGCGCGCAGGTCGATCAGCGCCACGTCGCCTTGGGCGAGCCGGGCGGACAGGGTTTGCGCATCGATGGTGGCCAGGGCGGGTGCGGTCGGCATCGCAGCAGGCGCCAGCGACAGTCCGCTTGCGAGCCCGGCTTCGAGCACGCTTGCGTCATGCCCCATCTGCCGCAGCCAGCTCGCGATGGTGGGCGCGCGCACGCCGTCGTTGTCGAACAGCACCAGCCGCGCGCCGCGCACGCCGAAGTACTGGTCGCCGGCCTGCATCAGTTGGCCGCCGGGCGTGTGCTGTGCGCCAGGCAGGCTGCCTGCCGCGAACTCCTCGGGCGTGCGCACGTCGCAGAGGAACAGGCTGCGGCTCGTCTCCGCGGCCCATTGCTGCACGGTTTGCGCCGTCACCGTGGGCACGTCGAAGCGTTCGGCGAGCGCCTTTGCCGCGGGCCGCAAGTCCGTGTTGCCGCTGTCGGCCGCATAGCGTTTCGTGCCGCCGTGCTCCAGCGTGTGGTCGCCCAGGTACCAGCCCTGCGTGCCGTTCTCCAGCGCATAGACCGGGTTGGGCAAGCCGAGGTTGATGAGCGTCTGTGCGCCGATGATGCTGCGCGTGCGGCCCGCGCAGTTGATGACGATGGGCGTGGTGGTGTCGGGCACGAGTTGCCGCACGCGGTAGGCCAGCTCGCCGTTGGGGCAGCAGGTGGCGCTCGGGATGTTCATCTTGTGGAACTCGCTGACCGGTCGGCCGTCGAGCACCACGACCTTGTCCTTGCGGGCCAGCATCTCGGCCAGCTGGTCGGCGCTGACGCGGGGCGTGTGATAGACCTCTTCGGCCAGCTCGCCGAAGGTTTTCGAAGGGAGGTTGACGCCCGCGAAGAGCACGTAGCCCGCGGCCTTCCAGGCGGGGGCACCGCCCTGCAGCACATGCACGTCGGTGTAGCCCAGCGCGGTGAGCCGGGTTGCGGCGCGCGCGGCCACGCCGGCATCGCCATCGTCATACGTGACAACCCGCACGCCGCGGCGGGGCACGAGGCGCGGTGCATCGAGTTCGAGCCGGCTGAAGGGCAGGGGGATGCCGTAGAACAGATGCGCCTCGCCGTACTGGCCATGCTCGCGCACGTCGAGCAGGGCGATTTCGCCGCCGTCGTGCAGCCAGGATTTGAGGGTTTTCGGGGCGATGAAAGAGGTCATGGGAGGCAAGTCGTTGGGACGAACGAGATCCTGCGAGGCTGCACTCGGCCCGGCCCGCATGAAAAAAAAGAGGAAGTTGAAAGAGGTGCTCAGCGGCGCGTCTGCACGCCGATGCCCATCGTCTGGTAGGTACCGGCTGCGAGGTCGTACGCGGTGCGCTGGTTCAGCGTTTCGAGCGCGCGGCCGTACATGTGCAGGTGGCGAATGACCTGCTCGCCCTGGATCTCGACCGAATGGATGTCATCAGGCATCAGCGCGATGCCCTTGCCCGGCGCGACGACGACCAGCGCCGTCTCTTCGAGCTTGCCGACGCCCGGCACGGAGCGTCGTCGGTGCGCTCGTACACGCGGTTGTGCTCGGTGCCTTCCACCGCGGCGATGCAAGCCCAGGTCGTGTGGTTGTGCGGCACGATCTTCTTGCCCGGGCGCATCACGTTCAGGTAGAGCGCATAGCTCTGGTCCGGGTCTTCGGCGATCAGGTAGCGGGCCTGGTGCTCGCCGGCTTCGGGCGGCGGAAAGTCGGCGGCGCCCCAGTACTCGGTGTGGGCGGCCAGGCCTTGCAGCGAATCGAGCACCACGTCGAGCTTTTCGCGGGTTGGTTCAGCGCCACCGATGGCTTTCTTCATATCGCCGATGGACGACTCGACGGCCTGGCGGCGTTGCTCGGATGGGGTGCTCATGCAGTGTTCTCCAGTGGGGTTGCCTGTTTCGTATGCATTCACTGTAGTGATGGCAGGGTGACGCAACAATCCAAGCAGCGCAAGAAACACATCAATAAAATTAATGTATGCCCACGCTCGATCTTGAACTGCTGCGCTCGTTCGCGGCTGTCGTCAGCCACCACAGCTTTGCGGCGGCGGCCGTCCACCTGGGGCGCACGCAGTCGGCCATCACGCAGCAGATGCAGCGGCTGGAGGAGCAGATCGGCCACCCGCTGTTCGCCAAGCAGGGCCGGCAGAAACGCCTGACCGAGCACGGGGAACGGCTGCTCACCTATGCGCACCACATGCTGGCGCTCAACGACGAGGCCTTGCGGAGCCTCCGGCAGGGCCAGCTCGAAGGCAACCTGCGCATCGGCGCGCCGCACGACGTGGCCGAGACCATGCTGCCGCTGTTGCTGACCGAGGTGGCGCGCACCTCGCCGCTGCTGCAGCTCGACATTCACATCGGCCGCAGTCCGTATCTGATGACCTCGCTCAAGAGCGGGGAGGTCGACATGATCATCTCGAACCGCGCCGATCCGCAGTTCGAAGGCGTGGTGCTGCGCAACTCGCCCACCGTGTGGCTGTGCGCCGCCAGCTATGTGCATGACCCGACGAAACCGGTGCCGCTGATCATGGCGGACGGGCCGAGCATCTTCAGGCGCATCGGGCATGAGGCGCTCGATGCGGCTGGCGTGGCCTGGACGCCGCGCTATACCTCGTCGAGCTTGAGCGGGATCAAGGCGGCGCTGCGTGCGGGGCTGGGAGTGACGGCGCGCGGCGTCGAGCAGCTCGACGTGGGGCTTCGGGTGCTGGGTGCAGGCGACGGCATGCCGCGGCTGCCTGATCTGGCGTACTACCTGTATGTGCGCAGCCATGTGGTGAATCCGGTCACGCGGCAGGTGTTCGAGACGTTGAAGAAGCATCTGCGATTGCCGCGCACGGACATGCCGGCCTGAAGCGATCCAGACCCCGTCTACGCCGAGGCGCTACCGGCGATCGCTGCGCGCAGGGCCTGCGCGTCGGCCGGTTTGTAAATCAACGCATAGCCAGCACGCTCGACCTCGACCCGGTTGACGTGGGCGGTTTCACCCGTAGAACGACGACATTGCGCACCTTGCCTACGGCTTGCATCGCCTGTGCGGCGGCCAGTCCCGAGAGCCCGCTGCCCAGTCGAAGATCGCTCAGCATCAGGTCGAACACGCCGGGCTGCTGCAAGGCCTCGCGCGGGTTGGCCGCCAGCGCCACCTCATGGCCCCAGGCGCTCAGCAGCGAGCGCATGGCCTCGCGCACGGGCTGTTCGTCGTCGAGCACCAGGATGCGGATCGAATCTGTCGCCGAGGCGCCCGCCGGATTGGCCGATACCGCGGGAGTCGTTGCGCTCGCCACTTCCAGCGGCGCAGCCATCTCTTCGAACGCCAGCGCGAACGTACTGCCGCATCCGGGCGCAGTGCGCACCTGGATGCGCGAGCCCATGACCTGCGCCATGCTGGCCACGATCGAGAGGCCCAGCCCGAGGCCGCGACTGCGGTCGCGGCCCGGGTTGTCGACCTGGAAGAATTCTTCGAATACCTGCTCCTGATGCTGCGTCTCGATGCCCACCCCCGAGTCGCGCACCTCGATGCGCCAGGCCGGCGCTCCGTGCGATGCGTGCCGTTGCCGCCGCGCGCAGACCATGATCGCGCCCGTCGGCGTGTACTTGATGGCGTTGTCCACCAGGTTGCCGAGCAGGCGCGCGAGCATGCGCGCATCGGCACGCACGACGGCATCGGTGGGCCGGATGTGCAGCCTGAGCCCCTTGGCGGCGGCCAGCGCCGCAAAGCGTCTGTGCAGCGAATCGAACAGCGTTTGCAACCGCAGGGCTTCGAGGTGCACGGGTGCGACGCTGCCGTCGAGCTGGGCGATGTCGAGCAGCGCGTCGATGGAGCCGCGCAGCGCATCGACGCTGTCGCGCATGAAGCGCAGGTTGTCGGCACCGGGCGCATGGCGGGTGTCGAGCGCGTCGACGAAGATCGCCAGCGCGTGCATCGGCTGGCGCAGGTCGTGGTTGGCGGCCGCGAAGATGCGCGCGCGCTGCGCTGCCAGCTGGGCCACGTGGTCGAGCTGGCGCGACAACGCGTCGGCGAGTCGCTTGTTCTCGAAGCCGTTCTCGATCGAGCCCACGATCAGCCGGTTCTGCTTGCGCGCGTAGTGGCGTAGTGAAGCGTCGCCAGCATCTGCCAGACGGCCAGGCAACCCATGATGAGGGTCACGCTGCCCGGCTCGACCATCAGCCGCAGTGCCAGGCTCAGGAACACCGGCACGCCGAAGCACAGGGCAGCTCGCCACCACTGCGCCAGCGCCGCGATGATGACGCCCGTGGTTCCGCTGATGAAGAAATACATCAGCAGGATGTGAGCGAGGTCGCCGTGCGGAAAGAACAGCCACGGCGCCAGCGCCCAGACCAGGCCCGGAAACAGCATGCGCCGTTCGAGCCGCCGGCGCGTGTCGGCGGCCGAGGCGGCATCGATGGCCTCGGGGTCCAGGCTGTGCAGGTGGCGATGCATGTGCCACTGCATCGCGTGCACCAGCACGGCCCACACCAGCGTGCCGCGGTCGCCGGTGACCACGAGAAAAGTGATCCAGAACACGGCCGCGATGGCCGCCGCGGACAGCGGGGTGTCGAGCGTGTCGATCACGTAGGCGCGCGCCAGGCTTTGATCGACGAGCGGGTTGGCGTTCGGCGCCTCGACCCAGTAGTCGCGGGTGCGCTGGAGGGCTGGCCTGTCAGGGCTGCGGAGGGTGGACGAGGGCATGGCGTGGAGGCTGGCAGAAAATTTCGCATTCTCCGCGCGCCTGCATGCCGGCCTGTAACTCTAGGTGGCCCAGATGCGCGGGGAGGCCGCGGGCAACTGCCACAACTCGGCACGCCAGGCCTGCCACACCTGCCGCAGCAACTGCATCGCGGGCTCGACCACAGGTGCCAGCACGCGCAGCACCACGATCTCCGGATGCGGGCTGGTGGCGCCTGCGCTGTCAGACAGGCCGTGCACTTCGAGCAGCGTGCGCGCATACGCGAGCAGGGCTTCTCGCCGCGCCCGCGTGGCCGGTGAGCCCGACACGAAGAACAGCGATGCGATGCAGCGATGGCCGCCGAAGCCCAGCGGGCTTTGAAGCAGCCGATGGTCGGACGCATCGATGCGCCCGCGCTCCAGCCACACGCCGGGCACTTCGATGTGCTGCAGGTAGGTGCCGCGCTCGAAGGGCTGATTGGCATTCGGCAGGCCGAGTGCGGTGACGTCCCAGCCGATCATCTCGGCGCCCGGCTCGGCCTCGATGGAAAGTCGGTTCTCGGCCTTGCAGCCGCTGTAGCAGATGGCTTCGAGCGGCAGCCATTCGAGTCGCGCGCCCTTGGCGAGCCGGATGCGCGTGCGCTGCAGCGCCAGCTCGCCTTCGGAGCGGTAGAAACGCGACGCGCCGGGCGTGGTGATCAGGCCGTGGCTGCCATCGGCGGCCTCGATGTCGATGTCGAGCGTGTCGCCACCGACAAGCCCGCCCGGCGGATGCACCAGCACGTTGTGGCAGATCGCATCGCCTTCGGGGTACAGGCTCTGCAGGATGCGCAGCGGCCCGTCGTGGCGAAAGCGGGCGACGGTGCGGGCGGCTTCTTGTTGGTAGTCGAGGTGGAGACGGGCGTGCCAGGGCATGCAGCGAGTCTAGTGCTCAAGCCTTCCACGCTCCGTCATGGGCTGCCGCGGACTCGTCGACCAGCGCTGGCCCGATGCACTCGATGGGGTGCGGTGAAGCGCGGAACACGTCGCGGCACGACAGCTCGGCATCGCGCTGGTCCTGCCGCTCGCCGCGGAACAGGCGCAGCCGCTCGGCGTCGATGCCGAATACCACGCGGCCGATGTTCGACCAGAAGATCGCGCCCGCGCACATCACGCAGGGCTCGCCCGAGGCATAGAGGGTGGCGCCTGCGAGCTCTTCGCGCGAGATGTTGCGCCCGGCCAGCGCGCGGATCGCATTCGTCTCGGCGTGCCCGGTGCAGTCGCCCGTTTCGCCGGTGTTGTTGTAGGCCTCGACCAGCACCTCGCCGGCGGCCGAGACGATGATCGATCCGAAGGGCCGGTTGCTGCGCCGGCGCGCCAGGTGCGACCAGCCGATGGCCTTGCGGAGGTACCGGCCGTCGCGTTCGTCGAGCGTGTTTTCTTCGGGGTAGGCGGTGTTGTGAAGGTCGCTGAAGTTCATGCCTTGAGGATCATGCGTTCGCTGCGCGCAGGCAGCATCGAAGTGTTGAAAATGGCGTCGGCTGCGGGCTTGACCTTGAGGCCGAACACATCGGCCACCTCGTCGACCTGCTGCTCGAGCATGAGCTTCTTGATGTCGCCGAGGCCGTGTCCGCGCGTGTCCGCCGCGCCCACATACTGCGCCGTGACGCCCCAGCGTTCAAGCTCGATTTTCTCGTCGAGGATGGGTTCGCGTTGGCGCATGGCGGCAATGCTGGGAGCGGGGTTGGCAAAGGTCTCGACGATGGCGCGGTTGGTCGCGCGCAGGAAGGCTGCGACCAGCTTCGGGTTCTGCGCGATCAGGTTGCTGCTCGCGAGGACCGCGTTGCCGTACAGGTTGACGTCCGCGTCCGCGTACTTGAGCACCGAGAGCTCCTCGGGCTTCATGCGTGCGAAGAGCGAGATGGCTGAGTCGTGGAAGTAGGTGGCGGCATCGACGTCGCCGCGCACCATGACGTTGTCGCGCGCGCTGAAGTCGGTGGTCTGCCACTGGAAGGCATCGCTGCGCATGCCCTGCTTGCGCGCCACCATCGGCCAGGCGCGGCGGGTCGATTCGACGGCGGCCGCTGCCACCTTCTTGCCTTGAAGACTTTTGAAGTCACCGGTCACGCCACGGTCCTTGCGGCCGATGATCACGAACGGTGCGCGGTTGTAGTACTGGTACACGGCCTGCACCATCGGCGTGCCGGGGTTTTGCGCATTGAACTCGACCAGCGAGCTGATGTCGCCCAGGCCCATCTGGTAGACGCCGCTTGCGATGCGTGTGATCGAGGCGACCGAGCCGGCGCCCGTGTCGATGGTCACGTCGCGGCCTTCGTCCTTGTAGTAGCCCTTGGTCTGCGCGAGAAAGAAGGGCGAGGTCTGGCCATTGATGCGGAAGTCGAGCGTGAACTTGATCGGGGTGAGCTTGCCACCCTGGGCCAGGACGGAAGGAGCGGCAAGGGCAGCGGCACTGGCCGCAAGGAAGGATCGGCGTTGCATGGTGGGGCCTCGAAATCTTGGGTCTTGAATCCCCTGCAAGAGAGCAGAAGGCGTTTCAAGAGCAATTTCCGGGCGGCGCACCCGGGTGGTGCGTGCGCTGCTGAACGCTTCTACTCTTGCCAGGGTTCATGCACGACGCATGCCAAGGGCTTTTGCTCGGGCTTTGCGGCTCGGGGCTTGGAGGACAGGCCGAGCGGCGTCACAATCCGGGCGCGCAATTTGCATGGCAGATTGCGCAGAGTAGAAGCGTTCAGCCCTAGCGGCAGGAAATTGCTCTTTCAAGTTCGTACGTACCCACGCGCAACAGAAGGAGTCCACGCATGCTCGTCACCCAACAACCTGTCTTTCGCAAGTTCTGGCATGCCGTCATGCCGCTCACCGAACTCGCCGGTGGCCCGAAGCCTTTCCGGCTGCTGGGCGAGGACATCGTTCTTTTTCTCGATGCCGATGGCGAGCCCGCCGCGCTGCGCGACCGATGCTGCCATCGCACCGCGAAACTCTCGAAGGGCTGGTGTGTCGATGGCGAAGGCCAGGCCTGCGGGCAGGGCGCCATCCAGTGCGGGTACCACGGCTGGACCTATGACCGCAGCGGGCAGGTGATCCGCATGCCGCAGTACGAGGCGGACCGCAAGATCTCGCCCGAGTACCGCACCACGGCCTACCGCACCACGGCCTACCGCACCACGGCCTACCGCACCACGGCCTACCGCACCACGGCCTACCGCTGCACGGCCTACCGCTGCACGGCCTACCGCTGCACGGCCTACCGCTGCACGGCGCGTTACGGCTATGCGTGGGTGGCGTTGGAAGAGCCCATCGCCGACATCCCCGCAATTGCAGAGTTCGCCGACCCGGGTTACCGCACCATCTTCCAGTTCTACGAAGAGTGGCAGACCAGCCCGATGCGCGCGCTCGAAAACTCCTTCGACAACTCGCACTTCAGCTTTGTGCACCGCGCCACCTTCGGCGTGGCCGCGAGCCCGAAGCCGAGCAAGTACGAGCTGGTCGAGAACGAATCGGGCTTCTACGCAGAGACGGTGATAGCGGCGACCAACCCGGTCAAGTTCCACGCGATCAGCGGCGTGACCGATCCGATCACCACGCGCCACATGCGCAACGCCTACTTCCTGCCGTTCTCGCGCCGGCTCGACATCGAGTACCCGAGCGGCGTGCGCCACATCATCATCAACTGCTTCACGCCCATCGACGACGGGCGCATGCAGCTGTGCCAATGGCTGTTCCGCAACGACACCGAGGCCGACTGCACGGCGCAGATGCTGATCGACTTCGATGAAGCGGTGACGCGCGAGGACAAGGACATCCTCGAATCGACCGACCCCGACGCGCTGGTCGACACGCGCCGGCGCGGCGTCGAGTATTCGATGGAGTCGGACCGGCCGGGCATGCTGATCCGCAAGCACCTGATGCAGCTTCTCGCGAAGCACGGCGAGGCCGAGGTTTACCGCGGCATGAGCAGCGCGGTCATCCCGATTGCACAGGCCGCCTGAGCGGCCCCTGTATCAAGCGGGTGTGGTCGTGGGGTTCGGACGCGTGGCGCGCGAAGAACCCTGCTCGTAGCGGTCCATCCCCAGCCCGTCGGTGCGAATCTCCGGCCGCTGGCCCATCACCATGTCCGAGATCAGCTTGCCCGAGCCGCACGCCATGGTCCAGCCCAGCGTGCCGTGGCCGGTGTTGAGGAACAGGTTCGCATAGCGCGTGGCGCCGACGATGGGCGTGCTGTCGGGCGTCATCGGGCGCAGGCCCGTCCAGAACGTGGCGCGCGGCAGGTCGCCGCCCGGGAACAGGTCGCTCACCACCTTCTCGAGCGTGGCGCGGCGGTGCGGGTTCAGGCGCAGGTCGAAGCCGCCGAGCTCGGCCATGCCGCCGACGCGGATGCGGTTGTCGAAGCGGGTGACGGCCACCTTGTAGGTCTCGTCGAGCACCGTCGATTGCGGTGCGAGCGATTCGTCGATGAGTGGCACGGTGAGCGAGTAGCCCTTGACCGGATACACCGGAATGTCCAGGCCCAGCGAGGCGATGGCGGCGCGCGAGTAGCTGCCGAAGGCCATCACGTACCGGTCGGCCGTGAGCACCTTGCCAGTGGTGGTGCGCACGCCGGTGATGCGGCTGCCATCCGTTTCGAGGCCGTCGATGGTCTGGCCGAAGCGGAAGTCCACGCCCAGGCCGCGCGCGATGTCGGCGAGGCCGCGGGTGAACAGGTGGCAGTCGCCGGTTTCGTCATTGGGCAGGCGCAGGCCCCCCGTGAGGCGGTCGCGTGCGCCGGCCAGTGCCGGCTCCACGCTGGCGAGCGCATCGCGGTCGAGCAACTCATAAGGCACACCGCATTCCTCGAGCACCGCGATGTCGCGCTGCACCGCGTCGAGCTGCGCCTCTGTGCGGAACAGCTGCAGCGTGCCGCCGGTGCGTTGCTCGTATTGCAGGCCGGTGTCGGCGCGCAGCTGCTGCAGGCAGCCGCGGCTGTACTCGGCCACGCGCATCATGCGTTCCTTGTTGATCGCGTAGCGCTTGGGCGAGCAGTTGCGCAGCATCGCCGCCATCCAGCGCAGCTGGTAGAGCGTGCCGTCAGGACGGATCGAGAGCGGCGCGTGCTTCTGGAACATCCACTTGATCGCCTTCAGCGGAATGCCCGGCGCGGCCCATGGCGTCGAGTAGCCCGGCGACACTTGGCCGGCATTGCCGAAGCTGGTTTCCTCCGCGGGGCCGGACTGCCGGTCGAGCAGGGTGACGTCGGCGCCCGAGCGCGCGAGGTAGTAGGCCGTGGTGGTGCCGAGCACGCCGCCGCCGAGAACGATGACTTTCATGGTGTATTCGCCGATTCAGATGGAATGCATGGAATCTAAAGTGCACAATGCAGTGAATTCCATTGTTTTTCAGAATTTTGCGGTGGAATCCACTGCCAAAAATCGTCCAATGCAGCGTGCGAAGTGAAATGCCCGAACTCGACCGAATCGACCGCAAGATCCTCGACCTGCTGCAGCGCCAGGGCCGCATTTCCATGACCGAACTTGCCGAGCACATCGGCCTCTCGGCCTCGCCCTGTGCCGAGCGCGTGAAGCGCATGGAGCGCGACGGCGTCATCACCGGCTACCACGCGCGCGTGTCGCCCGAGGCGCTGGGCAAGACGCTGCTGGTGTTCGTGGAGATCAAGCTCTCGGCCAAGTCGGGCGATGTGTTCGACAAGGTGCGCCAGGAGCTGCTGCACATGCCCGAGGTGCTCGAATGCCACCTCGTGTCGGGCAGCTTCGACTACCTCGTGAAGGCGCGCCTGAGCGGCATGAGCGAGTACCGGCATCTGCTGGGCGACATCCTCAAGAAGCTGCCGGTGGCGGCCGAGTCGCACAGCTACGTGGTCATGGAAGAGATCAAGGAAACGCTGATGCTGGCGGTGGACCGCTGAGCGCCGCGGCTACCATCTTCCGGACTTTCATCGATTCCCTGGACAAGGAACCCGGCATGAGCATTTCGATCCGCCGCGACGGCACCACCGGCACGCGCCACATCCTCAAGATCCGCAACCACGAGATCCCGGTCGATGCCTCGCCGGCCGGCGGCGGCAGCGATGCCGGCCCCGAGCCGCACGACCTGTACGACGCCTCGCTCGCAGCCTGCAAGGCGCTCACGGTGCTGATCTACGCGCGTCGCAAGGGCATCCCGGTGGAAGACATCGAGGTCGTGGTCGACCGGGACGACAGCGAGGAGCGCAAGGGCGTCTACCGCCTCAAGGCCAGCCTGCGCCTGAGCGGTGATCTCAGCGAAGCCCAGCGCGACGAGCTGTTGCGCGTGGCGGGCAAGTGCCCGGTGCACAAGCTCATGACCGAGGTGAAGACCGAGATCGAAACCGTCTGGGCCTGAGCCCGCCCGGTCATTCCCAGAGCACGGCCTGCCCGCCTTGCTGCCAAGCTTCGGCCAGCGGCATGTAGCGCGCCTCGATCACGCTGCGGCGGATCTTGAGCGTAGGCGTGAGCAGGCCGTTCTCGATGCTCCAGGGTTCGCGCACCACGATCAGGCAGCTCAGCCGTTCGTGCTCTTCGAGCGTGGCGTTGGTGTCGTCCATCAGCGCGTGCAGCGCCCGCTTCACCGCATCACGGCCATCGGCCGCCGCGCTCTGCCCCTGCGGTGACAGCATCACCAGCGCAAAGGGCCGCGGCAGCCCGAGGCCGGCAACGCACACCGTATCCACCAGCGGATGGTTGCCCAGGCTGTTCTCGATCGGCACCGGTGCCACGTAGCGGCCCTTGCCGGTCTTGAACATGTCCTTCACGCGGCCGATGATGCGCAGGTAGCCGTCGGCGTCGATGTTTCCCTGGTCGCCGGTGCGCAGGAAGCCATCGGGCGGCAGCGTCTGCGCAGTGGCCTCGGGCATCTTGTAGTAGCCCATCATCTGGCTCGGCCCGCGCACTTGGATCTCGTTGTCTTCGCCGATGCGGCACTCGACACCGGGTTCGGGCAGCCCGACGGTGCCGATGCGCACCTTGCCCGGCGGATTGATGTGCGAGATGGCGAAGTTCTCGCTCATGCCATAGCCTTCGAGCAGGTCCAGCCCGAGGTTGCGGTACCAGACCAGCACTTCAGGCGAGAGCGGTGCCGAGCCGCTGAACGCCACGCGCACCTGGTCGAGGCCGAGCGTGACGAGGATCTTGCGGCGCAGCCGTGTCGAGACGACCGGCAGCGCGAACAGCAGCTCCTGCAGCTACGGCGGAATCTTCTCGCACACCCCCTGGCGAAAGCGCACCCACAGCCGCGGCACCGAGAAGAACAGCGTCGGCCGCGCACGGCGCAGGTCCTGTTGAAAAGTCTCGAGGTTGTTGGCGAAGAAGATGCGGCAGCCGAAGTACAGCGAGGTCGCCTCGAGCAGCGCGCGCTCCGCCGCATGCGCAAGCGGCAGGTAGGACAGCATGCGGTCTTCGGGCGTGATCGAGAACAGCGTGGCCGAGATATCCCCGATGTCGGCCATGCTGCCGTAGCTGTGCATCACGCCCTTGGGCAGGCCGGTGCTGCCCGAGGTGTAGAGGATGGTGGCCAGCGTGTCGCGCGAAGGCAATGCGATGTCGGTGAGCGGCGCATGCATGGCCAGCAGGTCGGTCCACTGCATCACCGGGTTGTCGTGCGGCAGCGGCGACATCGGCAGGCCGATCACCGGCAGTCCGACCGGCAGGGCGTGCTGCAGCTCGGTCCAGTTGTCGGTGGTGCCGTCCATCTTGCCGAGGAACAGCAGCCGTGATTCGCTGTGCTCGAAGACGTAGCGCGCGTTGGCCGCACTGAGCGTGTAGTAGAGCGGAATCGTCACATGGCCCGCCATCCAGATCGCGATGTCGGCCATGAGCCCGTGCGCGCTGTTGCGGCCCAGCAGTGCGACGTGGCTGCGCGGCGGCAGCGCCAGCGTCTGCAGGTAGCGCGCGATGCGGCGCGCCTCGTCGGCCACCTGGCGCCACGTGTAGTCGACCGTGCTGCCGTCCGGCAGCAGCTGCGTCAGGTACACCGTGTCGGGCATGGTGCGCTCCCAGTGCAGCAGGCGGTGCAGCAGGCGGTGCAGCAGGCGGTGCAGCAGGCGGTGCAGCAGGGTATCGGTCGATGTCGTCATGGGCGCGGTATTCCTTGCATCGTGGCGATGAGAAGATACATACAGTCCGGACTGTATGTTAACTTCGATGCCAAAGCAGACTCACCAAAAATGCCAAGGGGTTTCCCGGGTACCCTCTGCCGCTGTCGATGAAAACCGCCAAATCTCTCCCCGCATCCAAGGCCGTTGCGCCTCCGTCGCCACCGGCCCGCCGCACGCAAGCCGAACGCAGCAGCGCCATGCGCGAACGCCTGCTGGCGGCCGCCATCGAAAGCCTCGCGCAGGACAGCTATGCAGGCAGCACGCTCAGCAGCATCGTGCGGCGCGCCGGCGTTTCACGCGGCGCGCAGGTGCACCACTACCCGAACAAGCAGGCGCTGATGCTGGACGTGGTCGACGACCTGCTGCGCCGCGTGTATGGCGAACTCGGCCGCACGATGCTGTCGATTGCCGAGGAAGACGATCGGCTCGACGCGCTGGTCTCGATGCTGTGGAAGGGCATCTACTCGACGCCGGTCTTCAGTGCCTACCTCGAACTGCAGGTGACGGCGCAACGCGATCCGGCGCTGGCCCGGGCGCTCGGCGTGATGTGGCAGCGCACCCAGGATCTGTTCAACCCGGCCATCGAACACTACTTCGCGCCGCGGACCGGCGTGGAGCCGCAGGTGGTGCAGGCGTTGTTCTACCAACTGACCCATCTAATGACAGGCCTTGTCGCGCAAGGGCAGGACGTGGACCCGGCGGCGTTGACGCAGCAACTCTCGCTGTGGAAGCGGCAGGCCAGGGTGCTGATGCGTGCGCGAAAGGTGCAGGCCGCGCCGCCGCGTCCGCCGCATTGGGGCAAGGGCGGCGAAGACGCCTGACCGGCGCCCGTTTCAGCGCACGACCCGGTAGGCGCGCACTGCGCGAATCAGCGCCCACAGCCCGGTTTCCGCGGGCACGTTCTTCTCGTTGAACGACACGGCGACGGGTGAACATGCGGTGCACGGTGTCGTCGGGCAGCACCTTGCCCGCAAGCAGCGCATGCCAGAAGCCTGCGGCGCCTCGGCCATGCACAGCGGCAGTTGCAACGCGGCAAACAGCGTCACGGCCCGAGCCTCAGTTGCTGCCGATAAAGGAATGGGATGTGCCTTTTTGTGCTCATGAACGGTTGTATTTCACTGCTTGCGCGATGGACTTGAAATAGACTGCCGACACATTCTGTAGCGTCAGCTGTTGTGCCATGGCCGCCCTTGAGAGCGTGCGCCAGGCCAAAAGAAACAAGGGAGGAGCGTGTGAAGCCGTGGAACGAACGCCATGATCCGGTGCTGGTGGAATCGTCGCCCGACGATGCCGCGGCGAGTTCCGTCACCTTCCTGCGCGACCGCCGCGACGAGGATCTTCGCGCCAGCCCCTGGCTCTGGGGCGCCGCCGCCATTGTCTTCATCGCCTACGCCGCGTTGAGCCTGATGGTGGCGAATGCGCAGAACGCGTCCGCGGCCACGCAGGCCGGCGTGCTGATCGGTGCGTTCTTCTGGCCGCTGCTGGTGGTCGGTGTCACCTGCCTGTGGGAAGAGCGGCGCAACCCACGGGCTCGCGTCAAGACCTTCCTCGTGACCTGCCTGGTGTTCCTGGCCATCGCCGGCACCCTGTTCCTGAGCGTGCGCGGCTATGGGCTCCACCGCCTGAGCAGGTCGTCGTTCTCGGCGGCCGATTTCAGGGAACAGGCCGGCCGGTGCCTGCGGGAGCGGGACCTGGCCTGCGCGGAGTCGAACTGGGCGGACTACGTGCGGCTTCGGCCCGACGAGAGCTTCGGCATCGTGAACCTCGGCATCGTGCTGAACCAGCAGGACAAGCATGCGGAGGCCGTGACCCAGTTCGCCAAGGCCGTGAGCCTTGGTGAGGGTGCGTACGACCTGTTCGCCTACTACGCCGACAGCCTTGCCAAGCTGGGCCGGACCGATGAGGCCATTGCGTGGTCGTACAAGGCACTGTCCGTGGTCCCGACGCTCGTGGATGTGAGGAGCAAGCTCGCCAAGCTGCTGATGGGTGCAGGGCGGCACTACGAGGCGCTCTCGGTGCTGCAGGCCTTCGATTCTCAGAGGGTGTCGCGCGGCCAGCCGCCGTACTTCGCGGCGCAACGCATCGCGATCGAAACCGTCATCGATACCGGTGGCCTGTCGGTTGCCCCCGCCGAGCAGGAGGCCTTGCGGTTGCCCGCCTTCGGCGGTCACTTCTTTGCCCCGGTCACGCTCGGCACGGCCAAGCCCGCGCCGTTCATGGTGGACACGGGCGCCAGCCGGACAACGATGAGCGAAGCGGCCCTGCGGGATTCGAATCGCTGCCAGCGTCCGCATCGACGATCGCAACGTCGGTCACGGTGGACATGACCTGATCGAGTTGCTGTCCCGCCCGGCTCGGTTCGTGCCACACGCAGTTGCGGCCGGCCT
>CAMATD010000027.1 GCA_945860785.1 Variovorax sp. YR752 | reverse complement strand
CTCCGCCAGCATCGAAGTCGCCCGCGCATTCATCGACGCAGCCGAGACGCATCACGCCGGTTGCAAGCTCACGGTGCTCGATCTCTGGGACACGCCGCTGCCCGATCTTTCGCAGGACATGATGGAGGCCAAGTACGCGGGCATCCAGGGCATCGAGCGAACGGCCGCGCAGCGGCAGGCGTGGAGCGAGATCGAACGGCTCGCCGTTCCGTTCCATGCGGCCGATCACATCCTGCTGGCCGTGCCCTTGTGGAACTTCGGCATCCCGTATCGGCTGAAGCAGCTGATCGACCTGGTGACGCACAAGGACGTGCTCTTCCGCTTCGATGCCAGCGGCATGTCGGGCATGCTGACCACGCCCAAGGCCACGGTCGTGTGCGCGCGCGGGCTGGACTATCCGCTGGGCGACGGCGGATCGGCCCACGCGATGGATTTCCAGAAGCCCTACATCGAGACCTGGCTGCGCTTCATCGGCGTGAAGCAGGTCGACACGGTCGTGGTCGAGAAGACGCTGATGGGTGTGGAGGTGGACACCGCCTCGCGCGAAGCGGCACGGCACGAGGCCGTCGCGCTCGCACGCGCAGCCTGACGGCCGGGCTTCAGTACAGGCCGAGCTGGCGCGTGCGCAAGCGGGCGAGACCCAGCACGCGTCGGTGAACGGCGTGGCCACTGCGGTCAGCTCACCGAGCTCCCGCACCACCGTCACCAGCGCATCCAGCTCCACCGACCGCCCGGCCTCCACGTCCTGCAGCATCGAGGTCTTGAATGCCCCGAGCTTCATCGTCACCGCATGCCGGTCTTCGGGGCTCTGCGTGATCTCGATGCCGATGCGCCGGCCGATCTCCTTGGCTTCGAGCATCACGGCCGAGATGAACCCGCGCACGTAGTCGTCGCCCATGATCAGATCGGTGGTGGCGCCGGTCAGCGCGCTGATCGGGTTCACCGTCATGTTGCCCCACAGCTTGAACCACACGTCCTTCTGGATCTGCGGCGACAAGGTGGTGTCGATGCCGGCGCGCTTCAGCAGCTCGACCAGTTCCTTCACGCGCGGCGTGGCCTCGCCCGAAGGCTCGCCCACGATCAGCCCGTTGCCGAAGTGATGCCGCACCACGCCCGGCCCGTCGAGCGAACAGCTCGCATGCACCACGCAGCCGACCACGTTGCGCGCCGGAATGGCCTTGGCAATCGCGCCCTCGGGGTCCACGGTCGCAAGCCGGTGCCCCGCGATCTCGCCGCCGAAACTGCCTTCGAGGAACCACCACGGCACGCCGTTCATCGCGACCAGCACGATGGTGTCGCGCCCGATCAGCGGCCCGATGCGCTCGGCCACGCTGTGCAGCGCGGGCGCCTTCACGGCGATCACGACCAGGTCCTGCACGCCGAGCGATTCGGGGTCAGCCACCGCATTGACGGGCACGCGCGTGCGCACGTCGCCGCGCATCAGCGACAGGCCGTCGCGCTGCAACGCGTCGAACGTCGCGCCGCGCGCCACCACATTGAGCCGTTCGCCGGCCTTGGCCAGGCCGACGCCGATCCATCCGCCGATTGCACCGGTGCCGTAAATACAAATCTTCATGGGATCCATCGCTTCAGTTGCGGTAGCTGGGGTCGATGCGGTCCACCTGGCGGACGAGGGCATTGAAAACATCCTGCCCGGCGCCATGCGCGGGGCTGAACTGCAGCGCTGCGCAATCTCTTCGCTCACCGGAATGGCCGCGCCCATCGAGAAGGTCGCCATCTGGATCTCGCAGGCGCGCTGCAGGGTCCACAGGATCGCAAAGGTCTGCGGCAGCGTCTGCCCCCAGGCCAGCAGGCCGTGGTTGCGCAGGATCACCGCGTTGCGGCTGCCGATGCTCTTGAGCAGGCGCGGGCCTTCGTCGGCATGGATCGTGATGCCCTCGAAGTCGTGGTACGCCACCATGCCGTGCAGCTGGGCGGTATAGAAATTGGTCTGCTGCAGGCCGCCCTGCAGGCAGGCCACGGCCACGCCGGCCGTGGTGTGCGTGTGCATCACGCAATGCGCGCCGGGCAGGCCGTCGTGGATCGCGGCATGCACCGTGAAGCCGGCCGGGTTCACCGGGTAGGACCATCCGTCGAGCACCTTGCCGTGCAGGTCGATCTTCACCAAGTTGCTGGCCGTGACCTCGCTGTAGTGCAGACCGAAGGGGTTGATGAGGAACTGCTTCTCGCCGCCCGTCCCGCTGTCGGGCAGCCGCACCGTGATGTGGTTGTAGATCATCTCGACCCACCCCAGCATCGCGAACACGCGATAGCAGGCCGCGAGCTCTTCGCGCGCGGCGCGCTCGTCGGGATGGATCGAGGGATGGACCAGCGCCGATGGCGCAGTGGTGGCGAGCGGGGTGTTCATTGCAGTTCCTTCATACGGTTATCCCTCCGCGGTGAAGCCGACGTCCTTGACGATCGGCGCCCACTTGGCGGTGTCTTTCTTGAGCAGCTCGGTCAGCTCCGCAGGCGTGGAGGACATGGCCTCCAGCCCGCAGGTGCCGAGGCCGTCGATCACGTCCTTCTGTGCAAGAGCGTTCTTCATCGTGGTGTTCAGGCGCGCCACCAGCTCGGGCGATGCCTTGGCCGGCAGGAAGAAGGCGAACCATTCGCTGTGCGCCATGTTCTTGATGCCCTGCTCGCCGAAGGTCGGCACGTCCGGCGCGAAGCGGCTGCGCTTGGCACCCGACACGCCCAGGATGCGGACCTTGCCCGATGGCAGATGCTGCGTGATGTCGCCGATGGGCCCCGACACCGCCGAGATGTTGCTGCCCAGCAGGTCGAGCATGGCCGGCTGCGTGCCGCGGTAGCCGGCGTGCTTGAGGTCGACGCCGGCCTGCATGCCCAGCAGCGCACCGATGAAGTGCGGCGTGGAACCCGCGGCTGGCGAGCCGTAGTTGGCGCCGGCCGGATTGGTCTTGGCCCAGGCGAGGAATTCGGGCACGGTCTTCACGCTGAGCGGCACGGCCGGGCCGACGGCAAAGCCGAAGTCGAAGATGCAGGCGATGCTGACGGGGGTGATGTCCACCATCGGGTCGTACGGCAGCTTCTTGTAGATGTGCGGGTAGATCGTGAGGATCGAGGTCGGCGTCTGCAGGATCGTCGTGCCGTCGGCCGGCCGGCCTTTCACGTAGCTCACCGCGATCTGGCCGCCCGCGCCGGTGCGGTTCTCCACCACCGCCGTCCTGGCGTAGTCGGGGCTGAGCTTCAGCGCCAGGCGCCGGCAGGTCGTGTCCGAGGTGCCGCCGGCCGCGAAGCCGGTGACGATGGTCGCGGTTTCGATCGACGACGCTTGCGCGAAGGCCTGCTGGCCGATACCGGCGAGCAGCGCCGAGGCGCCGGTGGTCTGCAGCATGTGGCGGCGGGTGAAGTTCATGAGGGGTCTCTCTCCGGATGGTGGTGGTTGTGGAGGATCAAGACTCGTCGCGCAGCCAGGTGACCGCGCCCGAGTGGGTCACGGCGCCCTGGTAGGCAGGGCGCACGGTGAGCGCGTATTTTTCCAACAAACCACCCTTTGGCGCCCCCGCGTTTACCTCACGTCGGGCCAGTCGTCCGGAGATTTCTTCGGCGGTCAGCGCCACTGAGATCGACCGCGCCTCGGCGCGCGCGTCGATGGACACGATGTCGCCGTCGCGCAGCGCCGCAATCGGCCCGCCGTCGGCCGCCTCCGGCCCCGCATAGCCGATGCACAGGCCGCGCGTGGCGCCCGAGAAGCGCCCGTCGGTCAGGAGCGCCACCTTGTCGCCCATGCCCTGGCCGTAGAGCAGGGCGGTGATGCCCAGCATCTCGCGCATGCCGGGGCTGCCCCTGGGGCCTTCGTTGCGGATCACGATCACGTCGCCGGGTTCGTAGCGGTGGTTCTGCACGGCGGTCTGCGCTTCCTCTTCCGAGTCGAAGACGCGCGCCGGGCCGCGGAACACCAGGCCTTGCAATCCCGCCGTCTTGAGCAGCGCGCCGTCGGGGCAGAGGTTGCCCTTGAGCACCGCGAGGCCGCCGTCGCGCGTGATCGGATTGCCGGCCTCGCGCACCACGCGGCCATCGGGCGCGGCGGCATCGGCCAGTTCCTCGGCCATCATGCGGCCGGTGAAGGTCAGCGCGTCGCCATGCAGGAAGCCCTGCTCCAGCAGCGTGCGCAGGATCACGCCCGCGCCGCCGATGTAGAACACGTCGCGCGCGAGGTACTGGCCGCCCGGCCGCAGGTCGGCGATGAGCGGTGTGCGCGCGAAGATCTCGGCCACGTCGTCCAGATGGAACCTGATGCCGGCCTCGTGCGCAATCGCCGGCAGATGCAGCGCGGCATTCGTCGAGCCGCCGGTGGCCGACACCACGGCGCAGGCGTTTTCGAGCGCCTTGCGCGTCACGATGTCGCGCGGCAGCGGACTGTCGCCCATCACCGCCTTCATCAGGTTCTTCGCGGCGCGGCGCATCAGCGGCGCGCGTTCGCTGAACACGGCCGGCACCATGCTCGAACCGATGGGCGCGAGGCCCAGCGCCTCGGACACCATGCCCATCGTGTTGGCCGTGAACTGGCCCGCACAAGCGCCGGCCGTCGGCAGGCAGGCGCGGCTCATCGCTTCGAGTTCGTCGTGCGTGGCCGTGCCGGCCAGCACCTTGCCGATGGTCTCGTAGGTATCGACCACGTTGAGATCGCGTCCGTCGGGCCCGGGCATCTGCCCCGGCAGGGCAGAGCCGCCATGCACGAAAACGCTGGGCACATTGCAGCGCACCATGCCCATCATCAGGCCCGGCAGGTTCTTGTCGCAGGCGCCGATGGCGAAGATGCCGTCCCACTGGTGGCCGCGCGTCGAGGCCTCGACGCTGTCGGCAATCAGCTCGCGCGAGATCAGCGAGAAGCGCATGCCCGAATGCGCCATGGTGAGCCCGTCGCTCACCGACACCACCGGGCATTCGTGCGGCGTGCCGCCCCCACGTAGATGCCCATCTTGGCATGCTGCGCCTGCTCGCGCAGGTTGAGGTTGCACGGGCTCATCTCGCCGCCGGTGTGGAACACGCCGATGTGCGGGCGCGCGATGTCCTCGTCGTCCTGGCCCAGCGCATGCAGGAAGCTGCGCGTGGTCGCGCGGATCGTGCCTTCGCGGATGGTGGCGGAGCGAAAGCGCTTGGATGGATCGACAGGCGCGGTCATGTCGTCAGAACATCCCGTGCTTGTTGGCGGCAGTTTCCGGAACAGGTTGCACCACGTCCCAGTGCTCGACGATCTTTCCGTTTTCGAGCTTGAAGATGTCCACGATGGCGCTGCCGCGCGTGCCCGGTTCGCGCACCGAGTTCACATGCAGGATCACGTAGTCGCCATCGACGAAGCTGCGCTTGATGTCGTTGCGCGATTTCGGAAACTTTTCGCGCAGGAAGCCGATGAACTTGCGAAAGCCTTCCGGACCGTCGGCCGCGGTGGGGTTGTGTTGCACGTAGCGGTTGCCCACGTACTGCAGGGCCGCGTCGGCGTCCTTCTGGTTGAGTCCCTTTTCGTAGAAGGCGAGCACGGTCTGGCGGTTCGCTTCCTGTTGCGCCTGGGCCATGGGGCTCCTGGCCGGCTGGGCGCAGGCCGCGAGGAACAGGGTGGCTGTCGCGGCCATGGCCGCCAAAGTCATGCGTTGCATCTGGAGCTCCGGGTGTGAAAGGGGTTCAGTATCCGTTGGGTGTCACGGCGCCCGAAGCGTTCTTGTATTTCGACAGCAACTGCTTCGCGGCCGCCGCGAGCACGACGGTGTCCACGCCCACGGCCACGAACAGCGCGCCGGCCGCGAGCCACTTGCGCGCCTGCTCCTCGGTGGTCGAGAGAATGCCCGGCGCCTTGCCGGCCTTCCGGATGGTTCGGCTGGCCCACGAAACCCATCGAGGCCGACAGGTCGGCCGGGCCGATGAACACGCCGTCCACGCCCGGCGTGGCGGCGATGGCGTCGAGGTTCTTCATCGCTTCCACCGTCTCGGCCTGCACCAGCAGGCAGGTCTGCGCGTTGGCTTCATGCAGGTAGTTGGGGTAGGTCTGCCAGCGCGAGGCACGCGCCAGCGCGCTGCCCATGCCGCGGATGCCTTCGGGCGGGTAGCTAGCGCATGCCCTGCACCAGCCGCGCGGCCTGCTCGGCCGTGTCGACCATCGGTACCAGCAGCGTCTGCGCACCGATGTCGAGGTACTGCTTGATCAGCGTGGTGTCGCCGGTCGGGATGCGCACGATCGGGTGCGAGCGTTCCGATTCGGGCTGTGCCGACCCCGCGCTCGAAATGCCCTGCAGCTGCGCGAGCACCGAGCGCACGTCGTTGGGCGCGTGCTCGCCGTCGATCAGCAGCCAGTCGTAGCCGGTGCCGGCGAGGATCTCGGCGACGTAGCCGTCGGCCAGGCCGACCCAGAGGCCGATCTTCGGCTGGCCGGCCTGCATGGCCTGCTTGAAGGTGTTGAGGGGGGTTTGCATGAAAGGCTTTCTTCTTCAGACGAAGCGGAACGCGATGGCGCCGAGCGGGCCGTAGTCGGCGTGGAAGGTGTCGCCGGGCACGGCGGTGGTCGGTCGCGTGAAGGAGCCGCCCAGAACCACTTCACCTGCTTCGAGGTATTCGTCCCAAGGCGCGAGCTTGTTCGCGAGCCACGCCACGCCGGTGGCGGGATGGTTGAGCACGGCCGCGGCCACGCCCGATTCCTCGATCACGCCGTTCTTGTAGAGCAGGGCGCTGACCCAGCGCAGGTCCACCGCATCGGGCTTCACCGGTCGGCCACCCATCACGATGCCTGCATTGGCCGCGTTGTCGGCGATGGTGTCGAACACCTTGCGCGGCGCCTTGGTGTGGCGGTCGAACTGCTCGATGCGCGCATCGATGATCTCGATGGCGGGCACCACGTAGTCGGTGGCGGCCAGCACGTCGAAGATCGTGACATTCGGGCCCTGCAGCTTCTTGCCGAGGATGAAGGCCAGCTCCACCTCGATGCGCGGCGCGATGAAGCGCTTGAACGGGATGTCGCCGCCCTGCTCGAAGAACATGTCGTCGAGCAGCGTGCCGTAGTCGGGCTCGGTGATCTGGCTCGACAACTGCATCGCGCGCGAGGTCAGGCCGATCTTGTGGCCCTTGACGATGCGGCCGCCGGCAATCTTGTTCTTCACCCATTCGCGCGAGATGGCGTAGCCGTCCTCGATGGTCATCTCCGGAAAGCGCTTGGAGAAGTGCTCGAGCTGCACGCGCGAGGTCTCGCTCTCGTGCAGCTCGGCGGCCAGTTGGGCGATGTTGGCTGTGGACAGCATGGCGACTCGCTTCTCAGGACTTGTTGAACAAGGGGTGCAGGTTGCTGTGCTTGCCGTCGTACACCTGTCCCTGGCTTTCGTCGATCTGCAGGGTGATGCCGATGTGGCGCTTGTCGAAGATGGGCTCGAAATGCGCGCGCACATCCGCCAGCAATTCGTCGCCGGCCTTTTTCTTCACGGCCTCCGAGCGCCCCGCGGCCATGCGGATGTTGAGGTACACGAAGGCGTAGTCGGCCTTGCCGTCGGCCACTGCGTAATGTGCGGCGGGGTAGGCCAGCACGCGCGTGCCGCCGGTCGGGAAGACCTGCTTGCCGGCTTCGTCGCGCTGCGCGAGCATGGTGTCGGCCAGCGTGCGGCACAGCGCCGACATGTCGGTCTCGGCTTCGAGATTGGGCGTGTAGAGAATCACCAGGTGCGGCATGTCGTGGCTCCGTTCATTCCACCGACATCGTGGCGGCCGTGCAGGTCACCGCGAAGATCGGAATGGCTTTCATGTGAAGGATCTCGCCCTTGCCGCGCGCGGCGGCCGCCACGCTCAGGAAGGTGCGGATCTCGAAGCCGCCCTGGCCCGCTTCGCGGTAGGTGGCCTCGTCGTTGTAGTCGGCCTGCGAGAGCAGCGCCTCGCGGTCGTTGGCGCACCAGCGGCGCATGAACTCGGCGTCCCACTCGGCATTCACCTTGCCTGAGTCGGGCGTGGCTGGCCAGTGCGAGATGCCGCCGGTGCCCACCAGCGCGATGCGTTCGGGCGCCTTGTCGCAGGCGCGGCGCAATGCCTCGCCGAAAGCCCAGGCGCGGTGCAGCGGCGTGAGCGGTGGGCCCTGGCAGTTGATGTTCACGGGGATGATCTTCGTGTCGAAGTCTGGCGTGAGGAAGTGGAGCGGCACCATGATGCCGTGGTCGAACTTCCATTCTTCCGCGTAGGCCACGTCCACCGTCTGCATCACTTCGCGGATCAGGCGCTGCGAGAGCGCTGCGTCGCCGGGCACCGTGGTCTTCTCGATGCCGAGCCACTTTGGGTCTTCGATCGGGCCTTCGTAGCTGTCGGCCATGCCGATGGCGTAGGCCGGCATGTTGTTCATGAAGAAGTTCGCGAAGTGCTCGGCGGCGATGACGATCACCGCGTCGGGCTTCGTCGCGCGCATCGCTTCGCCGAAGCGGTGGAACTGCGCGTGGAACTCGTCCTTCACGGCCGGGTCGGCCAGGTGGGCGCGGCCGGTGATGCCGGGGGCGTGACTGCAAACGCCTGCGAATACGAGACTCATACGCCTGCCACCTTTTCATCTGTGCCGGTTGTCATGGCGTAGATACCGGCGCGCACGGGACCGTATTTGTGCACGCCTTCGCGCATGGCTTCGAGGTAGTCGGCCCATGCAATGCCGAGCAATGGTGCGAAGTGCATGAGCAACTGGCCATTGCAACCCAACACGTAGAGCTTGCCGATGTCGCCGGTGCTGATGGCTTCGCGTTCTTCGTCGTTGAGGTCGTAGTCGGCGAGCAGCACTGCACGCGTGTCGCCGCCTTCGGCGTAGCGGCGCTGCACCTCGGCCTCGCGGTTGAGCGCAAACAGGAACTTCTGCATCGCATAGAGGCTCATCGTTCAGCCCTCCACCTGGATGTTGGCCTTGCGGATCACGTCGCCGTACTTCGCGATCTCGCTCTGGATGAAAGCCGCAAAACGCTCTGGCGTGCCCGACAGCGACGCGATGCCACCTTTGCGGAAGGCATCGGTCACGGCGGGACCTGCCAGCGCGCGGTTCACCTCGTCGTTCATGCGCAGCACGATGGCATCGGGCGTGCCGGCGGGTGCCAGCAGACCATTCCACGAATTGGACTCGATGGCCACACCCTGTTCGGCCAGTGTGGGTATGGCGGGGGCGTACTGCGAGCGCTGCGCGGTCGCCATGCCCAGTGCGACCAGCTTGCCGCTCTGGATGTGGCCTCGGAACTCGGGCCAGTTGCCGAACATCATCGTCACCTGGCCGCCGAGCAGGTCGGTGAGCGCCGGGCCTTGCCCCTTGTAGGGCACGTGCACGATGTCGAGGCCCATCTGCAGCTTGAGCATTTCGCCCGACAGGTGCGCCGACGTGCCGTTGCCGAAGGAGGCGAAGCTCAACGTGCCCGGCTTCGCCTTGGCCTGGTTGCGCAGGTCGGCCAGTGTCTTCAGGCCACTGTTCGGGTGCGTGGCGAGCACGTGCTCCGACATGCCCATGAGCGCCACCGGGCGCAGATCCTTCTGCGTGTCGTAGGGCAGCTTGCGGATCAGTGTCTGGTTGGCCGTGAAGCTGTTGGCCACAGACGAAGGTGTAGCCGTCGGGGGCCGACTTGGCGACCGAATCGACGCCGATCACCGTGCCTGCGCCGGGCTTGTTCTCGACGATCACGGCCTGCTCCAGCGTCTTGCCCAGTTCCACGCCCACGAGCCGCGCAACGAAGTCGGTGGTGCCGCCGGGCGTGAAGGGCACGACGATGCCACCGGCCTGTTGGGCCAATCGCCGCGTGCACGTGCGAGCGACGGTAGCGCCGCGAATGCGGCGATACCCTGCAGCAGCGCGCGGCGGCCTGTGTTCACGCCAAGCCCCAGTGCGGAATGTGGTGCGAGCCCATCGACACGGCGATGTTCTTCGGTTCGCAGAACACCTCGTAGCTCCAGGTGCCGCCCTCGCGGCCCGTGCCCGAGGCCTTGGTGCCGCCGAAGGGCTGGCGCAGGTCGCGCACGTTCTGGCTGTTGACGAAGCACATGCCTGCTTCCACGGCCGCGGCCACGCGGTGGGCCTTGCCGATGTTCTCGGTCCACACGTAGCTGCTCAGGCCGTATTGGATGTCGTTGGCCAGGCGGATCGCGTCGGCCTCGTCCTTGAACGGAATCAGGCAGGCGACCGGGCCGAAGATCTCGTCCTGCGCGATCTTCATGCGGTTGTCGACATCGGCGAACACGGTGGGCATGACGTAGTTGCCCTTCTTCACGCGGTCCGGCAGGTTCGAAGGCGCATCGAGGCCGCCGCACAGCAGCGTCGCGCCTTCCTTCGGACCCAGCTCGATGTAGCTGCGCACCTTGGCCAAGTGGGCCTGCGAAATCATCGGGCCGACGATGGTCTTCTCGTCGAGCGGGTCACCCACCGTGATGCGCTTCGCGCGTTCGGCAAACTTCGCGGCGAAGTCGGCATAGATCGACTGCTGCACCAGGATGCGCGAGCCGGCCGTGCAGCGCTCGCCGTTGTTGCTGAAGATCATGAACACGGCCGCGTCGAGCGCGCGGTCGAGGTCGACGTCGTCGAAGATCACGAAGGGGCTCTTGCCGCCCAGCTCCATGCTGAACTTCTTGAGGTCCGCGCTCTTGACGATGCGGTTGCCCGTGGCGGTGGAGCCGGTGAACGAAATCGCGCGCACATCGGGGTGGCCCACCAGCGGCTCGCCGGCTTCCTTGCCGTAGCCGTGCACGAGGTTCAGCACGCCGGGCGGAATGCCGGCTTCGAGCGCGAGCTCGCCCAGGCGCGCGGCCGTGAGCGGCGAGAGTTCGCTCATCTTCAGCACGGCGGTGTTGCCGAAGGCGAGGCAAGGCGCGACCTTCCAGGTGGCCGTCATGAAGGGCACGTTCCACGGACTGATCAGCGCGCACACGCCCACCGGGTGGAACAGTGTGTAGTTCAGGTGCGTGGGCGTGGGGTAGGTGTGGCCATCACGCGCGTGCACATCTCGGCGAAGTAGTAGAAGTTGTCGGCCGCGCGTGGAATCAGCTGCTTGCCGGTCTGCGCGATCACCTGGCCGCAGTCGTTGGTCTCGGTCTGCGCGATCTCGGGCACGTGCGCTGCGATCAGCTCGCCGAGCTTGCGGATCAGCTTTGCGCGTTCGGGCGCGGGCAGGCCGGCCCACTTCGGAAAGGCCTCCTTGGCGGCGGCCACAGCCGCGTTCACTTCGGCTTCGCCGCCCGAGGCGACTTCGGCCAGCACTTCCTGCGTGGCGGGGTTGACGGTCTCGAAGTAGTCCGTGCCGGCAACGCGCTTGCCGTTGATCAGGTGATCGACTCTCATGCTTTTCCTTGGATGGTGTTCTGGAGCGCGCCGATGTGATCGATCTCGGTGACGATCACATCGCCGGGCTTGCAATCGACCACGCCGTCGGGCGTGCCCGTGAGGATCAGGTCGCCCGGCGACAACGTCATGAAGCGGCTGAAGTATTCGATGAGGAAGGGTGCGTCGAAGATCATGTCGCGCGTGTTGCCTTGCTGCGTGACGGTGCCGTTGACGGTGGTGCGCAGTGCGAGCGCCATGGGGTCGGGTACGTCGGCCGCGTCGACGAACCAGGGCCCAAGCGGCGTGCAGGTGTCACGGTTCTTCACGCGCAGGTTGGGGCGATACCAGTTCTCAAGGTAGTCGCGAATGGCGTAGTCGTTGGCCACGGTGTAGCCGCCGATGAAGTCGTAGGCGTCGTCGCGCTTCACGTTCTTCGCGGTTCTGCCGACCACGATGGCCAGCTACGCACTCGTAGTGCATGAACTGCACGCCGGCCGGGCGGTGCGTGAGCTGGCGGTGGCCGATCAGCGTGCTCTGTCCCTTGACGAACACCAGCGGTTCTTCGGGCGCCTTGAATTCGAGTTCCTTGGCGTGGTCGGCGTAGTTGAGGCCTAGCGCGAGGATGGTGCGCGGGCGTGCGGTGGGCGCGAGCGGCGGCAGCCAGGTGAGCTGGTCTTGCGGCACGATGCGGCCGTCTTCCAGGCGCACGGCGGCGTCGGGCTGGCCGTTGAATTCGTGGGCGGTGCCGGCGTGTTCGCGGCCTTCGTGGATGACGCGTGCGTGCTTCATGCGGCAGCCTCCTGCACCAGCGTGTTGCTCAATGTCTCGAACCCCGGTGCGGAGATCTCGATGCGGTCGCCCGCGCGCGCCAGCGGCCGGCCCGCGTCGCAGCCCAGCATCAGCACATCGCCGTGCGCGAGCGTCATGAAGTCGCCGACATCGGCGAGCAGCTGCTGCGCCGGCCGCACGAGTTGCGAAAAATCGATAGCACTGCTTCAGTGCGCCGTTGATGCGCACCTTGACGCGGAAGTTCGCGGGGTCGGCCACCTCCTGTGCATCGCGCAGCGCCGGGCCGATGCCGAGGAAGCCATCGACGCACTTGAACTTCACCGGCGGCCGGAAGAAGCTCGCATGCGGAATCGACAGGTCGTTCATCAGCACGAAGCCTTCGACATCACCCTCGGCGTCGATCACCATGCCGATGCTGGCGCCGATCTCCACCTCGGGCACCGATGAAGGCACGGCGATGGCGCTGCCGTGCGGGCTCCAGGTGTTGGCGGTCTTCACGTAGAGCACCGGTGCCTTCGGCGGCGCCTTGTAGGGCGGCTGCGTCATCTGCGGCGCGAGCGCCTCGACCTCGGCGCGGAAGTTCAGCAGCGTGCCGTACACGGTGCCGGTCGGAAGGTATTGCGGGAGGACGTGCGAGGTGCTGCTCATGAGGGCTGCTCCAGTGCGATCAGTTCGTCGAGCAGCCCGTAGAGCTGCGTGAGCTTGGCTTTGCCCAGGGACTTTTCCATCCACTCGTAGTGCGACTCAATGCTGCTTCCCAGCCGCTTCACCAGCTTCATGCCATGCGGCGTGGCTTCGACCACGGTGCGGCGCTGATCGGCCGGGTCGCGGCCGCGGGTGATGAGGTTGTCGCGCTCCATGCGTGCGAGCACGCCGGTGAGGCTCGGGCCGAGGATGAAGGCCTCGCGCGCGAGGCGGCCGGTGTCGACCGCGCCGTGCTCGCCGAGCACGCGCAGCACGCGCCATTGCTGGTCGGACAGCGCGTGCTCGCGCAGGCTGGGCCGTGTGTGGGCCATCACGGCCTCGCGGGCCTGCAGGAGCAGGCGCGGCAAGTTGCGGTGCGTGAAGGTGGTGCTCAAAAGCGGTGCCTCTCGAAATTATTTAACATGTTAAATGATTCGTCATTTCTTTCCTAGGCAGTCGGTATCAGGGTTTGTGCGGACACCTAAACTCGCTGCATGGCCAAGGACAAATCTCTTTTCGTCTGCAGCGAATGCGGCGGCACCAGCCCCAAGTGGCTCGGCAAATGCCCGAGTTGCGGCGCCTGGAACACACTGATCGAGCAGGCCGCCGGCAGCGGCGCGCCGGCCAACAACCGCTTTGGCACGCAGTTCTCGCCGCTGGCGGGCGTCTCCGAACTCGCCACGCTCTCTGAAATCGAGGCCACCGACATCGCGCGCACGCCCACCGGGCTCGATGAACTCGACCGCGTGCTGGGCGGCGGCATCGTGTCGGGCGGCGTCACGCTGATCGGCGGCGACCCGGGCATCGGCAAGTCGACGCTGCTGCTGCAGGCGGTCGATGCGCTGCAGCGCGCGGGGCAGAACGCGCTCTACGTCACCGGCGAAGAAAGCGGCGCGCAGGTCGCGCTGCGCTCGCGCCGGCTCGGGCTCGATCACTCGCAGGTGCAGGTGCTGGCCGAGATCCAGCTCGAGAAGATCATCGCCACGCTCGACGCCACGCGGCCCGCGATCGCGGTGATCGACTCGATCCAGACGGTGTATTCCGATCAGCTCACCTCGGCCCCCGGCTCGGTGGCCCAGGTGCGCGAATGCGCGGCCCACCTCACGCGCTTCGCCAAGACCAGCGGCACGGCGGTGGTGCTGGTGGGGCATGTCACCAAGGAAGGCGCGCTCGCCGGGCCGCGCGTGCTCGAGCACAGGGTCGACACGGTGCTGTACTTCGAAGGCGACACGCATTCGAGCTTCCGCCTCGTGCGCGCCATCAAGAACCGCTTCGGCGCGGTCAACGAGATCGGCGTGTTCGCGATGACCGAGCGCGGCCTGAAGGGCGTGGCCAACCCGAGCGCGATCTTCCTGAGCCAGCATGCCGAGCCGGTGCCCGGCAGCGTGGTGCTGGTCACTCTGGAAGGCACGCGGCCGATGCTGGTGGAGATCCAGGCGTTGGTCGACAACGGCGGACCGAGCCCGCGGCGCCTCTCGGTGGGCCTTGACCGCGACCGCCTCGCCATGCTGCTGGCGGTGCTGCACCGCCATGCGGGCGTGGCCTGCATGGACCAGGATGTGTTCGTCAACGCGGTGGGTGGCGTGCGCATCAGCGAGCCCGCGGCCGACCTGGCCGTGATGCTGGCCATCACCTCGAGCCTGCGCGGCAAGCCGCTGCCCAAGGGCTTTATTGCATTCGGTGAGGTGGGCCTGGCCGGTGAAGTGCGCCCCGCACCGCGTGGGCAGGAGCGCCTGCGCGAAGCGGCCAAGCTGGGTTTCAGCGTGGCCGTCGTGCCCAAGGCGAATGCGCCGCGCAAGGGTGCGAAAGAGATCGAAGGCCTGACGATCCACCCCGTCGAACGCATCGAAGAGGCGATGGACATCGTCCGCCGCCTCGATTGATCTTTGGGAAAAAAATGCCCGGCGCGTCAGTGACGCGCCGGGCCACCCTCCCTATCCCCCGATGTGCATCGTGAACGCCGGCCCGCTGTTGAGCACGCATTGGCCGCTGCCCAACGTGGCCGAGTTCATCGTGTACTGGCAACTCAGGTTGTCGCCGCGATTGCCGCTGGCGTTTGCCACACCGGCACCTCGCGAACCCGCAACCCGGGTTGCCTCTCCCTGAAACTGTTCACCGCCGATCTGTGCGTTGAAGTGGCCGCAGCCGTTCATGTCGTTGGTCACCGTGCCTGCGACGGTTCCGTAGCGCGCCGCTTCGGCGTTCGACGGATACAGCCGCGCACTGAAGCTCTGCGCCACCGGGCCCGGCGCGACGGCATAGGCCTGCGAGGGCGGCGCCGAGGGAGCGGGTTGTCCGAGCGGCACCACGTAGCAACCGCTGAGAACGGTGGCCGTGAGCGTGGCGGCGAGGGTGAGATAAACGAAGGTGACGGAACGCGGAATATTCATACGCTTTTCAGTGGCCCGGGCTGATGCCCGTGAGATGAAATGTGCCGCCTGGGGCTACTGCAGCCCGTGCATTTCGCTGCGAGTACCGCTCCGCGCGCCCGGCGGTAGCCACGGCCGATACAGCAAAATCGCGCCCCCGATTCACATGTGAACTTTCGAATGAAGCCTGCAGGGCGCGGGCCACCGGGCGGCGACAATGCGCCCCATGAATTGCCAGAAATTGCTGGTGCCCGTGGGTGGCATCGTCCTTCTTGCCCTCGCCTGGCGCAGCTACGGCTGGGCCGGTGTCGCGCTGACCGGCGGGGTCATCGTGATGTTCCTGCTGCTGCACTTCAACCGCGCCATGCAGGTGTTCAAGCGGGCCGCGGATCGGCCGGTGGGTTATGTCTGCCAGCGCGTTGATGCTCAACGCCAAGCTCAAGCAGGGCGTGAACCTGATGCACGTCATGGCCATGACGCGCGCCCTCGGCGAACTGCGTTCGCCCAAGGACGAGCAGCCCGAGCTGTACCGCTGGACCGACACGGGTGGCTCGTACGTCGACGCCGTGTTCAACGGCGGCAAGCAGCAGAGCTGGATGCTGACGCGGCCTGAGGCGCCGCCCGAAGAAGAAACGCCGACGAGCTAGGCCGCGCCGGCCTTGCGGCACGGTTGGCGCCACGGCGGATTCGCCTTCGCATGGTGGCGCGCCTCCTTCACGAACTCGGCGCACATGTGGGTCATCAGGTCGGCCGAACGGTAGACCAGGAAGACATCGAAATCCGGCAACTCATCGGTGATCGGCAGGCGTTCGAGCAGGCCGGACTGCAGCCGCAGCGGCCCCGCGCCATGAAAGACGAAGTCCGACCACATGCTGATCAGGTCGGTCTGCGTGGCCAGTTGCAGGCCGAGCAGGTTCGACGCGCTCTGCACCATGCGCCGGGGCATTTCGAGGCCGTGCATGTGCATCGTGCTCACCAGCGGGCTGCCGGCGTCGTCGATCGGATCGAGCACCAGCCAGTCGGCATCGAGCAGCGTCCGCAGCTTGCGCACGCGCCGCAGCGGGTGGCCGGCGCGCACCGACAGGTGCATCGCGACCGAGAACAGCGGCTCCCACTGGAAGCTGCCGGCGCCCGGCCCGTTGCAGGTCGAGATCATCCCCAGGTCGATCCGGCCTTCGCGCAGGCCCTCGAAGATCTGCTGCGGCCGCAGCTCGAAACCACGCAGCGCCACATTGGGAAAGCGCTGGCGGAACGACGCCATCGCATCGGGCAGCGGCCCGCTCGAGGCCACCGCGGTGAAGCCGATGTTGAGCTGCGCCTCGTCGTGCCCGCGGATCGCCTCGATGTCCTCCAGCGCATGCCGCAGCTCCTGCTCGACCAGGCTGGCGCGCTTGACCAGCGCCACGCCGTAGGCCGTGAGGCTCACGCCGCGCGTGGAGCGCGACATCAGCGTCACGCCGAGTTCGCGCTCGAGTTCGGCAATGGTCTTGGACAGCGCCGGCTGCGTGGTGTGCAGGCTGCGCGCTGCTTCATGGATGCTGCCGTGCTGGGCCACCGCCAGCAGCACGCGCAACTGTTGCAGCTTCATCGCGGGCTCGCGGGCTTCAGCGGTCGAATGCGGCCTGCAGGCCGGCCTTGTCGGTGACGCCCTGGTGCAGCTTCAGCATCAGCAGCAGGCGCGCCTTCTGCGGGCTCAGGTCGCCCGACATCACCGCGCCGGCGTCGAAGGTGGTCTTGCCGCCGCCCACGAAGCCGTAGAGCGGCATGGTGCGGCCGTTCGGCACGCGGGTGGAGACGACCACCGGCACGCCGCGCGACAGCGCGTACTTCACCGCCTCGAACATGGAGACGTTCATGTTGCCCATGCCCACCGCCTGCACGACGATGCCCTTGGCGCCCTGGTCCACCGCGTAGCGCAGCAGCGAGCCGTCGGCACCGCCGAACATCGCGAGGATCTCCACGCGCGGCATCTCGGCCGTGCCGATGTCGATGTGCTGGCGGCGCAGCGCGGTGCGCGAGAACACCACCTTGTCGTCCCACACCTCGCCGATGAAGCCGAAGTCGCCCGACTTGAAGGTCTCGACGTTGCCGGTGTGCGTCTTGGTGACGGCGCGCGCGGCGTTGATCTGGTTGTTCATCGCGAGCATCACGCCCTGGCCGACCGCCTCGGGCGTGGTGGCGATGCGGATCGCGTTGAGCAGGTTGCGCGGGCCGTCGAAGTCGGGCGAGGACGCATTGCGCTGCGCCCCGATCAGGATGACCGGCTTGTTCGACTTGACCGTGAGGTCGAGCCAGTACGCCGTTTCTTCCATGGTGTCGGTGCCGTGGGCGATGACCACGCCCGCCACCTCGGGGCGCGCCAGCGCATCGTCGACGGCCTTGGTGAGGCGCGTCCACCACTTGGCCTCGACGTAGTTGGCCGACATGGCGGAGAAGTTGTTGACCTCGATGGTGGCGTACTTGCCCGCGTCGGGCACGGTCTGCATCAGGTCGTCGCCCGAGATCGCGGGCACCACGCCCTTGGTGACCGGGTCGATCTTCATCGCGATGGTGCCGCCGGTGGCGATGAACTGAACGACGGGCTTGCCCTGGGCCGAGGCGGCCATCATGCACGGCGCGATCGCCAGCAGGCACAGGCATTGGTGGATGAATTTCATGAGGTTTCCTTGTTGTGGATGACGGTGCGGCAATGCGCAGGCGACATTGTGAAGGCGCCGCTCGCGGTGCGCGGTGCCCGACAACGGGGCGTCTCGGTAGTTGCACCGATGGTCCTCTGGCCGTCTTTCTGCCGGGGATGCCATTTGGTTATCGGCATGAAAATATGTGATTCTTTGCTGCAGCGCTCGCTTTGCCTGAATACTCCGCCGCGATGGGGGCTGAGCCGATGTCCCTGCAACCTCTGTTCGTGGAGACATTCGATGAGCGAAGCCGCCTTGCCCGCCAGCCCGATGCTGGGTTCCCCCTCGGCGACTGCCGTGCCTTCTCCGGACGCCGCACACGGCAGGGGAAAGCAGAGCCAGTTCCGCCTGATCGCCGCCTGCTCGCTGGGCAATGCGCTGGAGATGTACGACTTCACTGTCTACAGCTTCTTCGCGCTGCTGATCGGCAAGCTGTTCTTTCCGTCCGACAGCCCGTACGGCTCATTGCTGCTGGCCGTGGCCACCTTCGGCATCGGCTTCGTGATGCGGCCGCTGGGCGGCGTGATCATCGGCAACTACGCCGACCGCAAGGGGCGCAAGGCCGCGATGACGCTGACCATCGGCCTGATGGTGCTCGGCACGCTGTGCATCGCGCTGGCGCCCAGCTACGCCTCGGCCGGCGTGTTCGGCTCGCTGATGATCGTGGCGGGGCGCCTGCTGCAAGGCTTCTCGCTCGGCGGCGAGGTGGGTGCGGCCACCTCGATGCTGATGGAGGCCGGCGGCATCAAGGGCCGCGGTTTTCGCGTGAGCTGGCAGCTCGCGAGCCAGGGCGTGTCGGCGCTGCTGGGTGCGCTGACCGGTGCCGCGCTGTACGCCGCGCTGCCGCAGGCTTCGCTCGAGAGCTGGGGCTGGCGCCTGCCTTTCCTGCTCGGGTTGCTGATCGCGCCGGTGGGCCTGTACATCCGCGCCAACCTCGAAGAGACGCACCAGGCCGAGCGCCACGAGTCCAGCCCCATCGGCCGGCTGCTGCGCGCGCACGGCGGCACGGTGCTCAAGGGCATCTTCGCCACCACGGCGGGCACGGCCACCATGTACCTCGTCGTGTTCTTCATGCCGACCTACATGATCCGCGTGCTGCACATGCCGCCGTCGCTGTCGCTGCTGTCGGGCTGCGTCACGGGCATCACGCTGTTCGCGGTGTCGCTGGTGGCGGGGCGCCTGGCCGACAGGCTGCCGAACCGCAAGCCGCTGGTGATCGGCTCGCTGCTGTTCAGCGTGATTGCGGTGTACCAGGTGTTCTGGCTCATCAGCCACTACCCGAGCGTGCCGCTGGTGCTGTGCCTGTCGGCGCTGTTGACGGCCAGCGTGAACATCGGCACCACGCCCATGTTCCTGATGCTGCTCGAGATGCTGCCGATCGGCGTGCGCGCCAGCGGCATCTCGGTGATCTACAGCATCGGCGTGACGGTCTTCGGCGGCTCCTCGCAATTCATCGTGACCTGGCTGCTCGCCAAAACCGACAACCCGATGTCGCCGGCCTTCTACATGATGGTCTGCGGCGTATTGAGCCTTTGCGCACTCCTGAGCCTGCGCGAGCGCAAGGCCGACTGATATTTCTTCACCGAACCGAACGCAAGACATGACCCGCGAACTCAGCCTTGAAACCACCAGGCTCCTGTCCCGGCTGCTGCCGGCCGCCGACACCCAGGCCTTCGTCGACATCCGCCGCCAGATTCACGCCAACCCCGAGCTCGGCTTCGAGGTGAGCGCGACCAGCGAACTGGTCGCCAACCTGCTGCGCGAATGGGGCTACGAGGTGCACACCGGCATCGGCAAGACCGGCATCGTGGCCCAGCTTAAGCTCGGCCACGGCACGCGCCGGCTCGGCATTCGCGCCGACATGGACGCGCTGCCCATCGTCGAGGCCACGGGCCTGCCGTATGCGAGCAAGAACCACGGCCGCATGCATGCCTGCGGCCACGACGGCCACACCGCCATCCTGCTCGCGGCCGCCAAGGCGCTCGCGAAGCGTCGCGATTTCGACGGCACGCTGAACCTGATCTTCCAGCCCGACGAAGAGAACCTCTGCGGCGCGCGCGCGATGATCGAAGACGGTCTGTTCGAGCGCTTTCCTTGCGATGCGGTCTACGCGCTGCACAACGCGCCCGGCGTCCCGGTCGGCAGCTTCCTCGTGATCGAGGGGTCGGTCACGCTGTCTTCGGACGTGGCCGACGTCACGATCCAGGGTGTGGGCGGCCATGGTGCGATGCCGCACCGCTCGCGCGATCCCGTGCCCGCTGCCGCTGCGGTGGTCACGGCCCTGCAGACCGTGGTGGCGCGCAACGTGGCGCCGGACGACACGGCCGTCGTGTCGGTCGGCTTTATTCGCGGCGGTGCCACGCACAACGTCATTCCGCAATCGGTGGCGCTCGGCCTCAACGTGCGTGCGGCACGGCCCGAGACGCGCGCGATGGTGGAGCAGCGCATCCGCGAGATCGTGAGTCTCACGGCGCAGGCCCACGGCGCACAGGCCGAGATCGACTACCGCCAGCTCGTGCCGCCCGTGGTCAACACCGCGGTCGAATGCCGGTTGATGGAGCAGGTCTGCACCGAACTCGTCGGCGCGGAGCACGTCGTCACCGAAGCGCCGAAGGGCTTTTCGGGCAGCGAGGACTTCGCCTGGATGCTCACCGAGTTGCCGGGCTGCTATGTGCTGCTCGGCAACGGGGAGGGCGAGTTTGGCGGCTGCATGGTGCACAACCCCGGTTACGACTTCAACGACCAGGTGCTGCCGCTGGGGGCAGCCTGCTGGGTGCGCCTTGCGCAAACTTACCTGGTCGCCTGAGCGCGTTCTTCAGAACGGCGCGTCTTCTTCTTCCTCGGCGGCGTCGGCTGGCGTCGTCGTGGTCGGCGCGGGTGCTGCGGCTGCGGGTTTCGGCGCCTCGTCCGCCGGAGCGGCCGAGAACGCCGCTTCGCCGCCCAGCGCATCGAGCAGCGCCGGCACCAGCTGGCCCAGCTCGCCCGTGGCAATCGCCACGTCCGCGTCGTAGTTGTCTTCCTTCTTGCCGCCCGCGGCGCCATCGCCCGTGCCTTCGAGGAACACGATCTTGCGGATCAGCATGCCGTGCGTCAGCTCGAACGACACGCGGTCGTCCCATGTGAGCGCCAGGCGCGTCGGGCGCTTGCCGTCGGTGATGTGCTTCTGCACTTCCTCGATGTCGAGCGGATGCTTGGCGTAGCGCACCACGGCCTTCGAATCGTCCGAGGCCTTGAGTTCGCACTCGCGGTCGATGGTGAAGCCGGCCGGCGGCTCCTGCGTCAGCAGCCAGTTGGCCATGGCGGCGGCCGGTTCGATCTGCGTGTTGATCAGCGCCACGGCAAAGCCGTCGAGCGACTTCACGAGGCTGGTGACCACTTCGTCGGCGCGCGCAGCGTTGCCGCTGTTGATCACGAGACGGTTCTCGGCCTTGTCGATCCACACGGCCACGCGCGCGCTGCGGGTAAAGGCCATCGGCAGCAGTTCGAGGGTGATGTCTTCCTTGAGTTCCTTCTTTTCCTTCTTGCCGGGCTTGCGGCCGGTGGTGGTCTCGATCTGCGCGCAGCGCTCGTCGCGCTTGCGGCGCACCACGGAGCCGGGGACCGCCTTGCTCTCGATCATGTATTCGACGAGCCACTGGCCGTCGATGGATTCGACCAACGGGCCGCTGGCTTCGCCGCGGGGCTCGACCCAGCCGGCGGACTTTTCCTGCGAGGGGCCGCAGGGCTCGAAGCGATGCTTGCCAAGCCCTTCTTCTGCCTCGGTCAATGTTTGGGACCAGGTCGGTTCGATGCGATAGACGATGACGTTCTTGAATACGGACACGGAAACCCTTTTTCCACTGGTTTGGACAATCGGGCATTGTCGGGCACCCCGTTCCGGCCGCCGCCGTAAAATTTGCGACTTCCCCCCATCGCTCCCAAAGGAATCAGGAAATGAGCTCGATCCCCCCCTCGCTGGACGACCGTGACGGCAAGATCTGGATGGATGGCGAACTCGTGGACTGGCGCGACGCCAAGATCCACGTGCTGAGCCACACGCTGCACTACGGTTGCGGCGCCTTCGAGGGCGTACGCGCCTACAAGACGGCGGAAGGCACAGCCATCTTCCGCCTCGCCGAGCACACCGAGCGCCTGTTCAACAGCGCCAAGATCCTGCGCATGAAGATCCCCTTCACGCACGAACAGCTCAACGAAGCCCAGAAACAGGTGGTTCGCGAGAACAAGCTCGAAAGCTGCTACCTGCGTCCGCTGATCTGGATCGGCTCCGAAAAGCTCGGCGTGAGCCCCAAGGGCAACAAGATCCACGCCATGGTCGCGGCTTGGTCCTGGGGCGCCTACCTCGGTGAAGAGGGCATGCGCCGCGGCACCCGCGTGAAGACCTCGAGCTACACCCGCCACCACGTCAACATCACGATGACGCAGGCCAAGTCGGTGAGCAACTACACGAACTCGATCCTGGCCAACATGGACGCGCTGGACGACGGCTACGACGAGGCGCTGCTGCTCGACGCGAGCGGTTTCGTCTCCGAAGGCGCGGGCGAGAACATCTTCGTGGTCAAGGGCGGCGTGGTCTACACGCCCGACCTGTCGGCCGGCGCGCTCAACGGCATCACGCGCAACACGATCCTGCACATCTGCAAGGACCTCGGCATCGAGCTGGTGCAAAAGCGCATCACGCGCGACGAGGTCTACATCTCCGACGAAGCCTTTTTCACCGGCACGGCCGCCGAAGTGACGCCGATTCGCGAACTCGACCGCATCGAGATCGGCAACCGCGGCGACGGCGGCCCGATCACGGAAAAGATCCAGGCAGCGTTCTTCGACATCGTGAACGGCAAGAACCCCAAGTACGCCCACTGGCTCACGAAAGTCTGAATCCCATGTCTACCAATGCAGTCGTCGAACTCCTGGCCAAGGAGCTCAACCATCAGGGCGGCGTGTTCTGCCCCAGCCCCAAGGCGGACATGCAGCTCTGGGACAACCATCCCAAGGTCTACCTGGACGTGGCGCGCACCGGCGAAGCCAAGTGCCCGTACTGCGGCACGGTGTACCGGCTGAAGGCCGGCGAGACAGTGTCGGCGCGGCATTGACATCGCCCGCAGGGGCCCGGAAGCCATGAAGATCAATGTCGCGATCACGATGGACATCCGGGCCGATGCACCGCAGGCGATCTGGTACAACGGCGCGAACCAGCACTGCGTGTATCTCTACATGCTGCTCAAGCAGTCGCCGCTGGTCGGCGAGGTCTGGCTCACCCACAACGACGGCATCGGCAGCTACGCCGACGGCATGATGCTGGGGGAGTTCCAGTCGGCGCTGCGGCCGCTCTCGGCGGTGATCGCCCACACCGACCTGCTGATCGAGATGAACGCCTTCGTCCATCCAACGCACGTCGACGTGGTCCGCCAGCGCAATGGCAAGTGCGTGTCGTACCGCTTCGGCAACGACTACGTGGTGGCGGTGGAAACCATCAACTTCCAGGCCAACCAGTGGATGCCGAACCCCTTCCGGGTGCAGTTCGACGAGCTCTGGACCAATCCGCAGCACGCCCACACCTGCAAGAGCTATTTCGAGGCCGTCTATCGGGCGCCCGTCTTCGTGCTGCCGCACATCTGGTCGCCGTACTTCGTCGAGAAGAACCTGGCGGGCAATGCGGATCTGAAGGCGCGCTTCGGCTACCGCAACCAGGGCAAGGCCAAGCGCATTGCCTTCTTCGAGCCCAACCTGAACGTCGTCAAGAGTTCGCTGATACCGATGTTGGCGGCCAACGAGTGCCATGTGCGGCGCCCGGACCTGGTCCAGCACGTCTACATGACCAACACCTTCGACAAGAAGGAAAACGTCGCCTTCAAGCACATCGCGCTGGGCCTCCAGATGGTGCAGGACGGCAAGGCCACGGCGGACCACCGCGGACCCTTCGTGGAATGGGCCGCGCACCACACCGACATCGTCATCTCACACCAGTGGGAAAACGGCCTCAACTACCTGCTGTACGAAGCGCTGTACGGCAACTATCCGCTGGTCCACAACTCGACGTTCCTGCGGGACGTGGGCTACTGGAATTCGAGATCTTCGAGGCGGCCGGCGCCATCGAGCGCGCGGCGGAAACGCACGATGCGCGGCTGCCTGAATATGCCGCCGCATCCGGCGCCTTTCTGCAGACTCTGGACCCCGCGAACTCGGACAACGTGTCGGCGCACACCGACCGCATCCGGGTGCTGTTCGGCGGCTAGCCGGCTGCCGCGGCCACTGGCGTCGATGCTGGCGCAATCCGCCGGCCCGGCCACAGGTCGCGCCAGGGCGCCGGGTCTTGCGTTTCCTGCGCCAGCCGCAGGTAGATCATCGCGACCCACAGCAGCGCCAGCCCGATCTGTGCGTCGCGCAGCGCCGAGTTGACGCTCGAGGCGATCAGCGCGATCAGCGTGGCGCCCAGTGCATAGCGGCCCGCGATGTCGGGGCGCTTCCACGCCTGCCACACGGCCGCCACCATGATGATCAGCAGACTCAGCAGCGCGGGAACGCCGCCTTGCGCTCCCGCCCACAGGAAGTCGTTGTGCGGCATGTTCGAATCCGCGAAGAGCACCGGGCCACGTTTGTGCCACTGGTCGGTCCAGCCGCCGATGCCCCAGCCCGTGAGCGGACGGTCGGCGATCATGAGGCCGGTGTCGCGGTACATGTAATAGCGGATGACCCAGCTGCCCTTGAAGACGGCGCCGGCTTGTGCCTCTTCGAGTTCCTGCACGCCGGTCTCGACCTTCTGTTGCAGCTGCGGCAACTGGTAGAGCCCCGCGCCGAGCACCACCGCGCCGAGCACCACCGCGCTCACGAGCATCTTCAGGTGATTGCGCCACTGGTGCACGCACACCACCGGGATCACCAGCAGCAACGCGAGCACCGAGGTGCGCGAGGTCAGCGGCAGCGCTACCACCAGACCCAGCCCGAGCACCAGCACGAACGCGGGAACGGCGCGCAGGGGCCGGTGCGCCGCGATCTGCGCGATGCCCCAGACCGCCGCCGTGGCCGCCACCACGCTGAACAGCAGCGCGTTGCTGATCGACTTGTTGCCGACCTCCATGACCACCGCGCGCAGCGGCGACCAGATAGGGAAGCCGATCGCGTAGTAAAGGACGATGAGCAGCACGTTGAGCGCCGCGATCAGCAGGAAGCCGCGCAGCGCCCAGATGGCTTCCTCGCGCGTGAGCGCCATCGCCATCAGCACGGTCGCGGCAATGCGCAGGCCGTGGAACAGGTTCGAGGGCGTTTCCGGGTAGTGCGGCCGGAAGGCCAGCACGATGAGCGTCCACGCCACGTAGGCCATCACCGGCCACCACAGGGGGTTGGCACGCAGCCGCGCGAAGCGTTCGCGCCCGCCGCCGGCCACCAGCAGGGTGAGCAGCAGCAAGATGGCCGAGAGGTAAGTGACGCCGACCGGCATGAACACCACCAGCCCCCAGAACATGGCCGCGGGCCGAACGATATGCGATCTCTGCATAGGGGCGGGATTTTAGGTGGGGCTCGCAGCCCCAACCTGACTTGATCCGGCGCAGCGCTGCGCCCGAGGCTTTGGCGCGCTCAGTGGGCGTTCGCCGCCATCGGTAGCCGGATCACGAAGCTCGCGCCCCCATCCACCCGGTCTTCGCAGCGCACGGTGCCGCCGTGTCGCTCGGCAATCGACTTCACCAGCGCCAGCCCCAGGCCGACGCCGCCATTGCGCTCGCTGGCGCCGGGCAGGCGGTAGAAGGGCTCGAAGATGCGGTCGCGCAAGGCGGGCGGCACGCCCGGCCCCCGGTCGTTGACCCGCACGGTGGCAAAGCCGTTCGCGCTGCCCAGCACCACCGAAATCTCGCCGGCGCCGTAGCGGCGGGCGTTTTCCAGCAGGTTGCGGATCGCGCGGCGCAACAGGCGCGACACGCCCGGTACGGTGAGCGTCGCGTTGTCGGTGCCTTCGGCCAGGTCGAGCTCGGCATTCACCTGCGAGCATTCCTCGGCCGCGAGGCCGGTCAGGTCGACGGCTTCGATGGTGCCCATGTCGGCCTCGCTGGCGTCCAGTCGGCTGGCCAGCAGGATCTCGTCGATCAGCTGGTCGAGCTCGCCGATGTTGCGCGAGATTTCTTCGCGCGCGGCCGGACTCGGTCGCTCGCCCATCAGCTCCAGGCCCATGCGGATGCGGGTCAGCGGCGAGCGCAGCTCGTGCGATGCATTGGCCAGCAGCGACTTGTGCGAACGCACCAGCTGTTCGATGCGTTCGGCCGACGCGTTGAAACGTTTGGAGAGATCTGCCACTTCGTCTTGCCCTTCTTCGGTCACGCGCACCGAGAGATCGCCCTCCCCCCAGCGTTGCACGCCGCGCTGTAGCGATTCGAGCCGCTGGGTGATGCGCCGCACGATCGGGTAGACGCCCAGCGCCACCGCCACGCCCACCAGCGCGATCATCCAGCCCAGCCCGAAGGGCGTGCGCCACGGCGTGAAGCCGCCGCTGCCGGTGGGCCGCTCGCGCGGTGCCACGCGCAGCGTGATGGCCTTGCCGTCGCTGAGCGTCACGTCGAACTCCAAGCCCTGGCCGAGCACGCGCAGCGCGGTGCCTGCGCCGATGGGCTTGTCCTGCCCATCGAGCACGACCACGTTGCGCGGCACCGGGGCCAGGCGCTCGCGCTCGGCCTCCGCCGCCTCGCGCACGATCCAGTTGGCCATCAGCGTGAGGATGACCACGCCGCCCACCACCGCAAGCCAGATGCGGACGTAGAGATGGCGGGAGTAGAGATGGCGGGAGTAGAGACTGCGCAGCATCAACCGCTCAGTCCTGTTGCTTGGCGAAAACGTAGCCCACGCCGCGAACGGTGAGGATGCGCTTCGGGTTCTTCGCGTCGACCTTGATGGCGGCGCGGATGCGGCCCATGTGCACGTCGATCGAGCGGTCGAAGGCTTCGAGCTCGCGGCCGCGCACGGCTTCCATGATCTGGTCGCGCGTGAGCATGCGGCCCGCGCGCTCGGCCATCGCGACCAAGAGGTCGAACTGGTAGGAGGTGAGGTCGGCCATTGCGCCGGCCACCGACACGATGCGCGCGTTGCGGTCGATCTCCAGAGTGCCGAAGCGCATCACGGTGGAGGCTTCGGTCTCGGTGGCGTTCTCGCTGCGCCGGCGCAGCACGGCGCGGATGCGCGCCAGCAGCTCGCGCGGCTCGAAGGGTTTGGGCAGGTAGTCGTCGGCGCCGATCTCCAGGCCGATGATGCGGTCCATCGGATCGCCCTTGGCGGTGAGCATCAGCACCGACACCTTGGCGATGGGGCCGGGCAGGGCGCGGATGCGGCGGCAGACTTCGAGCCCGTCGGTGTCGGGCAGCATCAGGTCGAGGATCACGAGGTCGGGCGCGTGCTGCTGCAGCTGTTCGAGGCCGGTGGCGCCGTCACCGGCGTGGTTGAAAGCGAAACCGGACTGCGTCAGGTACTCGCCCACCATCTGTGCCAGGCGGGCATCGTCTTCGATCATCAGGAGTTGGGGGGTGCTCATGCGCTTCATGGTCGTCCACGGGGAGCAAGCGGGCTTGAACGCTCCGTAAAGTTGGGTAAACGCTGCGCCGGGCTGTCAACCGGAAACGCTGCGAAAAACATAGCGCCCTGCCCAATATCCGTGGGTGCTACATGCCTCTTTCGATAGCCAATCAGCAACGCGCGGGGTGCGGCCCCCGCCGACCGGCCGGCCTCAGCCGGCTGAATGCAACTGCAGCCGCAGCGCGAGCGAGCCCGACAGCGGCAGCTGGATCGGCACCCCGGCGCTGCCCTCGACCTGCGCCAGCGATTCGAACAGGCTCAGCGCATCGGCCATCGGATTGATGCCCGCCAGCGTGGCCGCGGCCGCAGAGCGCGGTGCGGGCGGCGTGCCGGCAGTGCCGCTGCTCGCCAGCGACCAGTCGAACGCGGCCACGGTGCGCTCCGTGCGCCCGGGCGCGATCACCATGGCCACCGCCAGCAGCCCGCGGCTGTCGGTCACCGAGGTCAGCGGGCCCACCGTGGGCGTGTCGTAGCCCACCAGCAGCACCGGGCTCTGGTCGGCCGCGCATTGCACGGCCGCTTCGAGCAGGCCGGCGGCAAAGCTGTTCTCGTAGGCCGAGACCGAATTGCTGGCGGCCATGCAGCCGGTGCCGATGGTCCAGTAGCCCACGGCGGCGTTGTGCACCGAGTTGTGAAAGCGCGTGGGCGACAGCACCGTCGGATCGGTCGCGAGCGTGCTGCACATGTAGTCGTTGATCGAGAGGTCGCCGTGCGCCGAGATGAACACGCAGGGCACGTCGGCTGCATTGCGGCCCGAGGCCACCATCGCGGCGGCGGCCACTTCGAGCGCCAGCGCCACGGTGTCGGGCGCGCGGCGGCGCTCGGCCGGTGCGAGCACCTGCGGCGACGGCCGCTTGGCGGGCGGATCGGTGAGCGTGCCTTCGCCGCGGAAGGCCGCGCGCGCGGCCACCCAGCCGGGGAGCGTCGGCGTCCAGAAGGCCGGGCCTTCGATGTAGAGGGTGGGGGGCGTCGCGGTCGTGCTCATGCGGCCTCCGCCTTGCCGAACACCAGCGAGCAGTTGTTGCCACCGAAGCCGAAGGAGTTGGAGAGCGCATAGCGCACCTCGCCATGCGCGGGCTTCAGCCTGATCTGCGGGCCGAAGCCTTCGTCGAGCGTGCTGGTGTTGACGGTGCCCGGCATCAGGCCGCGTTCGATGGCCAAGAGGCTGATCACCGCCTCGACGATGCCCGCGGCGCCCAGCGTGTGGCCCATGAAGCCCTTGGTCGAGCTCGCATGCGTGCGCGCCGGGAAGCGGCGCGCCACCAGCGCGCCCTCGACCTCGTCGTTCTTCTGGCTCGCGGTGCCGTGCATGTTGATGTAGTCGATGGCCTCGGGGGCCAGGCCGGCGCGCGCGAGCGCCTCGTCGAGCGCGCGTTCGGCGCCCAGGCCCTCGGGGTGGGGGGTCGACATGTGGTGCGCGTCGCTGGCCTCGCCGTAGCCCAGCAGGTGCAGCGGCGAAGCGGCCGCGCCGGCCTGCACGCGCTCGACCAGCGCAAAGCCCGCCGCCTCGCCCAGGCTGATGCCCTTGCGGCCGGCATCGAAAGGCCGGCACGGTTCGCTCGACACCAGCTCGAGCGAATTGAAACCGAACAGCACGCTGCCGCAGAGCGTGTCGGCCCCGCCGACCACGGCCGCGTCGGCCAAGCCCAGGCGAATCAGCCGCTCAGCCGAGGCGAACACCTTGGCGCTCGACGAGCAGGCGGTCGAGATCGTCTCGCTCGGACCGTCGAGTCTCAGCACCTGCTGCACGAACATGGCCAGCGAATGGGGCGTGTGCACCGCCGGCCGGCGCTGGTTCATGGGGAACATGCCGTCCGCGTCGAGCTGGGTGTAGGCCAGCTCGGTCTCGCCGATGCTGGAGGTCGAGGTGCCGAGGATCAGCGCGATGCGCGAAGCGCCGTACTTCTCGCGCGCCGCCGCCACCGCCTCGATGAAGCCGTCCGCATGCAGGCCCAGCCAAGCCAGCCGGTTGTTGCGGCAGTCCCAGGACGCCAGCGCTTCGGGCAGGCGGATGTCTTCGAGCCCGTCGACACGGCCGATCCACGTGGGCAGCGGGGCGTCGCCGAAATCGTTGGCACGCAGGCCGCTGCGCGACTGTTCGAGCGCATCGGCGAGCGGCGCCTTGCCGACGCCGACGGCCGAGGTGGCCGTGTAGGCGCTGATCTGGAGAGGAGAAATACGGGAGAGCACGATGAATCTTGGAGCAGGCGGCAAGCGGAAGGGCGTCGGTCGGACGACAGGCGTAATTTTCACGCAATGAATGTCACAGCCTACCAGCAGTGCGCATCGCGCTGCGTCGGCTGTTTCCCATAGGTGCAGCCTAGGGCCAGGGCCCTATTGACGGTCGGCGGGGCTTGTGATTGCCGTCAGCCGGGAGGCCAGCGCCACCAGCAGCAGCACGGGTACGCCCAGCAGCGCGGTGGCGGTGAAGAAGCTGCTGTAGCCATAAGCGTCGACGAACACGCCCGAGTAGCCGGCAATGAACTTTGGCAGCAGCAGCATCAGCGAGCTGAAGAGGGCGTACTGCGTGGCCGAATAGCTGATGTTGGTGAGGCTCGACAGGTAGGCGATGAAAGCCGCCGAGGCAATACCGCCGGCCAGGTTGTCGGCCGAGACCACCGCGATCAGTGCCGTCAGGTCGTGCCCGCGCGAGGCCAGCCAGGCGAACAGCAGGTTGCTCGCGGCGCTCAGCACCGCGCCCAGCATCAGCACGCGCATCACGCCCAGGCGCATCGACAGCACGCCGCCCACGAAGGCGCCGGCCAGCGTCATGATCACGCCGTAGATCTTGCTGACCGTGGCCACCTCGTCCTTGGTGAAGCCCATGTCCACGTAGAAGGGGTTGGCCATGATGCCCATCACCACGTCGCTGATGCGGTAGATGGCGATCAGCGAGAGGATCAGCACCGCCTGCCACTTGTAGCGGCGGAGGAAGTCGGCAAAGGGCTCGATCAGCACGCTCTGCAGCCACGCGGCCGCATTCTTCGGCTTGGGCAGCACGCGCCGCGCCGGCTCGGGCGACAGCAGCACCGTGAGCACGCCGACCGCCATCGAGGCGGCCATCACGAAGTAGGCCGTTTTCCAGGCACCGTTCTGATAGGCCGCCGCACCGGTGACGGCAGCGGCCGGCGCCACCTCGGCCCAGGCCGCAACCCACAGCACGCCGGCACCGGCCCAGATCATCGCGAGGCGGTAGCCGGTCTGGTAGGCGGCAGCCAACGCGGCTTGCTTGCGCGTCTCGGCCGATTCGATGCGGAAGGCGTCGAGCGCGATGTCCTGCGTGGCCGAGCCGAAGGCCGTCAGCAGCGCGCACCAGATCAGCGGCGTGAGGCCGTTGCGCGGATCGTTCAGCGCCATGCCGACCAGCCCCGCGATCACCATGCCCTGCGCCAGCAGCAGCCAGCCGCGCCGGCGCCCCAGCAGCGTGGTCAGCGGCGGCAGCGGCAGTCGGTCGACCAGCGGCGCCCAGACCCACTTGAAGCCATAGGCCAGCCCGACCCAGCTCAGGTAGCCGATGGTGGTGCGGTCGATGCCCGCTTCGCGCAGGCGCAAACTCAGGGTGCCCAGCACCAGCAGCAGCGGCAGCCCGGCGGAAAAGCCCAGCGCCAGCATGCGCAGGGTCGCAGGCTCGAGGTAGACCTTCAGGGCATCGTGCCAGGGCGGCGAGGGGGCGGTGGGGGTGTCGAGAGGCGGGGCGGACATGAACCCCGGATTGTCCATGAGCGGGAGGGGGCGCCGGCCGGCCCGTTTGTCTTCATTTGTTCCTATGATCCGCAGCCATGTGCACACGATGCGAACGCCTCCTTTCTGCTTCTTCTGAGGCCTCTGCCGCTTCGCCTTGGCAGCCGCGGCGGGCCTTCCTGCTGGCAGCGGTCGGCGCCGCCCTGAGTGGCCCGGCGTTCGCGCAGGTCAATGTCGGCAACGCCTCGGTGGCGCGCAACCTGGTGCCGGCGGACAGGATCGAGGCGGCCGGTGTCCAGCAATACGGCCAGCTGCTCGCGCAGGCCCGCGCCAAGGGCGCACTCGCGGGCGACAACAACCCGCAGCTGCAGCGGCTGCGCACCATCGCGCAACGGCTCATTCCCTTCGCCACGCCCTGGAACACCAGAGCGCGTGAATGGAAGTGGGAGGTCAACCTGCTCGGCAGCAAGCAGATCAACGCCTTCTGCATGCCCGGCGGCAAGATCGCCTTCTTCACCGGCATCCTCGACCAGCTCAAGCTCAGCGACGACGAGGTCGCGATGGTGATGGGGCACGAGATGGCCCACGCGCTGCGCGAGCATGCCCGCGCCCGCATGGCCAAGAGCGCGGGCACCGGCGCCGCGCTGTCCATCGGTGCGCAGCTGCTCGGCCTCGGCCAGGTGGGCGACCTCGCGGCCCGCGCCGGCACGCAGCTCATCACCCTCAAGTTCAGCCGCAGCGACGAGACGGAGGCCGACCTCGTGGGCCTCGAACTCGCGGCGCGCGCGGGCTACGACCCGAAGGCCTCGGTCTCGCTCTGGAACAAGATGGCCACGGCCTCGAAGAACCAGGGCGGGCTGAGCTTCCTGTCGACCCATCCGAGCGGGCCGGACCGCATCGCCAAGCTCGAAGCGAACCTGCCGAAGGTCGAGGACCTCTACCGCGCTGCCAGCGGAGTTGACGTATGACGCCCTCTCCCTCTGGGAGAGGGCGGGGGTGAGGGCTGCGGCTTTCATATAAGCGCCGCGCTTCGTTGGCGGCACAGTGCCCTCACCCCAACCCTCTCCCAGAGGGGGAGGAGGCAAATCCCGGATCCCAAGCTTCCGATCGCAGGCCTCGCGCCGGCTGGCACATTGCTTGCATCTCGACTTGTACATAAGTTTGGATGCCTGATCATGGTGCATGAACACAACGCGCTGACTGCCGCTGCCTGGATCGCGAAATTCGCGGTGCCCGTGCCCGGCGCCGTGGCCAGCGAAACCCCCGGCGTCACCCTGCCGCTGGCCGGTCTGCGCTTCGCGGTCAAGGACAACATCGACGTGGCCGGTGTGCCCACCACCGCCGCCTGTCCGGCCTTCGACCGCCGGCCCACGGCACACGCAGCAGGTGGTGCAGCGGCTGCTCGAAGCCGGTGCATCGCTGGCCGGCAAGACCAACCTCGACCAGTTCGCCTGCGGCCTGAACGGCACGCGTTCTCCGTATGGCGAAGTGCCCAACGCCTTCGACGCACGTTATGTCTCGGGCGGCTCCAGCTCCGGCTCGGCCTATGTGGTAGCGGCCGGCGAGGTCGACTTCGCCCTTGGCACCGACACCGCCGGTTCGGGTCGCGTGCCAGCCGGGCTCAACAACATCGTTGACCTCAAGCCCTCGCGCGGCTTATTGAGCACCTTCGGCGTGGTGCCTGCAGCCCAGAGCGCAGATTGCGTTTCCATCTTCGCGCGCACCGTGGCGCTGGCCGTCGACGTGATGCTGGCTGCGGCCGGCCACGACGCGCGCGACCCCTACTCGCGCGACCTCGCCATGCGCCGCAGGCCGTTGCCCGCGCGCTTCTGCTTCGGCGTGCCCGACACGCTGAGCTTCTTCGGCGACAGCGCGGCCGAAGAAGCCTTTCGCGATGCGCAGGCCAGGCTCGTGGCGCTGGGCGGCACGGCCGTCAGCATTCCCTACGCACCGCTGGCCGAGGCCGCCGCACTGCTCTATGAAAGTGCGCTGGTCGCTGAACGCTATGCCGCGGTACGCGAATTCTTCGATGCGCATGCCGACGACGTCATCGAGCCGGTGCGCGGCATCCTCGCGAGCGGAAAAAACTACGTGGCCGCCGATGTGTTCGCAGCGCAAACCAGGCTGCGCGCCATCGCGCAACAGGTCGAACCGATGTGGCGCGACATCGACGTGCTGCTGGTGCCCACCGCGCCCACGCACTACACGCGCGAGCAGATGCGCGCCGACCCGGTCGCGCTCAACCGCAACCTCGGCGCGTACACCAACTTCGTCAACCTGCTCGACTACGCGGCCCTCTCGGTGCCGAGCAGCCTGCGCGCGGACGGCCTGCCCTTCGGCATCACGCTGATCGGCCCCTGCGGCAGCGACCTCGCGCTGGCCGACCTGGGCCAGCGCTATCACCACGCGACGGGCCTCACGCAGGGCGCGACCGGCGTGCCGTTGCCCGCGCCGCGTGCCGTGCCGTGCCTCGCGGCTCCCGCACCGCAGACCATGCCCATCGCCGTGGTCGGCGCGCATCTTTCGGGCATGCCGCTCAACGGCCAGCTCACCGAGCGCGGCGCGACGCTGCTGCGCACCACGACCACATCGCCCGCCTACAGGCTCTTCGCATTGCCGGGCACCACGCCACCCAAGCCCGGCCTGCAACGCCGTGCGGAAGGCGGCGGAAGCATCGCACTCGAGGTGTGGGCCATGCCGGTCGCGCAGGTCGGCAGCTTTCTTGCGCTGATCCCGCCACCGCTCGGCCTTGGCAGCGTCGAAC
>CAMATD010000026.1 GCA_945860785.1 Variovorax sp. YR752 | reverse complement strand
ATCAAGCCGCGCATCAGCCTGGTGCCCGACGACAAGGCGCAGCGCTGGGTGCTCAGCATCTCGGCCAGCGACCGCGCCGGCCTGCTCTATTCAGTGGCCCGCGTGCTCGCGCGCCATCACCTGAACCTGCAGCTCGCCAAGGTCACGACGCTGGGCGAGCGCGTGGAAGACAGCTTCCTGATCAGCGGGCCCGAGCTGCAGGGCCAGAAGACGCAGCTCGCGATCGAGACCGACCTGATGGAAGCGCTGGCGTCGTCCTGAGCAGCCTGCAGGTCTAGCCGCAATACGCGCCCACGATGCGCCCCGTGTGGTTCGACCTGCACATTGAGTCGCGTGGTGTCTTGCGCCGGGTCTGCCGTCTCGGTGGCCAGCACGGTGCGTGCAAGGCGCGCGCCGCCGCGTTGACGCATTTCCTCCAGCAGTTGCTGGGTGGCCCGGAGGCCAAGCCCGCAGCGGACGGCAGCGGCCTGGCAAGTCTCGGGCGGCGGGGCGAAGCTCGGCGGCTCCGGCACTTCCGAGGTCAACGGCCGATCCTTGGGGGGCGACTCGCAGCCGCTCAACAGCAAAAGGGCCAGGGCCGACAGACAGATCCAGTTTCGCCCGCTCTTCACGCGCATCTTTCTTGCTCCTTCAAACTGAGTCGAAGCTTATTCGCCAAAAACGGCATGCAGCACGCAGATTAAGTCAGAGGAATACAAAGCATCAACTAATTCACGCTCCGTATCGGCCTTGCATTTTCAATGGCGTATGCTGAAAGCGACGTGCACAGCATAGGTCCAACGATCTCACATTCGATGACACCGAATTCCGACACCGTTTTCCTGATCGACGTCGACAACACCCTGCTCGACAACGACAGCGTCGTCGGCGACTTGCGCACCCACCTCGAACAGGCCTTCGGTGCCGAAAGCGCCGGCCGCTACTGGACGGCCTTCGAGGCCTTGCGCAACGAGCTCGGCTATGTCGACTACCTCGGCGCGCTGCAGCGCTACCGTGCCGAGGAAAGCAAGCGCGGCATGAGCGATTCGCGGCTGCTGCTGATGTCGAGCTTCCTAATCGACTATCCCTTTGCCGACCGGCTGTATCCGGGTGCGCTGGAGGCCTTGAAGCATCTGCGGCGCCACGGGCCCACGGTCATCCTCTCCGATGGCGACGTGGTGTTCCAGCCGCGCAAGGTGCAGCGCTCGGGCATCTGGGACGCCGTCGAAGGCCGTGTGCTGATCTACGTGCACAAGGAGCAGATGCTCGACACCATCGAGGAGTGCCACCCCGCGAAGCACTACGTGATGGTCGACGACAAGCTGCGCCTGCTGGCCGCCATGAAGGCGATCTGGGGGCCGAAGCTCACCACCGTCTTCGTCCGGCAGGGCCACTACGCGCTCGACGCGCAAGCCATTGCCGCCTATGCCCCCGCCGACATCACCATCGAACGCATCGGCGACCTGATTCAACTCGACGACTGGCCCTCTGCATGAGTCAAAAAACCAATCCTCTCGCGGGCCAGCCCGCGCCGCTCGAACTGCTGGTGAATGTGCCTCGGCTCATCTCGGCCTACTACACCGGCCGGCCCGATCCTTCCGTGCCGGCGCAGCGCGTGGCCTTCGGTACCTCGGGCCATCGCGGCTCGTCGTTCGACGACGCGTTCAACGAATGGCATGTGCTGGCAATCAGCCAGGCCATCTGCGACTACCGCAAGGAACGGGGCATCGACGGGCCGCTCTTTCTCGGCATCGACACGCATGCGCTTTCCACGCCTGCCTTCAGCAGCGCGGTCGAAGTGCTGGCGGCCAACGGCGTCGAGCTGATGCTCTCGAAGGACGACGAGTACACGCCAACGCCCGCCGTGTCGCATGCGATCCTGGTCTACAACCGCGGGCGCACGACAGGGCTGGCCGATGGCATCGTCATCACGCCCTCGCACAACCCGCCCGAAAGCGGCGGCTTCAAGTACAACCCGCCCAACGGCGGGCCGGCGGGCACCGACATCACCTCCGCCGTCGAAGCCGCTGCCAACAAGATGCTGGCAAACAAGCTCGAGGGCGTGAAGCGCATGCCGCTCGCGCAGGCACTGCGTGCGCCGACCACGCACCGGCACGACTACCTGAACACCTATGTCGAAGACCTGGCCCAGGTGCTCGACATGGAGGCCATCCGCGGCGTGGAGATCGATCTCGGCGTCGACCCGCTGGGCGGTGCCGGCGTGCACTACTGGCCGGCCATCGCCGAGCGCTACAAGCTCAAGCGGCTCACCGTGCTGAACCAAGAGGTCGACCCGACCTTCCGCTTCATGTTGCTCGACTGGGACGGCCGCATCCGCATGGACCCGTCGTCGCCCGACGCGATGCACAAGCTGATCGCGCTGAAGGACCGCTTCGGCATCGCCTTTGCCTGCGACACCGACCATGACCGCCACGGCATCGTCACGCGCAGCGCGGGCCTGATGCAGCCGAACAGCTACCTCGCGGTGATGATCGATTACCTCTATACGCACCGGCCGCAGTGGCCCGGCGATGCCGCCGTCGGCAAGACGGTGGTGAGCAGCCAGATGATCGACCGCGTCACGGCCCGGCTCGGTCGCAAGCTGTACGAAGTGCCGGTGGGCTTCAAGTGGTTCGTCGATGGCCTGGTGAGTGGATCGCTGGGCTTCGGCGGCGAGGAAAGCGCAGGCGCGACCTTCCTGCGCCTGGACGGCTCGGCGTGGACCACGGACAAGGACGGCCTCGTGCCCGCCCTGCTCTCGGCCGAGATCGCGGCACGCACCGGGCGCGACCCGGGCGAGCGCTATGCCGAGCTGACGCAGGCGCTGGGGAAGCCGGTGTCCGACCGCGTGGATGCGGCGGCCACGGTCGAGCAGAAGAAGAAGCTGTCGAATCTGTCGCCGCAGCAGGTCAGCTCGACCGAACTGGCGGGCGACAAGATCCAGGCCGTGCTGAGCCATGCGCCCGGCAACGGCGCGGCCATTGGCGGCGTGAAGGTCGTGACAGAGAACGGCTGGTTCGCCGCGCGTCCCTCGGGCACAGAGAACATCTACAAGATCTACGGCGAGAGCTTCAAGGGTGCGGAACACCTGGGGCGCATCCTCGAAGAAGCGCAACAGCTGGTCGACAAGGCGCTGTCGGCCAGTTGAGCCAAAGGCTGCCAGCCATGGAAGCTCACGCGCTGCGTTTGAACCCGGGCGATGACCTTCGCGCCGCGCTCGATACGGCGCTCGAGCAACGCGGCGCCGAAGCGGCCTTCGTGGTCTCCGGCATCGGCAGCCTCCGCGGCGCACGCATCCGATACGCCGGGGTGGAAACCGCGGCGGCACTCGAAGGCGATCTTGAAATCCTCACGCTGTCCGGCACGCTCTCGCCGGACGGCGCCCATCTGCACATCAGCGTGTCGGACAGCACTGGCCAGATCCGCGGCGGGCATGTCGCGCCGGGCTGCACGGTGCGGACCACGGCCGAAACACTGATCGCCTAGCTGCCCGAATGGCGCTTCGCCCGCGAGCACGATCCGGCGACCGGCTATCCCGAACTGGTGCCGCGTCCCAAGCCCTGAATCGCAGGGCTCAGTGCGGCGCCTTGTTGAGGTCGTACTTCATCACGCGGCCATGGCGGCCCTCGATGTCACGCTCGACCGCGTACACGTCGCCGCTCGGTGGCTGACGCTGCGCCAGCACGGTATCGAGCGTGGCCAGGTCCGCCGCATCGAGCTGCAGCGACAGCACCCGAAGATGGTCCGCCAGGTGGTCGCCGCGCCGCACGCCGACGATCACGCCCGCCACCTGCGGCTGCTGCAGCACCCAGCGCATCGCCACGGTCGGGATCGACACGCCATGCCGCTGCGCGACCTTCTGCAGTTGCTGCAGCAATTGCTGGAACAGGTCCCACCCGCCGAAGTCGTCGATGATCAGCTTGTACTTGACCAGCGAACGGTTTTCAAAAGGCTCCTGCGGCTCGCTGGCACGGAGCCAGCGCTCCGAAAGAAATCCACCGGCCACGCTGCCGTAGCACAGCAGCTGGATGCCGGACTGCGCACAGTACGGCGCCGGCTGCGGCCGCTGGTCGAGCAGCGAGTACTGCACCTGCATGCTGCGAAGCGGCACATCGGCATCGACCAGCTCGCGCACGCGCACGGTGTCGAAGTTGGTGCCGCCCAGCAGTTCGATCTTTCCGGCGCGCTGCAGCTCCTGCAGCCAGTGCGCGACCTCGACATAGCGCGGCACGCCGTAGTCCCACCAGTGGAACTGCACGAGGTCGAGCCGCTCGACGCCCAGGCGCTGCAGCGAACGGTCGATGGTCTGAGCGACCTGGCGCCGGTCGATCTGCGCGAGCGTCGCGAGGTCGGGCACGAACTTGGTGTGCACGCGCAGCAGCGAGAGGCTGTCCTTGCCATGGCGTGCCAGATGCTCGCGGCGGAAGTCGCCGATGAGCTCTTCCACGCCGGTGTAGATGTCGGCGCAATCGAAGGTGGTGATGCCGGCCTCGTAGTAGGCCGCCATGTCGGCGATGGCGGCGGCGCGGTCGACGCCGCCATCGCCGCCGGCCAGTTGCCAGTCGCCTTTGAGCAGGCGGGAGATCGAATAGTCGGGAGCGAGGTCGATGCGAGGCGGATGGCTCATGGATTCTTCTTCAGGGGATGGACAACGGCCGTGGTGTCGGCGTGGCGAAAAACGCGCGTCGCGGTGCGCGTGATGCGAAAGCGCGAGGGGCAATGCGGCTCGAGGCACGCCACTTCGGCGTCGGTGCTCATCCAGTCGTTGGCATCGGTGGGCCGCTGCTTGGCGGCGAGCAGCGGCAGCAAGGCGCCCAGCGAGTAGATCGAGAAGCCCTGCCCCTCGGGCAGGTGCAGCATCTCGCCACGCAGCTCGAAATGGTCGCCGACCTTGGCGTTGCAGTAGAGCCGCGCGCCTTCGGGGGCGACCACTTCGACCCGCAGGTCGTAGAGCGTGAAGGCGCCCTCTTCGCTCTTTTGGGGTTGTCGTCGTGTTCATGGTTCAGGGGTTCGGTAGGGTGACGGACAGGATGATTTCGGTCGGCGCCTGCGAGGTGTTCAGATATCGGTGCGGCAGCCGCGCGTCGAAGGAGATGCTCTCGCCGGCCTTCACCGCGTTGTCGACGCCCGCCACCTGCGCCACCAGCACGCCCGAGACGACGTAGACGCATTCGGCCGATTCGTGGCCGCGCGGCTCGTCCGCCGACAGCTGGCCCGGCTCGAGCACGGCACGCAGGACTTCGAGCTGGCCCGCGCCCGCGGTCAGCCGCTCGTAGGCGACCTGGCCCTTGGGCGCGGTGAGCATCGAGCGCTGGCCCGGCCTGCTGACCCAGACGGCGGGCGGCGTCGGCTCCGAGAACAGCGAGGACACCGACTCGCCGAACAGCCCGGCAAGCCGGCGCAGCGTTTCCAGGCTGGGATCGGTGACAGCGCGCTCGATCTGGCTCAGCAGCGTGGCCGACACGCCTGCCATTGCAGCGAGCTCGCGCAGGGAGAGGCCGCGCGCCGTGCGCAATTCCTTCAGTCGCTCGCCGATCATGGGTTGGATCTTTCTGTGCTTCTCATTTTGTGCAGTAGTACAGCACAATTTTGATGATGGTATGTACGGATCTGGTGCATGTCAAGGGCCAAAAATCTTGCCAATCTCCCTGGCAATTACCCGAACACCGGCAAATTCACCTCTTGCGCCTTGTGCATTTTACCTGCACACTCCGCGCCCAGATTGTGCAGTAATACTTTACAGGAACACCGAGATGGCCGAATCGCTTTCCCCCACGCCTCCCACTAGGCGTCGCCTTGGACACCGGTGGCTGCTGGTCTTTCCGTTCATCTGGCAGGCCTGTCTGGCGCCGGCCGTGAACGACATCGCGCTCACGCCCTTCGGGCTGCCCTTCCCGATGTTCTGGCAGATGGCGGGCATCGTGCTCACCAGCGTGGTCATTGCCATCGTGTTCCGACTCGACGCCAAGGCCGGGGTGGAAGCCGAAGAGGCGGCCTTTCTCGCCCACAGCATGAAGACCGGCGAGGACAGCACACCATGAAGCTCGCCATCGTCCTGGCCATCCTGCTCGCGACCGTGGCCGGCGCCATCGCCTACGGACGCCGCACGCGGCGCGCCAACAACTTCGCCGACTGGGCCGTGGGCGGCCGCAGCCTCGGCACGCTGGTGTTCTGGTTCATGAATGCGGGCGAGGTCTACACGACCTTCGCGGTGCTAGGCATCTCGGGCTACGCCTGGGCGCTGGGTGCGCCGGCCTACCTCGCCTTCTGCTCGGTCTCGATGAGCTATGCCGTCGGCTACTGGCTGATTCCACGGATCTGGCGTGCCGGGCGCATCGGCAGGCTGGTCACGCAGTCCGACTTTTTTGCAGCGCGCTACGAGGCACCCTGGCTCGGCGTGCTCACCGGGGTGGTCGGCATCGCCTCGCTGGTGGTCTACGTGCAGATCCAGCTGGTGAGCCTCGGGCTGATCGTGCAACTCACGCTGGGCAGCAGCATCACGAGCGAGGCCGCGACCATCGGCGCCGGGCTGCTGATGATCACTTTCGTTTTCGTCGCGGGCGTGCGTTCGGCCGCCTTTGCCGCGGACGTGAAGGACGTGCTGATGGTGGTCGTTGGCTGCTCAGTGTCAGCGTTGCCAGCAAGGTGGGCGCGGCTTCGCTGCTCGATCTGTTCGCGATGGCGGAGGCCAAGCACCCGGGCATCGGCAAGTTCCCGGGCCTCGACGCCACTTCGCCGACCACCGCGATCTGGCTCATGACTTCGGCCATCAACATCGCGCTGGGGAATTGGGTGTTTCCGCACCTGTTCCAGATGTCGTACACGGCGCACAGCGCGACGGCGATCCGCCGCAATGCCATCTGGCAGCCGCTGTATTCGCTGGCCTATTTCTTCATCATCCTGCTCGGCTTCGCGGCGCTGCTGGCGCAGACGCAGCCACCGGGCGGCAACCTCAACGCGGCGCTGCTGCAGTTCGTGTCCGACCGCTACCCGGCGTGGACGGTCGGGCTGCTCGCAGGAACGGGCTTCCTGCTCGCGCTGGCGCCCGGCTCGCTGCTGCTGTTGACGGCGGGATCGATCTTCACGCGCAACGTGGTGCGGCCGTTCAAATCCGGCCTGAGCGAGCGTGCTTCATTGACGCTGTCGCGCGCCTCGCTGGTGGTCTTCGCGGGCATTGCAGTCTGGCTGTCGGTGAGCCAGAAGGGCTCGCTGGTGAAGATCCTGCTCGACGCCTATTCGGCCATCGGCATGCTCGCACCTGGCGTGTTCCTGGGTTTCCTGTGGAGGCGCACGAGCGCGATCGGCGTGCTGGCCGGGCTGGTGGCGGGCTTCGTCGCGCTGCTTGCACCGTTTGCGGCGAAGTTCTGGGCTGCGACCGTGCCGCAATGGGAGGCGGGGTTGATCGCGATGGCCATCAATGCCGTAGTCGTGGTGGTCGTGAGCCTGATGACGCGCGCGCCGAGGGACAAGGCCGTTGCGCTCGGACTGCAGGAAGACCACTTGCCGGCCGACCCGCAGGGCAGCGCTCAGGTCGGCGCGCTCGCCAGCCTTCGCTCCAGCCACACGCTGTAGCGCGAGAGCCCGAAGCACAGCACCCAGTACACGGCCGCGATGAACAGGTAGCCCTCGAGGTAGAACGGCCGCCAGGTCGGATCGCCGCCGAGCGCGAGGCCCAGCGCCCCGGTCAGCTCGAACAGCCCGACCACGGTGACGAGCGAGGTGTCCTTCAGCGTGCCGACCACGCTGTTGGTCAGCGCCGGCACCACGAGGCGCAGCGCCTGCGGCAGCACGATGTCGCGCTGCACCGGCCAGCGGCCGAAGCCCAGCGCCATCGCCACTTCGGTCTGCCCGCGCGGCACGGCCTGCAACCCGCCGCGGATGATCTCGGCCAGATAAGCCGTCACGAACAGCGTGAGGCCCGCCAGCACCCGCACCAGCACATCGGGCTGCCAGCCCGCAGGCCACAGCAGCGGCAGCAGGAACGACGCCATGAACAGCACCGAGATCAGCGGCACGCCGCGCACCAGCTCGATGTAGCTCGCGCTGAGCGTTCGCACCACGGGCCAGCCCGAACGACGGCCCAGCGCGAGCAGCAGCGCCAGCGGAAAAGACAGGGCCAACCCCACCACTGCGAGTCCGATGGTGAGCGGCAAGCCGCCCCAGCGGCTCGTCGGCACATCAATCAGACCCATCACCCCGCCGCGCATCAGCAGCACGAACAGCAGCAGCGCCACGACCCACAACGGCACCAGCCACCAGCGCCAGCTGCGCGGCCAGGCGCTCAGCACGGTCACGGCGGACAGCACGATCACCGCGATGGCCGGTCGCCATTGCTCTTCATAGGGAAAGCGGCCGAACAGCATCGGCCGCCACTTCTCGGCCACCACGCCCCAGCAGGCGCCGTGCTGCACCGCGCGGCAGGCTTCGGCGTCGGGGCGGAACACCGCGTGCACCGCCGCCCATTCGACGACATGAAAGCCACCCCACGCCAGCAGCGCGATCAGCAGCACGGTGGCCAGCGCGCGCAGCGGCGAACCCCAGAGCTCGCTGCGCCATGCGATGGGGCCTTGCGCGACGTTTCTCATCGCCAGCCTCTGAGCGCGACGCGCGCGTTGTAGCGGTTCATGCCGAAGGAGATCAGCAGCGACAGCAGCAGGTAGACCGCCATGATGATCGCGATGCACTCGAAGGCCCGGCCGTTCGAGCCGATGGTGGTGTTGGCCACCGACACCAGTTCCGGATAGCCCACGGCCACGGCCAGCGACGAATTCTTGGTGAGGCTCAGCAATTGATTGGTGAGCGAAGGCACGATCACCCGCAGCGCCTGCGGCAGGATCACGATGCGCAGTTGCTGCACCGATGACAGGCCCAGCGCCTGCCCGGCCAGCACCTGCCCCTGCGAGACCGACAGGATGCCGGCGCGCACGATCTCCGCCACGAAAGCCGCCGAATAGAAGGTCAGGCCCGCGACGATGGTCACGTACTCGGGGCTCAGCGCAGCGCCACCGCTGACGCCGAAGTCGCCCCGCTCGGGCCATTCGAAATGCGTGGGCCACCAGCCGCCCTCGCCCACCATGGGCCAAGGCACGCTCAGACCGCCTTTGCTGAGCCACACACCCGGCAGCAGCCGCACGGGCTCCGTCGGATCGGGCAGCAGGTTGGCCATCGCAAAAGCCAGCATCAGCAACTGCACCAGCAGCGGCACGTTGCGCAGCAGTTCGACATACGCGGTGCAGATGCCGCGCAGCAGCACATGCGGCGCGAGCCGGCCGATGCCGATCAGCGTGCCGAGCACGACCGAGAAGATGGCCGCGGGCACCGCCGCCCGCACCGTGTTGATCAGGCCCGCCAGGAAGGCACGCCAGAACGGCTGGCTGGCATCGAAGTCGAGCCAGCCCTCGCTGATCGAGAAGCCCGCGGGCTCGGTGAGAAAGTCGAAACCCGAGCGAACGCCACGGGCGCGCAGCACCTCGAGCGCGTGATGCACCACCCAGAAGGCGCCGGCCACGACGGCCAGCACCAGCAGCACTTGGACGACCCAGGCCAGCCAGGCGCCGCGGCGCGAGGCTTCCGGACTCATCGAACCGGGGGTGCGTAGATCAGGCCGCCCTTGTTCCAGAGGTTGTTCGAGCCGCGCGGCAGCGCGAGCACCGACTTCGGCCCGACGTTGCGCTCGAACACCTCACCGTAGTTGCCCACGGCCTTGATGGCGCGGAACGACCAGTCCTTGTCCAGGCCCAGCAGCTTGCCGAGGTCTTCGCCGGTGCCGACCAGGCGCTGCTGCGCTGGGTCCTTGCTGTTGACCTTGAGCTCGTCGGCGTTGGCCTGCGTGACGCCGAATTCCTCGGCCTCGATGAGCGCGTTGGGCACCCACTTGGCAATGGCGAACCATTCGTCGTCGCCGCGGCGCACCAAGGGTGCGAGCGGCTCCTTGGAGATCAGCTCGGGCAGGATGACGTAGTCGTCGGGGTTCGGCGCTTCCTTGTTGCGCAGGCCCGCCAGCGCCGAAGCATCGGTGGTGAAGGCCTGGCAGCGGCCCGAGAAGAAGGCCTTGAACGAGGCCTCGAAGCTTTCGAAGACGACCGTCTTCACGGGGATGTTCTGCGCGCGGAAGTAGTCGGAGACGTTCTTCTCGTTGGTGGTGCCCGACTGCGTGCAGATGGTGGCGTTCTTGAGCTGCTTGGCGCTCGTCACCTTGAGCTTCTTCGGCACCAGGAAGCCCTGGCCGTCGTAGTAGGTGATGGTGGTGAAGTTGAAGCCCAGCGAGGCGTCGCGCGTGAGCGTCCAGGTGGTGTTGCGCGCGAGGATGTCGATCTCGCCGGCCTGCAGGGCCGAGAAGCGCTGCTGCGAATTGAGCGGCACGAAGTCGACCTTCTTGGGGTCGCCGAGCACGGCGGCGGCAATGGCGCGGCAGGTGTCGACGTCCAGGCCCGACCAGTTGCCCTGCGTGTCGGGAGCGGAGAAGCCCGCCACCCCATTGGTCACGCCGCACTTGACGGTGCCGCGCTGCTTGACCGCGTCGAGCGTCTTGCCTGCAAAGGCCGGCACGGCAGTGGCAAGGGCGACGACGGAAGCTGCGGCCATCAGTGCCGGGCGGAATCGGTTCTTCATTGGTGTGTTCTCCTCAAGAGTAAGCAAAAGGCAGTGTACGGGGCGAGGCGCCACTCTGCCAAAGAACCGCGGGTTGGATGCATATACCTCGGGTGTCGTGCATGTCCCGTGCCCGCAACGGCTCTTGTTTCACTACCATACGGCCCTCGAATCACTCTCATCTGGAATCAACACAATGGTCAAATCCGACGACACCGGCAAACTCGTCCTGCGCGTCGCGCTCGGCGTTCTCATCCTGCTGCATGGCATCGCCAAGATCCATGGCGGCGTGGGCTTCATCTCGGGCATGCTGTCGTCGGCCGGGCTTCCGGGCGCGCTGGCCTACCTGGTCTACATCGGTGAAGTGGTAACACCTGTACTGCTGATCATCGGCCTCTACACGCGGCCCGCCGCATGGATCGTGGCGATCAACATGCTGGTGGCGTTCTGGCTGGTGCACGCCAAGGACCTGTTCGTGCTCGGCAAGCAAGGCGGCTGGGCGCTGGAACTGCAGGGCATGTTCCTGTTCGCGGCCATCGCACTCGCCTTCATGGGCGGCAGCCGCTTTGCCCTGAGCAGCAAGTACAACTGAGGCTCAGTCGTCGTCAGCCGCATCGAGGCCTGGAAACAGGACCTCGGTGTAGCCGAAGCGCGAAAAATCGCGCACCCGCATCGGGTAGAGCTTGCCCAGCAGGTGATCGACTTCATGCTGCACCACACGTGCATGAAAGCCGCTGGCGATCCGGTCGATCGGGTCGCCGTAAGGATCGAAGCCGGTATAGCGGATGTTGGCAAAGCGCGGCACCACGCCGCGCAGGCCCGGCACCGAAAGACACCCTTCCCAGCCCTCTTCTTCCTCGTCGTCGAGTGGCGTGATGACGGGGTTCAGCAGCACGGTGCGGGGCACCGGCGGTGCGTCGGGGTAGCGGGGATTGACGATGTCGGTGCCGAAGATCACGAGCTGCTGATCCACGCCGATCTGCGGCGCCGCAAGGCCGGCGCCGTTGACCGCATGCATGGTTTCGAACATGTCGCGCACCAGCAGGTGCAGTTCGTCGGTGTCGAAGGCAGCCCCCGGCTGCGCGATGCGCAGCAGCCGGGGGTCGCCCATCTTGAGGATTTCGCGGATGGCCATGCGATGGATTATCGCGAGACTCCGTGGCCCTGATGGCCTCGTGGGGCCATCAGCCCGCGGTCACTACTGGTCCCGGTTCGGGTTCGTCGTGCTGCGGATCGGCGTGCCAGGCACGTTGGGCAGCGCCGGCCGGCCCGTTGCCGGGCGCCCGCCCGGCCTGATCGGCTGGGGAAGGCCCGTCGCGCCGGGGCGCGGATAGTTGCCCGGCCGCACGCCCGGGGCCGGATAGCCGGGACGGGCGTTCGGATACTGATAGCCGGGCCGGCCGCCATAATAGGGTCGGCGGTCGTAGTACGGACGGCGGCCTTCGTAGTAGCCCCCGCCGTTGATATAGACCGGCGCCGGTTGAACGACCACCGGGGATGGTTCGGAGTAGTAAGGCTCCGAGTAGCCACCGGCATAACCACCGGAGTAATACGGGTCGCCGGGCACGCCCACGCAGCCGCTGAGCAACGCCACGCCGCCGAGGGCAATGCTGACACCGAGAACACGAATTGTTTGCATGAGGGACTCCTTGTCGGCCTTCTGTTTTCTTTCAACGTCAGGTTGTAGACCCTGTTGACTGCGCTGCGATGAAGTCACGTAACGGCCGGTAAAGAGGGTTGCCGCCAAACCCTCACTCCGTGACGCCGTTCTCGAGTATCTCCAGCATACGCGCCTCATCGATCACGGCCACCCCGAGTTCCCGGGCCTTGTCGAGCTTGCTGCCGGCTTCTTCGCCGGCCACGAGGTAATGGGTCTTCTTGCTGACGGAACCGGCGACCTTTGCACCGGCTGCCTCCAATTTATCCTTCGCCTCGTCGCGGCCCAGCGTAGGAAGGGTACCGGTGATGACGAAGGTCAGTCCCGCCAAAGGCTTGGGCGCGCGGGCCGCGGGTTCGCCCTCTTCCCATGTCAGGCCGCAGGCGCGCAGCTGTTCGACCACCTCGCGGTTGTGCGGCTGGTCGAAGAAGGTGCGCAGGCTCTGCGCCACCACCGGACCCACGTCGTTGACCTCGAGCAGGTGCTCTTCGGTGGCGTCCATGATCGCGTCGAGCTTGCCGAAATGCTTGGCCAGGTCCTTCGCGGTGCTCTCGCCCACATGGCGGATGCCCAGGCCGAACAGGAAGCGCGGCAGCGTGGTCTTCTTCGAGGCTTCGAGCGCATCGACGAGGTTCATGGCCGACTTCTCGGCCATGCGGTCCAGGCCCGCGAGCGTGGTGAAGCCGAGCTTGTAGAGATCGGGCAAGGTGCGGATCAGATTGGCATCGACCAGCTGCTCGACCAGCTTGTCGCCCAGGCCGTCGACATCGACCGCGCGCCGCGCCGCGAAGTGCAGGATGGCTTCCTTGCGCTGCGCCGCGCAGAACAGGCCGTCGGTGCAGCGGTAGTCGACCTCTGCCTCTTCGCGCACCGCCACCGAGCCGCACACGGGACACTGGTGCGGCATGGTGACGACAGGGCCGCGCTGGTCGTCGGGCTTGGCAAGGCTTTCGGGCACCACGCCGACCACTTCGGGGATCACGTCGCCGGCGCGCCGCACGATGACCGTGTCGCCCACGCGCACGTCCTTGCGGCGGGCCTCGTCCTCGTTGTGCAGCGTGGCGTTGGTCACGGTGACGCCGCCGACGAACACCGGCGCGAGCTTGGCCACCGGTGTGAGCTTGCCGGTACGGCCCACTTGAATCTCGATGCCGAGCACTTCGGTGAGCTGCTCCTGCGCCGGGTATTTGTGGGCCACGGCCCAGCGCGGCTCGCGGGAGACAAAGCCCAGCTGCCGCTGCAGTTCCACACTGTCGACCTTGTAGACCACGCCGTCGATGTCGTAGGGCAAGGCATCGCGCTGGCGGCCGATGTTTTCGTGGAACGCGATCAGTTCAATAGCGCCTTTCGCCCGTGCCGTCTGCGTGGCTACGGGAAAACCCCAGGCGTGGAACTGCTGCAGCCAGTCGAACTGGGTCGGGCAGTCGGGGCCGCCTTCGCTGGCCGGCGTGACTTCGCCGAGGCCGTAGGCAAAGAAGCTCAACGGCCGTGCCGCGACAATCGCGGGGTCCAGCTGGCGCACCGCGCCGGCCGCCGCATTGCGCGGATTGACGAACACCTTCTCGTTCTTCTGGCCGGCCGCGATCTTCTCGCGCTGGCGCTCGTTGAGCGCGTCGAAATCGGCGCGCTTCATGTAGACCTCGCCGCGCACTTCGACCACGGGCGGCGCCTTGCCGTTGAGCTTCAGCGGAATCTCGCGCACGGTACGGATGTTCTGCGTGACCTCTTCGCCCACCTCGCCGTCGCCGCGCGTGGCGGCCTGCACGAGCACGCCGTTCTCGTAGCGCAGGTTCATGGCCAGGCCGTCGAACTTGAGCTCGCAGACGTACTCGACCTGTGGCCCGTCCTCGGCCAGGCCCAGTTCCTTGCGCACGCGCGCATCGAAGGCGCTCGCACCGCCGGGCGTGATGTCGGTCTCGGTGCGGATCGACAGCATCGGCACCTTGTGCCGCACCTTGGTGAAGCCGTCGAGCACCTTGCCGCCCACGCGCTGCGTCGGCGAATCGGGTGTGCGCAGTTCGGGGTATTCAGCTTCCAGTGCCTGCAGGCGCTGGAACAGCTTGTCGTACTCGGCGTCGGGCAGCGCGGGCGCGTCGAGGACGTAGTAGAGGTGGGCGTGCTTGTGGAGCTGTTCGCTCAGTGCGGCGGCTTCGCGTGCCGCTTCGTCGCGCGTCGTCATGTGGGGTGTCTCCCGAAAAATCGGATCAGCTGAAGAGTCGGCGGGCCAGTGGCGAGCCGACCGCCAGATCGCACGCATCGAGCGTGTCGTAGAGCTGCTCGAGGTCGTTGCCAATCACGTCCATCGTCTCGTCGCGCAGCAGCTGGCCGTCGCTGTCGGTCACCACGCCGTCCATTTCGCGCGCAAGCGTGGCGGCGGCTTCGCGCATGCGGCGGAACGGCTCCTCGGCGCGGTCGACCTGCGGCACGTCGAGGCTCAGGCTGAGCTCGCGGATGGCCGATTGCGCCGGGTCGTCGGCCAGCGCAGCCTGCGTGTCGAAAGCCAGCCCGAGGACCGGCGGCAGACCGACTTCACCGGTGGGCAGCACCATGCGCCCCGGAATGATGCCGGCCACGAAGCCAAGCCGCGCCGCGTTCTGCTGCACATAGCCCGGGCTCCAGGCCGCATGCAGCGCGCGCAGCACGAAGCCCAGCTGCGCGTCGTGCGCGCTGGCGAACTGGTCGAGCTCGCGGGCCCGCGCCACTTCGTCGAGCATCTCGGGGAACTCGGGCGAACCGTTGACCGCATCGGCAAAGGCCTGCGCCTTGACCACGAACTCGGAGTACTCGATCTCGTTGAGTGCGCCCGTGCGGTTGGCCAGTTGCACGCCGACCTGGAAGGCGCTGTAGCGCTGGCCGGCCACGGGCGACTCCCATTGACCGGTGTGCTCGTTGAGGCCCTCGATGGCCACCGGCTTGCTGCCCGCGCGCCGTGTCGGCGGCATGGCCGCGATGGCGGCATCGCCCGAAGCGAGGCTGTCCAGCGACACCGGAGCGATCACATCGATCAGCGGATCGAGCCCGCCGCGCCGCTCGCCGGTGGCCACGGGGACACCGCTCGGCGCCGGCAGGTCGGGGTCGAACAGGGGTTCGTGGCGGTCGTGCGCCGACAGCTGGCTCGGGTCGACGTGCAGCATCGGCTCCACGCCATCGGTCGACGACGACATCGACCGCTCCACGTCGGCCAGCGCCGTGTCGACCTCGGGCTGGCGCGGCGCATTGCGGCGCGACAGCAGGGCTTCATAACCGACGACGGCCGCGAGAACGAGGCCACCCAGGATGGAGAGAGCGAGAGTGAGGTTGCTCATGCGCGCCGCTCGACTCAAGCGGCCTCGACCATGGAGGCGGCCGCCTCCATGTCCACCGCGACGATCCGCGAAACGCCCTGCTCCTGCATCGTGACCCCGATCAGCTGCTCGGCCATTTCCATGGCGATCTTGTTGTGGCTGATGAAGAGGAACTGGGTTTCGCGGCTCATGGCGGTCACGAGTTTGGCATAGCGCTCGGTGTTCGCGTCGTCCAGCGGCGCGTCCACTTCGTCCAGCAGACAGAAAGGCGCCGGGTTGAGCTGGAAGATCGCAAACACCAGCGCGATGGCCGTGAGCGCCTTCTCGCCGCCCGAGAGCAGGTGGATGGTCTGGTTCTTCTTGCCGGGCGGCTGCGCGAGCACCTGCACGCCGGCGTCGAGGATTTCGTCGCCCGTCATCACCAGCCGCGCATTGCCGCCGCCGAACAGCTCGGGGAACATGCGGCTGAAGTGCTCGTTGACGATCTTGAAGGTGCCGCCGAGCAGGTCGCCCGTTTCGGCGTCGATCTTGCGGATGGCGTCTTCGAGCGTGCCGATGGCTTCGTTCAGGTCGGCCGACTGGGCGTCAAGGAAGGTCTTGCGCTCGCTCGCAATCGCGAGTTCGTCGAGCGCCGCCAGGTTCACCGCGCCCAGCGCAACCACTTCGCGGTTGAGGCGGTCGATTTCGCTTTGCAGGCCCGTGAGGCGCACCTTGTCGGTTTCGATCGACTGTGCGATGGCCGCGAGGTCGGCGCCAGCGTCTTCCAGCAGCTGCTGGTACTGCTCGACACCCAGGCGCGCAGCCTGTTCCTTGAGCTGGAATTCGGTGATGCGCTGGCGCAGCGGATCGAGCTCGCGCTCGAGCTGCAGGCGGCGCTCGTCGCTGGCGCGCAGCTTGAGCGTGAGGTCGTCGTACTGGCTGCGCGATGCGCCCAGCGAGGTCTCGCGTTCGAGCTTGAGCGCCAGGGCGTCCTGCAGGCCGGCTTGTGCGGCGGCATCGGACAGGCGGCCGAGTTCGGCACGGGCGCGTTCGTCTTCGTCGGTGAGCGCCACGACCTGCTGCGCCGCGGTTTCGATGGCGCGGTTCAGCTCGGCGCGACGGGCTTCGAGCGTGCGCTGCGAGAAGGTGGCTTCCTGCGCCTGGCGTTCGAGGCTGCGGTGCTGCTCGCGGCTGGCGGTCAGCGCGCGGCCGGCTTCGATCACGCGCTCGTCGAGCTGCGCATGCCGTTCCTGGCTGTCGGCCAGCTGCATGTCGAGCTCTTCGAAACGACCTTCGGCGGCCACGCGCTTCTCCTGCAGTTCTTCGAGCTGCGCGTCGACTTCGCCGAGGTCGGAGGCCAACTGCTGGCTGCGCGCGCGCGTCTGCTCGGCGAGCTGGGTCATGCGCAGGGTCTCGACCTGCAGTTCGTGGGCGCGCGACTGGGTGTCGGCTGCTTCGCGCCGTGCGGTCACGAGACGCGAAGCCGCATCGCCGTAAGCGGCTTCGGCACGGATCAGCGCAGTGCGCGCTTCTTCGTTGATGAGAGTCTGGGCCCGGAGCTGGCGCTCGAGGTTTTCCATTTCCTGCTGGCGGGCCAGCAGGCCGGCCTGCTCGGAATCGGGCGCGTAGAAGTTGACGCTGTTCGAGGACACGGCATGGCCGCTCTGCACATAGATGACTTCGCCCGGCTGCAGCGTGGCGCGCTGGGCCAATGCTTCCTCGAAGCTGGATGCGGTGAAGCAGCCGTGGAGCCAGTCGGTCAGCAGGGCTTGCTGGCCGGCGTCGTTCAGGCGCAGCAGGCTCGACAGGCGCGGCAGCGTGCTCGCACCTGGCGGGACACTGGCCGACGGCGGGCTGTAGAACGCCAGCTTGGCCGGCGGTGCGTCGTTGCCGAAGGCGCGCACCATGTCGAGACGGCTGACTTCGAGCGCGCCCAGGCGCTCGCGCAGCGCGGCTTCGAGGGCGCTTTCCCAGCCCTGCTCGATGTGGATGCGGCTCCACAGGCCCTGCAGGCCTTCGAGGCCGTGCTTGGCGAGCCACGGGGCCAGCTTGCCGTCGGTCTTGACCTTTTCCTGCAGCGCACGCAGTGCTTCGAGCCGCGCCGAGAACTCGGCGTGGCGTGCGCCTTCGGTGTTGACGGCCTGCTGCTTGGTGCGGCGGTCGTCGTCGAGTTGCGGCACGGCCTCCTGCAGATCGTGCAGGCGGGCATCGGCTTCGCTGGCGGTTTCCTGGGCAGCGGCCAGTTGCTCCTGCATGTCGAGCAGGCGGGCCTCGTCGGGTGCGGCCAGTGCGTTCTGGTCGGCGCGCAGGCGTTCGCTGCGCTGCGTGAGCTGGCGGCTCTGGTCTTCGATGTTGCGCTGGTCGGCGGCCAGCACCTGGATCTGCTGCTGCACCTGCGACACGGTCGTGCGCTGGGTGTTGGCTTCGTCTTGCGCGCGCTGCTGGGCTTCTTCGAGCTCGGGCATGCGCGCGTCGTGTTCTTCGAGCTGGGCGGCGAGCAGGACGACCTGCTCTTCGGCATCGACGCCCTGCCCGGCCAGCGTTTCGATCTCGGCCTCGGCGTCGGTGCGGCGGGTGCCCCATTGGCCCATCTGCTCGCGCAGCTGGACCAGGCGCTGCTCGACGCGCTGACGACCCTCGACCACGAAGCGGATCTCGCCCTCGAGCCGGCCGACTTCCGCACTGGCTTCATAGAGCTTGCCCTGCGCTTGGTTGACCTGGTCGCCGGCCGCGTAGTGGGCCTGGCGCACGGTTTCGAGTTCGGCTTCGATGTGGCGCAGATCGGCGGTGCGCGACTCGAGGTCGTTGATCGCCTTTTCGGAGTCGGCCTTGATCTTGGCCTGGTCGCTGTCGCTCTCGCTGCGCTTGAGGAACCACAGCTGGTGCTGCTTCTTCGTGGCATCGCCCTGCAGCGTGTTGTAGCGCGCGGCCACCTCGGCCTGCTTCTCGAGCTTTTCGAGGTTGGCGTTGAGTTCGCGCAGGATGTCTTCGACCCGCGTGAGGTTTTCGCGCGTGTCGCCCAGGCGGTTTTCGGTCTCGCGGCGGCGCTCCTTGTACTTGGAGACGCCGGCTGCTTCCTCGAGGAACAGGCGCAACTCTTCGGGCTTGGATTCGATGATCCGGCTGATCGTGCCCTGGCCGATGATGGCGTAGGCGCGCGGACCGAGGCCGGTGCCCAGGAACACGTCCTGCACGTCGCGGCGGCGCACCGGCTGGTTGTTGATGTAGTAGCTGCTGGTGCCGTCGCGCGTGAGCACGCGCCGCACGGCGATCTCGCCGAACTGGTTCCATTGGCCGCCAGCGCGGTGGTCGGCGTTGTCGAACACCAGTTCGACGCTCGAACGGCTGGCCTGCTTGCGCGTGGTCGTGCCGTTGAAGATCACGTCCTGCATCGACTCGCCGCGCAGCTCCGAGGCGCGGGACTCGCCGAGCACCCACCGCACCGCATCCATGATGTTCGACTTGCCGCACCCGTTCGGCCCGACAACGCCGACCAGTTGGCCCGGCAGCAGGAAGTTGGTGGGTTCGGCGAACGACTTGAAGCCCGAAAGCTTGATGGAATTAAGACGCACGACTTGTCGGTCTGCCTTGACGTAGCGCCAAGGTATTGATTTGTAAGGAAAATTGCACGGGCCCGCAGCTTGAAGCGGGCTGCTGCCCCAGCCGTGGATGATAACGTCAGGGCATGAGTGATTCTTCGGTTTCAGCCTTCGCGGCGCGGCGCACCTGCCTGCTGGCAGGCGCAGCCACCCTGCTCGGCCTTGCGGGCTGTTCGTCGACCCGGTCCACCGAGCGCGCCGAGCCCTACGCCAACCAGGAGTGGCTCCAGTCCGGCGCCAACCGCATTGCCAATCTTTCGCTGCGCGACAACCTGCAGTCGGTCCGGCGCGTGCAGACCACGCTTTACAGGCGCAATCCCCGTGAATGGCGCACGTCGGCCGCCAGCATGGAAGAGGGCCACCCAGCGCGCCTGGGACGCGGTCGTCAAGGGCCCCGGCCTGCCGGAGCTGCGCGGCGCCACCGGCATCGATGCGATCCGCCTGGCCTTCGAGACCGGGCCGCAGGCCTACCAAGGCGATCGCGTGGCGGCGCTGGTGTTCGGCTGGGCCACGATGCTCAAGCAGGCCAACGGCGACACCTGGGACCAGACCATGCTCGACGGCGTCAACGCCGAGAACAGCTTCCGGGCCGCGCGCAATTTCGAGATCTCGCTCTGGCTGATCTCCTCCAAGACCGGCCCCGACGGCCAGCCGCTGCTGCTGGCCACCGAAATCAGCGAGCGCGGCCGCAACCTGGTGGCCGACCGCGAGCTGTCGAAGGTGGTGGCGCGGCTCGACCTGCTGGCCGCGCAAGCCGACGAGAAATACCGCCGGGCGGCGCTCGACTTCGGCCAGAACTGGATCATGGGCGTGGTCATGCCTTTCTTCACCCTGGTGCCCAAATAGGCCGACGCGGGCTTTTCCGGAAACATAATTCCCAAATCGCCATTTTCAGTAATATATTTCCGTGAACAAACAGGAGCTCATCACCGCCCTGACCGCGCGGCGCGAGGCCACCGGCCTCTCGAGCGCCGAGATTGCGCTGCGCTCCGGGCTGACCGAGCGCTCGGTGCGCAATGCGCTGAGCCTGCAGGGCAACCCCCAGCTGTCGTCGCTGCTCGCGCTGGTCGATGCGTTGGGCCTGGAGCTGCAGCTTGCGCCCAAGGGCTTTGGCGAAAGCACGGGCACCGACCCTGATTACCGCCCTGTCGCCACCCGCGTGGGCCATGCCGTCGCGCAAACGCCCGCCCCGCCGCCGTACGGCAACAAGCGCCGCTCGCCATGAACGTCAAGATCCTCGAGATCTCGCTCGGCACGCGGCGCTTCGGCAAGCTCTTCCAGTACGCCGACCTGTGCCGCTTCGTGGCGGAGCCCGAGCTGGTCGCCGCGCCGCCGCCGGAGGTGCTCTCGCTGTCGATGGTGGCGAGCGATGCAGCCACGCAGGCTGCCCTCTGGAGCGACGTCAAGAACCCGCTCTTCAACGCCCAGGGCGGCCAGCTCCCGCGCTTCTTCCAGAACCTGCTGCCCGAAGGCGTGCTGCGCAGCCATATCGCGCAATTGCGGGGCTGCCGCGAGAACGACCACTTCGAGCTGCTCGCGGCCTGCGGCGGCGACCTGCCCGGCGCGGTGAGCGCCAAGCCCGTGTCGGTGGACCGCGGCACGCTGCAGCGGCTCATCACCCAGGACCAGGACGCGCTCGAGATGTCGGTGGTCGAGCTGCCGATGCCGCAGGGCATCTCGGTGTCGGGCGTGCAGCCCAAGCTCGGGCTGCGTCGCCAGGGCGGGCGCTATGTGGCGCGCACGCGGGCCGGTGCGAGCACGCGCGTGATCGCGAAGCTGCCTGTTGCCGGGCGGCCCCACATGCCGCAGCTCGAGATGCTGTCGCTGCAAATGGCCGGCGCCGCGGGCGTCGAGGTGTGCCACGCCGAACTGGCGCCACTCTCGGCCATCCAGGCGGAGCACAGCTACGCCTTGCCCGACGAGCCCGAATTCCTGGCCGTCACGCGCTTCGACCGCGACGGCGCACGCCGCATTCATTTCGAAGACTTCGCGCAGGTGCTCGCGGTAGACCCGATGCACAAGTACAGCGCGAGCTACCTCGACATGGCGCTTGCGATACAGGCCTTCCCTTCGCTGGACGAAGAAGCGGTGCTCGAACTCGTGCGGCGCCTCGCGGTGAACGACCTGCTCGGCAACCCCGATGCCCATCTGAAGAACTTCGGCGTGCTGTACGCGGACGGCATCGCGCCGCGGGCTGGCACCAGCCTACGACATCGTGGCCTATGCGGCGCTCCAGGGAGGGCGTCGACGGCCATGCCCTGCCCCTGCTGCCGGCCGCGCCCGGCGGAGGCAAGCGCGCAGCCCTGTTCACGCCCGCCAATGTGCGTGCCTTCTGCTTCTCGACCGGGTTGCACGAACCGCTGGTGCGGCGCGTTGTCGCCGACACGGCGCGGCTCGCACGCAGCCTGTGGCCCGAGATGATCGACACCTCGACGCTGCCGGCGCCGTGGAAAAAGCGGCTGCAGCAACGCTTGCAGGCACACCCGCTGCTGCAGGGCATGGCCAGGCGCGGCTACCTCAGGCCCACCACCGGATAGCGCCGCCACTCCGGCTCCGCATGGCGCTTGCCGTACGCAAAGATGTAGCCCAGAACCGCTTGAGGGTCAGAGAGCTTGTCGGGATGCGTCCGCTTCCATTGCTCGAAACCGGCTTTCAGCGCCGGCTCTTCCTCCAGCATCCGGCATGCGGTGTCTTCGAAAACGTAGGCCGAAAAGGCCTCCTTCTTTTCGAGCACGCTGTTGAAGAAACCCCAGCGGAAGAAGCTGTCGTGGGCTTCGGGCTCGAGCGTCTCGACGAGGTAGCGGGCCTTGGCCTGGTCGAGCGGAACCCATGCGTCGCCGGCGTGCGCGTGCACAGTCTCGGTCCGCTCGACAAGCACCACCTCGTCGTGGAACATGTGCCCCTCGTACGGCCCGGCACGCGAGACCACGCTCTGAATGCCGTACACCCTGGCGGAATGGAACACCTGGTCTTCCGCCAGGCGCTGCAGCGTCACGCCGTTCCATTGCAGGCGCTCGATCACCTCGCGCCAGGCCTGGGGAATGAGGTAGGCCTTGGGCGCAACGGTCGCAGCGTCTTCCACGTAGCGGTTGAAATAAGGAATGTCTTTTCCCCACGGCTGGCTACGGTCGTAGGCCAGGCGCTGGTAAGTGCCAAGGCTGCTGGGCACGCGCACCGCCTGGTACCCCTTGAACCGGAGACTGGCTGGCCGGCTGTGGTCAGCCCGCCATGAGAGCGGCCAGTGCGCTTGTCGCGCAGCACCGGCCCTGGCCTCGCGACGGAGACCTTGAATCTGCGCCGCATGCGCGACGGTGAACCCCAGCACCACCTCGACCAGCGTCCGCATGGCCGCCACGCGATCGGCATAGGGCTTCAGCATGTGGGTCTCGGGCATGAAGCCGATCGTGTGGTGCAAGGCCGCATAGCCCGTGGAAAAGCGCGGCAGGTCGAGGAAGTCGGCAATGCCGTCATCCGGCGTTTCGGCCACGCAGTTCACATACGGGCAGGTGGGCCAACCGCGTTGGTCCATGTTGCTGTAGGTGGCCGGCAGCATGCTGTCGCGCAGGAACTGCCCGAGCCCTCCGCCCAGCTTGTCGGACTGGGTCGGAATCAGCGTCATCGTGTAGGCGTAGTCGGCGCCGTTGGAGGTGTGGGTGTCGACCATCACGTCCGGGTCCCACGCGGTGAAGAAGCGGCTGAACACCTGCGCCGCCAGGCTGTCGCATTTGATGAAGTCGCGATTCAGGTCCAGGTGCCGTCCGTTGCCGCGGAAGCCGAAGGACTCCGGCCCCTGCTGGTTCACGCGCGAGGTGTCCTGGCGGTTGAGGCAGCCGTCCACGTTGTAGACCGGGATGAACACGAAGACCGTGTCTCCCAGCGCCGCCAGGCGTTCGGGCTGCGTGCAGAAGTCGCGCACCAGCGCCATGCAGACATCGATCCCTTCGGGCTCGCCGGGGTGGATGCCGTTGTTGTTGAAGAACACCGGCCGGCGCTGCCGCTGCAAGGTCTCGCGGTCGAACACTGCGTCGGCCGTCACCACGCCAGCGTGCATCGGAATGCCGTTGTCCGAAACGCCGATCTGCGTCCATCGCAGCACCGCGGGAAAGCGCTCGGCCAGCCGCTCGTAGAAAGCGATGCATTCGGCCCAGGTGGTGGTCTGGTTGTGGTTGCCGGTTTCGTACGGCGTGAGGTACAGGGAATCTGGCTCGGTAGTCATCGAGAAACGCTCCGTTCATGACATTCTGCATTGATCGAGTGGCAGATTCACCGCATTGGTCGGCGCGCGACTTGCGAGGTATCGGGGGTAAAACGCTGTTTGCTTCCGAAACCCTCCAAAATACAAATTTCCAAGCTGTCGATACAGATTGGAAAAACGAATCCCCTTTCTTTTTCGCAAACCTACAGGCGACTCATGAGCTCCATCAATTTCATCGGCGGCGAAAAAGGCGGTGTCGGCAAGTCGGTCACGGCGCGCGTGCTGGCGCAGTACTTCATCGACCGCAGCCGGCCTTTCACCGGTTTCGACACCGATCGTTCGCACAGTGCGTTCACCCGCTTCTACGAAGGTTTTGCCTCGCCCGTCGTGGTCGACAGCTACGAGGGGCTCGACACGGTCGTGAACGGCTTCGAAACCAATCCGAAACAGAGCGTGATCGTCGACCTTGCGGCCCAGACGCTGGCGCCGCTGTCGCGCTGGATCAAAGAATCGGACCTGTTCGACGTGTTCGCCGAAATCGGCGTGACCGTCAATTTCTGGCATGTGCTCGACGACGGCAAGGACTCCACCGACCTGCTCGGCACGCTGATCGACACCTTCGGCAACCGGCCCAATTACATCGTGGTGCAGAACTACGGGCGCGGCAGCGACTTCGGCATGCTGCTGGCGTCGCAATCGCTCTCCAAGGCCACTGCGAATGGCGCGCGTGTGATCGCGTTGCCGCGTCTGCATGAAGCGAGCATGCGCAAGATCGATGCGCAGAACACCAGTTTCTGGAAGGCTGTGAACGATCGAGAGGGGGCGCATGCGTTGGGCCTCCTGGAACGCCAACGCGTGAAGTCCTGGCTGGCTACGGCTTACGCTGCGTTCGATACGCTGCCGCTTTGAATCCTTCGGGATCTTTTGCAGAGGGCGCCCGGTACGCGGTGCGGCGCAGTCGGCCCCACCCCGGCCCTCTCCCGGAGGGAGAGGGAGGAAGTCAGGGGAACACACCACGGCTCTGTCCACGGCGATGGGGGTTGAGCCCTTGGGTGGCCGTTGAGGCACCGCCGAGCAGCGCAGGGAAGCCCGAAGGGCCGGTGACGTCGGCCGCCCAAGGGCTCAACCCCCATCGCCGCACCCCGGAATCGAGGCCCCTAAATCATCCCGCCGTTGATCGAAATCACCTGACCGGTGATGTACGCAGCTTCATCGCTGACAAGGAAAGCAGCCAGCGCAGCCACTTCCTGAGGCGTCCCCGCCCGCTTGACGGGCACCATCTGATTGATGACGGCAGGATCGAACACGGCGTCCGCCATCGGCGACGCAATGATCCCCGGCGCAATCGCATTGACCGTCACCCCGCGCGACGCCACTTCGAGCGACAACGCCTTCGTCGCGCTGTTGAGCGCGCCCTTGGCCGCGGCATAGTTGACCTGCCCCCGGTTCCCGGTGATGGCAGAGACAGAAGAGATGTTCAGGATGCGCCCCCAGCGCGTGCGCATCATCGGCAACAGCAACGGCTGCGTGACACGGAAGAACCCGTTGAGCGATACGTCGATCACCTTGTGCCATTGCTCGGCGCGCATGCCTGGCAACACCGCATCGTCATGCACGCCGGCGTTGTTGACGAGGATCTGGATCGGGCCGCCCTCCAGCATGCGTGCGCACGCGGTGGCCGTGGCCTCGTCGCTTCGCAGGTCGAACACATGGCATTCGGCCTTGCCGCCCGCCGCCGTGATGGAAGCCGCCAGCTGCTCGACCGCCTCCGGCCGCGAATTGGCATGCAACAGCACCGTGGCGCCGTCGCGTGCGAAACGCTCGGCCATGGCGGCACCGAGCGCACCGCTGGCGCCCGTGATCAGTGCGCGTTTTCCTTCGAGACTCATGATGACGTGCTTTCTGTTGCCAGCGGCGTGTTCAAGACCACCACGGCCCGGCCCTCGGCCAGCATGCGGCCATCCTCGGTCTTCACGGCGAACTCATAAAAAAGAATCTGCCGCTCGTCGCCCGACAGGCGCCGTGCCTGCACCTGCAATGCGCCCTCGATGTCGTCGAGCCGCGCGACGGTCATCCGCACATTGCGCGCGCTCGCCAGAAAACCGGCCGATGGCGTGCTGCCTTCGGCGGCCAGCAGTCCGCCGTGGAGTGCCATGGCCTGTGCTGCATATTCGATGGCGTTGGGGGCGAGCAGTCCGCCGGCCGTGCGCAACGGGTTGTCCGCCAGCCTGTGCGTCGTCGTGCTGCAGCGGATCACATCGGCATCCCAGCTCTCGAGCCGCTCCAGCAGGCACATGCTGCCGCTGTGCGGAATGCGCTGCGCAATGCCGGCGCGGTCGAGCGTCTGTGGCGCTGTCAAGCGACAGCCTCCAGATCGGCCACCAGCAGCACATTGGCAAAGGGCGTGCCTTCGCTCATCGGAATGCTCTGCACGCGAAAGCCCAGGCGCTGCAGCAGCGCCGTCCACTCGGCCAGCGGACGGCCCCAGGTCGGTGAGACCTTGTGGCAGCGGATGCGCGTCACCGTGCGATCGACCCACTGGCTGATCGCGAAGCCGCGGCGGCTCGACGCATCGCCCACGCGCAGCAGCAAACGGGCCTGCGGATTGCCGCCGCGCTGCAGCGCATCGCGCACCCGCTGCAGCACGCCCTCTTGCGCTTCGAGATCCACATAGTGCAGCACGTCGAGGATCACGACGAGGTCGCAGTCCGGCAAGGCGGCCGAGCACATGTCGGCGCACATCAGCCGCGGCGCCGGCTGCAGATGGCCGATGGAAGCCTCGGCCCGCGCCACGTCCTTCGGCATCAGCTCGATGCCCGTGTAGTCGGCGGCAGCCGGTGTGCTCGACCAAGAAGCGGGCCACCGCCCCTGCTGCTGCAGCGCACTCATCGACGCCAGCAGACTCGCAAAAAGGCCTTGCCCGCAGCCGATGTCGACCACGCGGCGATGCTGCGCGCCGATCAACCCGCGTTCGAGCAACCCGCGAAACACCGGGTCACGCCCCAGCTTGCCGCGGGCGAATTGCCAGGCGAAGGTGCCGCCCTTCTTGTAGGGAATCGTCGCGGCTTCGTGCAGCTCGCGCCACGCGTTGTCGGTGGAGAGCATCACGGCGCTCATGACTTCAGCCCTTCGGGCAAGGTGACAGCGCGCAATCCATCGGCGCGCAGGCGTTCGAGCAACAAGGGCAATACCTCCAGCAAAACGGGTTGTCCTTCGGCGGTGCGCGCGGCGTTGCCGTCGTGCAGCAACAGGATGTCGCGGGCCTGCAGGTTGCGGCCGAGGCGCGCCATCACCTTGGCGGCATCGCCTTCGCGCGTGTCGAAGCCGCGGCGCGTCCAGCTCACGAGCGAGAGGCCCAGGCGGTGCAGCACGGGTTCGAGAAAAGGGTTGCGAAGGCCAGCCGGTGCGCGGAAACAGGTCGGGCGCTGGCCCGTGACTTCGGTCAGGATGTCCTGCGCCCGCGCGATCTCGCTGGCGAAGCCGCGCGGCCCCAGGAACGAAAAGTTGTGCCGGTGCCGCGCCGTGTGGTTCTGGATGCTGTGGCCCCGCGCCACGATCTCGCGCGCCAGGGCCGGGTGCGCCAGCACGCGCTCGGCGATGCAGAAGAAGGTGGCGTGCTGGCCATGCGCATCCAGCAGGTCGAGCACCTGGGGCGTGACTTCCGGCTCCGGCCCGTCGTCGATGGTGATCGCCACTTCGCGGCGAGCGGCCGCCGCCTCGGGCAGCCGCGTGACATTGGGGCCCAGCAGCTTGCTGCGCGGCGTCAGCCCGGCGCCGGTGATCAGCGCATGGTTGAGCACGATGGCGCCGATGGCCCAGGGCCAGGCCCCCGGTACCAGCACACCCGCGCCGATGGCCGCCACATGCCAGGCCGCACTGGTGCGCATGGCCGGCGGCCAGGGCCAGGATTCGGACGGGGCGGATGCGGACGACATGGAAACGGATTTTCCCATCAGCCGCGCTGCGCGGGCGGCGGCGCCGCCACATGCCGCGCAAACGCAGCCGACAGCAGCAGCGCCAGCAACGCGCCCGGCGCGACCACGCGGCCGATCGACGACAGCGCCGGAATGTCCGAGATCGCGATCAAGCCGAACGACACCACCGTCGTCAGGTTGGCCAGCATCAGCGAAGCCAGCGTGTCTTCGTCGGCCCGCCCCGTGACACGCAACTGGTCGAAGAACAGCGCGTAGTTGGAGCCCACCGCTACGATCAGCAACAGCCCCACCAGGTGCAGGATGCCGAGCGCGGCCTGCGCGAGCGCCATGCCGCCGAGCGTGAGCACCACCGCGAACAGCAGCGGCTGGCACACCGCCAGCAGCCGGCGCCACGAGCGCAGGTAGATGCCGAGCAACACCACCACCGCCAGCGCACCGAGCAGCACCTGCACGAAGGCTTCGTGCAGATAGCGCTGGTACAGCCCCGCGAGTTCGCGGCCGACATCGACCACCTGCACGTCGGGCACGCCCGCCAGCGCGGCTTCGAGCCGTCCCTGATCGAATTTCGGGCCCGGATGCAGAACGACCAGCGTCGACCATCCGCCGCCCGGGCGCTGGTACATCAGCGTGTTCACCACCGAGCCGAGCGGTCCGTTGGCCAGGTCGGCGCGTTGCACGGGCGCCAGTTGGCGTGCCGCCTCGACGTCGGCGAGGAAAGGCCCGAGCCGCGAAGCCGGCAGCGGCAGGCCCTGCGTGGCCTCGGTCAGGCTGGCGCGCAGCGTTGCTGCATCGGGCAGGCTCGCGATGCGCGCGGTTTGCGCGGCCATGCTGGGCAGCACGCGCGTGACGGTCTCGTAGCCGCCGAGCTCGCCCATGTCCACCAGCGCATCGAGCTTCGCCGCGGCTGCTTCGGTGTTGCGCAGCGCAGCCTGCTCGTCGTCGCCATAGGCCACCACCAGCACGCCGCCGTCGCTGGCGCCGATGTCGTTGCGCAGCATCTCGTCGAGCTGCTGGGCCGCCTTCGGCACCGGGCTTATCGCACCCAGATCGGCACGCCACAGATGGCCGCCCTGCCACAGCACCAGCCCCAGCGCGGCCACGCCGAGCGCCGCCAGCGGCCAGCGCAGGCGCGGCAGGCCGCGCACCAGCATGCCGGCGACCTGCGCCATGTGCTTGCGCATGCCGGTCGCGCCATCGGGTGCGAGCATCGGCAGCACATAGCGCGTGGCCAGTGCCGCGGCGACCAGGCCGGCAATGGAGAACACGCCCAGTTGGGCGAGCCCCGGAAAGCCCGAGAACACCAGCGCCGCGAAACTGCACACCGAGGTCAGCAGCCCGAGCCGCACGGTGGGCCAGTTCAGGTCGCGCCAGCGTTGCCAGCCCGTGCCGGCCACGGCGGCGCCGCGTGCCTGGATCAGGTAATAGATGGCGTAGTCGACCGTCTCGCCGATCAGCGTGCTGCCGAAGCCCAGCGTGAGGCCGTGCACCGAGCCGAACACCAGGCTCACGCTCGCGGTGCCGATCACCACACCCGTGGCCACCGGCAGGAAGGCAATGACCAGTGCGCGCGGCGAGGCAAAGGCCAGCAGCAGCAACCCGCCCATCACGATGCCGCCCACGATCGCGAGGTGGATGGCTTCGGTTCTGATCTTGTCGCGGCTCATCACCGAGAACACGGGCGGCCCGCTCAGCAGCAGCCTGGGCCTGGCTTCGCCCATGTCGCGCGTGGCGGCCTCGAACGCGGCGTGCACGCGCGCGATCGTCACGGCCTGGGCGTCGAGGTCGCTGCCGGCGGCGCGCGTGGTGGCGATCATGAGCGCGCGCGGTGCGGTGCGCGACATCCAGACGCCGTCTTCGCTGCGCGGCGCGCTGGCGGGCGCCAGTTCCATCGCGATGCGTTGTGTCTCGCCGGTCGGGTCGCGGTCGAGAAAAGGCTTGATCACGTTGCCGGCCGGCGTGCCGAGCATCGACAGCGTTTCGTTGATCGCGTCGCGCAACCCGGCGGTGGTGAACTGCGCCGGCGTGACACCGGGCGACAGCTGGTAGCGATGCTGCAAGACCCAGGTGCCGGCCTCGCTCCAGTCGCCCACATCGCCGTTCTGGATCAGGTCGAAGAGCTGGCTCTCGCGCATGGCCTTGGCCACTGCGCGCGACACGGTGGCGCGCTGCTCGGCATTGCTGCCGCCTTCGATGCCCAGCATCAAGGTGCGCGAGGCCACCCCGCTTTGCAGCTGCTCGATCAGCACGCGCTGCCGCAGGTCGGGGCTCTTGGGCAGGAAGGCCGAGAGGTCAGCGCCGATCTGCGTGCGTGCGATGACAAAGGCGCCGCAGAGCAGCACCAGCAGCCACGCCAGCAGCACGACCGCCCTCTGCCGCCAGCCCGGCGGGCCGCCCGCCTGCTGCGCCGTCACGGCATGGTGCGTCCGGCCGCGCCGGACGGGGCCGCGTTGGTGGGTACAGCTGCCGGGGCGTTGGGCGAGATGTTCATGACCGAGCGGTCGCCGCCGACGAATTCCATCTCCAGGCCCAGCACGTCGCTCGCGCGGCCGCTGATGCGCATGCTGCGCACCTGCGCGGCCAGTCGGCTGTCGATGGGCGTCAGGTCGAGCGTCCACTTGGCTGGCGCGCCCGACACCGTGCTCTTGAAGTAGCGCTGCAGCGTGGCGCCGTCGCCGCTCAGGGTGCCGCGCATGGCTTCCACCAGGCCGAGCAGCTCGGGCATGCTGTCGAGCGCCAGCGTGCGGTTGCGGCCGCCGCGCGACAGCGTCAGGGTGTTGCCGTCGACCGCCACGGTTTCGATGCGCGGCGAGAGCGTGCGGCGCACCAGCTTGTCGGGTGCGTCGAAGCTCAGCGTGCCGCTGGCGTCGAGCGGGCCTTCGAGGCCGTGCACGAAGCGTTGTTCGGTGAAGCGGGCCTCACCGCTTTTTTGCTTCGCCAGGAGGCCCATCAGCTCGGGCAGGTCGAACGCCCACGCCGGCGCGGCGCAGAACGCCACCGCCAGGACCAGGGCCCTGCAAAGCCAGTCAAGCCGAATCTTCGAGCCAGAAATCATGAAAGTTGAACCAGTTGTACGGATACGCGCGACACAGCGCCTCCAGGCGTGTGACGTAGGCCTCGACCGCGGCGCGGATGCGGCGCTCGCGCTCCGCGGCATCGGCCACCGGCTCGCCGAAGTCGGCCAGCGGGGCGAATCGGACATCGTAGCGCGCACCGCCGCCATAGAGACCGGCCATGAAGTAGACCTTGCGGCGCAGCAAGGCCGCGAGGCGGAAGGGCCCATCGTTGAAGCTGGCGGGCTGGCCCAGGAACGGCAGCACGATATTGTTGCCGCGGTGATGCGTCGGCTGGTCTTCGCTGCCCGGCAGCGTGCGGTCGGCCAGCATGCCGCCCAGGCCGCCGCCGTCGAGCCAGTCGCGCAGCGCGAGCATCGAATGCGGCCGGCCCAGCGCGATCACGTGGGGCCGCATTTCGGGCACTGCGATGGTGTTGAGGATGGCCGTGATGCGCTGCGCGTTGTCCGGGTACATCAGCATCGCCAGGCGCAGGCCGTGCTGGTGCGTGTGCTGCTTGCAGGCGCCCATCACCTCGAAGCTGCCCACGTGGGCGCCGAGCAGGAAGGCGCCCCGCCCTTCGGCAGCCTCGGTTTCGAGCGGCACATTGCCCTCGACCGTCAGCTTGAACAGGTCCATGCGCCCGCGCAGGAAGTACACGCGGTCGAGCACCGTGGAGGAAAAGGCATGCAGCAGGCGGTAGCCGTCGATCCAGCCCGCGTGCGGACCGATGGCCCTGAACAGGTAGCGCTTGATGTGGCGGCGCTGCGCAGGCGCGAACAGCAGGAAATACAGGCTGATGGGCGGCAGCAGCAGGCGCGTGACGTGGCGCCCGCACACCAGGGCCATCAGGCAGATGAAGCGCAAGGCCAGCATGTTGCTGCGCTCGGGCGCGCGGGCCCAGCCGCCCTGCTGCGGGGTCTGGGCGGTTCGGGCCGCCTCGTTGACGGCGCGCGTTTCGGCGTCGGTGTGCTTCATCACGCCGACGACTCTTGCACAGCCGCCCAGCGGCCGCTGATAGCCACCACGCCGTCGCAACGCACGTCGAAACGCACGCCGCGACCGGTCCCGGCTTCCGGGTGCAGCTCGATGGAAAGCGTGCTGCCGGGACGCACCGGCGCGAGGAACTTGGCGGCCGCGAGCGCAGGGTTGGCCCCGAGCCGCGCGACCAGTGCCGGCACACGCTGGATGGCTTCCATGACCTCGGCCAGCACCAGGGCGCCCGGAAGCAAGGGTTGGCCGGGGAAATGGCCGGCAAAAGAGGGATGGTCGGCCGGCACCACATGGACCATTTGCACCGGGGTGTGGTCTTCCGCGAGCTGCGCCAGCGCGAATTCGCGCAGCGCCCGCACCGTGAGCTTGCCGGTGCCTTCGCGCGGAAAGGCCTTCACCTGCACCACGCGGCGCGGAACGAACACCGATTCGAGGCGCTGCCGCAGCGCGGCAATGATGTCGGCCGCCTTGAGCGTGGGCGCGACCACGCAGGCCACCGGCCGCACGACACCGTCGGCCACCTCGTCGGGCAGCCAGAAGGCGCCGTCCTCGACACCGGCGATGCTATTGAGGTGGTAGTTCAGATGCGCCAGCGAACTGCGCCGGCCTGCCACATGGATCAGGTCGTTCGCGCGGCCGAACAGCCGAAAGCGCCGGTCGTCGAGCAATTCGAGCACGTCGGCCATGGGCGTCGGCTCGGGCAGGAAGTCGCCGTCGAAGATGAAGCGCTCGGGCCCGTCGCCCTCGCCCGGCTCGGCATGCACGCGGATCTGGCCGAAGGTTTCCCAGATTTCGCTCTCGGTCGTGCGGCGGGTGGCCACCTGGCCCGACTCGGTGCTGCCGTAAATTTCGAGCAGCACGCCGCCCATGGCCTGCTCGGCCTGGGCCGCCAACTGCGGCGACAGCGGCGCCGTGGCCGAGAGGATCAGGTCCACCGGCGGCAGCGCGATGCCCGACAGCAGCAGCGTCTTGAGATGGAACGGCGTGGTCACCAGCGCGCGCGGGCGCGGCACCGAGGCCAGCGTCTGCGCCACGTCGGCCGGAAAGAACGGCCGCCCGCTTTCGAATGCGGCGCCGCCCAGCATCGCCAGCAGCACCGACGACTCCAGCCCGTAGCTGTGCTGCACCGGCACGGTGGCGACCAGCGTCAGGCCTTCGAGCGAGGGGCGCTCGAGCACCCGGCAGAGCCGCTCGACCGCGACCGCGACGTCGCCCACCAGCGTGCGCCACGTCTTGGCATGCGGTTGCGGCACGCCGGTGGAGCCGGAGGTCAGCAGGCTGGCCGCGTGCATCGCGCCGTCGAACGCCGGCACGGTCGCGCTCACGCCATCTTCGAGGTCGGAGCGGTTTTCGATCAGCACGCGCTGCATGCCGGGTGTCTGGAGCTTCGGGTCGTCGGTGAGCGCGACAAGGCTTGTGCCGCCCGATTCGAGCAGGCGGGCCAGCGTGTCGGGCCGCGCATCGGGCGGCAGCAGGCTCGCCTGGCCGCGCACCAGCGCCGCGCCCAGGCTCACGGCAAAAGCGTAGCGATCGACGCAGAGATTGACCGCCTGCCCCTCGGCCGGCAGCACCGGCGCAAAGCGGGCAACGTCGACCAGGAACTGGCGCGTGCTGACGGGCACGCCGGCCCGCCAAGCCAGGGGGGCGTCGGGGTCGCGGTCCGCGAGCAGCGGCAGGAAGCGGGTGTCTGTCGTCACGCGGGCAGCGCCTGTGTCATCGGGGGCCGGCGCCGTGGTCGACCGTCGACGTGCCGTAGAAGGCGCGCACCGCGTCGACGAGCCGGGTGCGCTCGAACTCGGGGTGCAGGCGGTAGCGCAGGAAGTGTTCGCCGACGAACAGCAGCGTCACCATCACCGGCGACAGCACATTGGCGAACAGCGACCAGGCCGAGAACGGCAGGGTCAGGTAGATCGCGATCGACGCCACGACCATCAGGGCGAAGTACCCCGTCCAGATGCGCGTGAGCTGTGTCGTGTAGGCCTTCATGTGGCCCTCCAGCGGATGCACCCGCTGGGCAAACTGCGTGATCAGGGGCAGACCGTCGCCGCGCAGCGTGGAACCGAACCACCCGCACAAGAGGCCGTTGATGGCCACGTGCTGAAGCACATAGAGACGGTCGGGGCTGCCCGCTTCACCGAGGAAGACGAGCACGAAGCCGCCGATGCCCAGCAGCAGCGCCCCGGCAAAACCCAGGCACCCGAAGCGGCTGGCGGCAAAGCCCATCGCCGCGATCCAGAGCGGGCCGAGCAACACCACCACCGCCCACGGCGCGGTGGCGTGGAACAGCGTCATCCAGTGGGAGAGGCCGGCATAGGCCACTCCCACCAGCAGCAGGAGTGCCAGTCGCCATCGTGACATGGGTCAGGAAGCGCTGCGATGCTGGGCGACGTGGGTCGCGAGCGTGCGCAGCGACTGGAAGATCTGCTGATTGCGCTCGTCGTCCGAGCGCAGCTGGAAGCCGTAGCGCCGCGAGACTTCGAGCGCAACTTCGAGGATGTCGATCGAATCGAGCCCCAGGCCTTCGCCGTACAGCGGGTCGGTGGGGACGATGTCCTCGGGGGCGACCTCGAGATTGAGTGCGTTCACGAGCAACACGGCCAGTTCTTTTTCAATCGGCGACTGTTCTGACGCATCGCCAGTGGCGGGAAGGGGGGGCTGAGCAGTCGATG